>NZ_JBIFXR010000039.1:0-251 GCF_043558675.1 Halomonas sp. HNIBRBA4712 | reverse complement strand
CGGCTCCCGCTATCGGACGAGCCCATGTCGGATTAGCTGGCTGGTGAGGTAACGGCTCACCAGGGCGACGATCCGTAGCTGGTCTGAGAGGATGATCAGCCACATCGGGACTGAGACACGGCCCGAACTCCTACGGGAGGCAGCAGTGGGGAATATTGGACAATGGGGGCAACCCTGATCCAGCCATGCCGCGTGTGTGAAGAAGGCCCTCGGGTTGTAAAGCACTTTCAGTGGGGAAGAAGGCCTGACGG
>NZ_JBIFXR010000038.1:0-256 GCF_043558675.1 Halomonas sp. HNIBRBA4712 | reverse complement strand
TGATTCCGATAGTGACTCGGACTCAGACAGCGACTCGGATTCCGACAGTGACTCCGACTCTGATAGCGATTCGGACTCGGACAGTGATTCAGACTCCGATAGCGACTCGGATTCCGACAGTGACTCTGACTCCGACAGTGACTCGGATTCCGACAGCGATTCCGACAGCGACAGCGACTCGGATTCGGATAGTGACTCCGATTCCGACAGTGATTCGGACTCCGATAGTGACTCGGATTCGGATAGCGACTCCGAC
>NZ_JBIFXR010000037.1:0-280 GCF_043558675.1 Halomonas sp. HNIBRBA4712 | reverse complement strand
TTCGGATAGCGACTCCGACTCCGACAGCGATTCGGACTCCGATAGCGACTCCGATTCAGATAGCGACTCGGACTCCGACAGTGATTCGGATTCAGACAGTGACTCGGACTCCGATAGCGATTCGGACTCCGATAGTGACTCCGATTCCGACAGCGATTCAGACTCCGACTCCGACAGCGATTCAGACTCTGACAGTGATTCGGACTCTGACAGTGATTCGGACTCCGATAGCGATTCGGACTCCGACAGTGACTCCGATTCCGACAGCGACTCGGATTCA
>NZ_JBIFXR010000036.1:0-282 GCF_043558675.1 Halomonas sp. HNIBRBA4712 | reverse complement strand
TCACCCATCGCTGCGTTATTCAATGACTCGCATGAAATGCCATGCGTCGCCATCGAATGCCTTGCGCTGAATGAAATTACCCGGAACGATCGCCTTGGAATATTTTCCAGTCAGATGGGGCCATAGCTCAGCTGGGAGAGCGCCTGCCTTGCACGCAGGAGGTCAGCGGTTCGATCCCGCTTGGCTCCACCATTTGATGTCTCACTCATCGGCCGTCCGTTTGTCGTTTCGTGGTCAGTGATAAGACACACGCCCTGCGTTGGCTTATCACTGTTCATTGAA
>NZ_JBIFXR010000035.1:0-353 GCF_043558675.1 Halomonas sp. HNIBRBA4712 | reverse complement strand
TGCACCACCCCCGCCTTGAGGCAGCACCCGGCACTCTGCTCACACTCGACACAGGGCACGCCAAAGTCAGTGTCTGGCTCTGTATCACATGCATCCTGGTGGGAGGACGATGTCGCGCCATCCGAACCGCTGCTGTTCAAGTTCAGATATTGTTGATAGTCAGGGTCGTCGGCTAACACGTTACCCTCGGGAATAGGACTCCGCGTTAACGGCTCAGCGCCACTGTCGAGGTAGGCTTCATAGACCCCTTCCGCGACCGCTGACTCATTTACCGGCTCACCGTCCCGCCGTGTCCGAGCAAGCGCGCGTAAATTGCCCTCCGCGTAATTACCGTTTTCAAAGGTTTCCCACTT
>NZ_JBIFXR010000034.1:0-371 GCF_043558675.1 Halomonas sp. HNIBRBA4712 | reverse complement strand
ATCGCGCAATGACAACGATTGCCGGATACGCTTGAGACGTATCACACAATTTACGTATGAACGTTTATAAAAACGTTCATGTCAGCATGATGTACATTGTTAAAGAGCGACTGTTCAATGAACAGTGATAAGCCAACGCAGGGCGTGTGTCTTATCACTGACCACGAAACGACAAACGGACGACCGATGAGTGAGTCATCAAATGGTGGAGCCAAGCGGGATCGAACCGCTGACCTCCTGCGTGCAAGGCAGGCGCTCTCCCAGCTGAGCTATGGCCCCATAACGAGCTATGGTCAAATTTCTGTGAGACAAGGAAAACTTCGACGATGCATGCATTTCATGCGAGGAGGAATTTAACACCGTATCACAGT
>NZ_JBIFXR010000033.1:0-376 GCF_043558675.1 Halomonas sp. HNIBRBA4712 | reverse complement strand
CCAGGTTCAGGTCCGCCAGACTGACGCGGCAGGCAATGTCAGCGACGTCACCGAGTTCGGCCCGATCACCGTCGACCTGACCGTTGACCCGCCGATTGAACCGGAAGCGCCGGCCACCCCGACGCTGGCGCTTGCCGAGGACACCGGCACCAGCGCGGTGGACGGTATCACCAGCAACGGCACCGTGAACGTGCTGGGCCTAGTCGAGGGTGCGACCTGGCAGTACAGCACTGATGCCGGTGCCAGCTGGATCGACGGCACCGGTGACAGCTTCGTGCTGGACGAAGGCACCTACGCCGCCGGCACCGTGCAGGTGCGCCAGACCCTGGACAACGCGACCAGCGGCACCTCGACCCTGGGCGCCGTGACCATCGAT
>NZ_JBIFXR010000032.1:0-404 GCF_043558675.1 Halomonas sp. HNIBRBA4712 | reverse complement strand
GAATTCGATAATAAAGCGATTCAGCGCAGGCTTCCAATCCCTGATCGGCATGGTCCATTTCTTTGATGCTTGCTGGATCGCCAGGAACGCCACCTTCAGTGCGGCATCATCACTGGGGAAGAGCTTCCGGCGTTTGGTCGCCTTTCGAATAACACTGTTCAGCGACTCGATGGCATTGGTGGTGTAGATCACCTTTCGGATAGCCGGTGGGTAGTCGAACAACGTTATCAGATTGTCCCAATGGTTGTACCAGGACCTGGCGATTTGCGGGTACTGGCCGTCCCAGCGCTCTGCAAAGTCGTCCAGCGCCGTTCGAGCTTCCTGCTCGGTGGCCGATCTGTAGATTTGCTTCAGATCCGCCGTGACGGCCCTGTAGTCCTTCCAGGACACATACCGCAGCGAGT
>NZ_JBIFXR010000031.1:0-443 GCF_043558675.1 Halomonas sp. HNIBRBA4712 | reverse complement strand
CCGTCCGCGTAGTCGGCTTCGGGCAGCACGAAGCGGTCTCCCAGACCGCTCTGCCAGGTGGTGCCGCCGTCGAGCGAGTACTCCCAGAGCGCGCCGGGTTCGAGGTCGCCGACCAGCAGGGTGCCGTCGGCGGTGATGCCGTCGCCCACCTCGCCGGTGTCGTTGAGCAGTTCAAGTGTGGGTGCCGCCGGCGGCGTCACATCGATTTCGACCGCGCCGAGGCGCACCGGCGCGCTGATGTTGCCCGCCGCATCGGTCTGGCGGACCTGCACGTCACCGACATCGTAGGTGCCTTCCGGCAGCTCGAACGCGGTGCCTTCACCCACGAGCCAGGTGGTGCCGCCATCGAGCGAGTACTCCCAGGTCGCGTTCTCCTCGAGGTTGCCCACGTTGACGGTGGCGTCGTTGGTAATCGGGGCCGGGTCGGCCAGCGAAGCCGTCGG
>NZ_JBIFXR010000030.1:0-683 GCF_043558675.1 Halomonas sp. HNIBRBA4712 | reverse complement strand
AGCGCTGATGCTCGCGTTCTTCCCGCACGATGCGGTCGCCGTCCCAGCCGTAGCGGGTGGTGGCGGTGGTGCCGTTGGCGTGCTGGACGGTCTTGCTGATCCGGCGGCCCAAGGCGTCGTAGCGATAGGCGGCCTGGGTGGTGTGGCCGTAGGCGCTGGTGCGGGTAAGGCTGATCAGGCGGTTGGCGCCGTCATACCCCATGGTCAGGCGCTCACCGTCCGGCTGCTGCCGCTCGATCAGGTTGCCCGCGCCATCAAACCGGTAGCGGGCGCCGTTGTGTTGCGTGACGCGGTTATCGGCGACCGGCTGCTGGCCGTCCAAAGGGTTGCCCGCAGCATCGACAGCGTAGCGGTGGGCCTGGTCGCCGTGCTGGCTGCCGGTGAGACGGCCGGCGGCATCCAAACTGTAGGCAATCACTCTGGATTGTTCACCCTGCAGGGTACGGAAGCTCATGCGGCCCAGAGCGTCGTACTGGTATTGCTGGCCGCCGCCGTTTTGCGCGCCGCGCAGGGTGAGGTGGTCCAGTTGGCCGAGGTTCGTATAGCCGCGCTCCTGAATCAGCGGTTGGGTCTGGTCGCCATTGCCGAGGCTGACGCGGCGCTGAGTCTCCCGATGCAGAGCGTCGGGCGTGAGGTCGATGGCCAGGTTGAGTTCCGGTGCGCTAAGTCCGTGCAGGTGGCCA
>NZ_JBIFXR010000003.1:0-484188 GCF_043558675.1 Halomonas sp. HNIBRBA4712 | reverse complement strand
TCGAAGCCCGGGCACGCGATTAAACTCACGCGTGTTATTGGTGACCAGAATCAACCCTCTTGAACGAGCATGGCCGGCAATCATTTGATCATAGGGGCCGACGGGCGTACCCGCCTTGGCCAGTTCACTGCGTAGCTCTCCGCTGTGGTAGGCGGCGCTGGCGTCGTAGTCGAGCACCTCCAGCCGCGCGGTGAATCCCTCTATCACGCTCAAGTTCTTTTCGGGGAAAGCGGACTTCTCCGCGCCATACACCAGTTCCATTAGTGTCACGGTACTAATGCAAATCTGATCGCTGTGCTGGTTGAAGATCTCCCGGACATGAGCCGGTTTATGCTTGATAGTGAAAATACAGATGTTGGTGTCGAGCATGTACTTCAGCATTAAAAACTCTCACGTTCCTGCTCGGTGGTCTGCTCACGTTCACTCATGAAATCTGCCGTGACGCTTGGGCCGTCGAACCAGCTGTCCCATGCTTCTCCAGCGGGTGTAATTAGGCGCGCACGGCCCAACGCGATCACATCGACACGGGTCACGTTCTCGGGGAGTGCAACAGATTTAGGCATGCGTACCGCTTGGCTTCGATTGCTTTTGAATACCGCTGCTTTTTCCATGGCAATCTACCTCTCGATGCTGTCGTTACTTGCCCTATGCACGTGCATAATGTTTATAGTTTGATCCAATTTTGGGATATGTCAAAAGGATATACAAGATGCAAACCGTCAGAATCGACCTGGTCTCCGATGTTGCCTGCCCGTGGTGCGCTATTGGCTACCGCCGCCTGGAGCAGGCGCTGGAAACCCTGAAAAGCGAGATTGAGGTCGAGCTTCACTGGCAGCCCTTCGAGCTCAACCGCGACATGCCCCCGGAAGGCGAGCCGATTCTGGAGCACCTGTGCCGCAAGTACGGCAAGGATGCGGCGACGATGGAAGCGTCCCAGCGCGAGATTATGAAGGTAGCCGATGAGCTTGGCTTGAATTTTCGCGGTGCGCAGGAGCGCTGGGCGAACAATACCTTTGCGGCTCACCGGGTGCTGGCCTGGGCCGCCACGCAAAACCGGGAAACGCCGCTACAGCTAGCGCTGTTCGAAGCCTACTTCGGCGAGGCGAAGAACCCGGCAGACCCGCAGGTGCTGCGCGAGAAGGCGATCGACGTGGGGCTGGATGGCGACACTGCCGAGGCCATCGCCCGCTCGGATCAGTACACCGAAGAAGTGCGAGCGGCGCAGCAGCGGTTCATGGACGCCGGCGTGAATGCGGTGCCGGGGTTCATTCTCGACGGGCGCTACCTGATTCCCGGCGCCCAGCCCCCCGAGGTGCTGGTCGATGCGCTGCGCCAGGTGGCCGAGGAAAACGCTAGCGCCAATCCATAATGAGGATTATCACTAATGACGATGCATCATCCGCCGCATCCTGGTGAGTTGATTCGTGAGATATATCTGAAGCCTTTCGGCATCAGTTCTCGTCGATTGGCTTCCAATTTGGGCGTTGCGCCTTCCACCTTTTATCGGTTGCTCAAGGGCCAGCGCGGCATTAGCCCGGAAATGGCGCTGCGTCTTTCCAGGGTGCTTGGTCGCACGCCTGAAAGCTGGCTCGCGATGCAGGATATGTATGATCTGTGGGTAGCGCGCAGGACCGTCAACCTGGAGGGCATTCGCCCCTTGGACTTCGAGGCAGCGTAGTTAACAAGGGCGGCTAGTAGTGATAACGACAGGAGAGAATGGTCATACGACCTTCCTCCACGGCGTAAACCAGGCGATGGGTATCGTCGATTCACCGTGACCAGAACCCTGAGAAGTTTTCCTTCAGTGGTTCTGGCTTACCCATGCCCTCGAAAGGTGCGCGCTTCATATCGTTGATCAGCTTGTTGATTCGCTTTAGCGTTTTCTGGTCTTGAGCCTACCAATAGAGTTAGTCGCTCCATGCCTCATCCGCCCAGCAGAGTAAGCGATTACTCATCCGGCAGCTCTCTCGGCGTGGCTTGTCCCGCCTTGAATTGCGCAATGGAGCGGTTCAAGTGGTCGGCATTGGCTGGGGAGCGCAATAAGTGAACCGTTTCCATCAGGCTGTTGTAATAGTCCAGCGACATCACTACGGCGTCTTCGGCATCGCGGCGCGTGATGACGGTGGTATCGGCATCATTGACGACATTGTCCAGCACGGCTTTCAAGTCGTTTCTGGCTTCAGTGATAGAGACGATGCGCATAAGGCCTCCTCAGGGGCGTTTAAATAGCCAAGTCGACCGCCCCTTTATAGCATGTACGATTTACTGATCATGTTGTGCGAGCTCTCGTTCTCTACTTGCCAAAGGACAGGTGCTCGGGGAGGTTGAGCATAAAACGGCGAAGCGTCTATGCGCTTCGCCGTTGGCATCGTTACTCGCTAATGCCCAGCTTCTCCATGAACGCCCGAGCATGCACATCCACCGCCTTGAGGGCGTGGACGATCTGCTGGGGCGTCAGCTCATAAGCCAGGTTGTGGCTGGATTCGCCTTCTTTCAAAGCGGCTTCCGCCACGCGGTACAAGTCCTCTTCGCTGGCATCCTCTAGCTTGAGCGCCTTCAGCGTGATGGGCAGGCCCAGCGCTAAATAGAGCTCCAGATACTCTTCCAGCTCGGCTTGCGGCGTTTGGTCCAGAATCAGCTGGGCGACGGTGTTATAAGTAACTTTTTTTGCCGTGCAGAGTGTCCAATTTTTTTAGTGAATAGTACGAGTTGCAGCTAACCAGCTACTTCTAGAACTTTCTCCTCTTAAAATGATAGTTTTTTAACTAATTTTAATTACCAAAAATTATTGCAGCCAAAAAAGCTCCTAAAATACATAGGCCTCCAACTATCAAAAAACCAGGAGGAATAAAAGCTATAGCTGTAGCTATCGTTGCAAGAACCAATAATGAAATTATGAACACAATCATATATCAGGCCTTTATTTATTTTTTAATGGTGATAAAATGTCTTTTCCAGACTTTTCTAGGCTTTCTTTAAATCCAGATGAGCTAAAGGGCGCCCTCAGGAAAAAATAAAGAAGTCCGCATAATGGAGAAAGATATAGATAAATAAATATTTCTTCTACAAAAAGAAGTCTGATAGAGACTAGTGCAATAAAAAATAGAATTGCTACTCTGCTGATTTCTTTTAACCCAAAAAATACTACACCAGCAATGAAGGCACCTGCATAGTAAAATGTCTCGATAGCTCCTCCACCATATACAAGCGTTGTTATTAATGCAACAAAAAGAATAAAGTCAGACAGGAGTGAAATCAAAAATACTAAATTCAAGTCTTTTGGATAATAGAAAAGGCCTCGAAAGGCAATAAATAAAACGCTGAAAGCTGCAACTACGCTAACTATTGCTGAGGGTGCAATCCAAATAGCTTGTGCATTACCACCAAATCCCCAAAAAGCATCCCAAAATCCTGTATTGTACGAACGTTTCCAAAATGGCAAAAGGAAAGAATCGCGATCAATGCGTCTACAACTAATTATAAATGCTAGTGAAGATACTAGCATGGCTGTAATTAGTCTTAGCCACATGCTCCAAGGTGAGTTAATAGTAGTAGATAAGTATTTTACGAAATTTTTGTTCACTAGTTTTCATCTTTTGTATATATCTAAAAATCCATTAATATATTTCTATGTTAAGTTAGTAATAGGTGTATGTTTAGATTTTTATGGTAACGAATGATTTTTTTTGTTGTGTATTCATGTTTTTTTGTATCAAAAGGTATTGGCACGTTGAGAAAAATGGAAAAATGATTAAGAAATCACGATTTGAGGTGTTTGCTTTACTCTATATCTTCAATAAAGTAAATTTTTTTAATGATCAGTTAAATAACGGAGCGCTGGAGCGCTCCATTTTAATATTTTACTCGCTCAACCCCACCTTCTCCATGAACGCCCGAGCATGCACATCCACCGCCTTGAGGGCGTGGACGACCTGCTGCGGCGTTAGCTCGTAAGCCAGGTTGTGGCTAGATTCGCCTTCTTTCAAAGCGGCTTCCGCCACGCGGTACAAGTCCTCTTCGCTGGCGTCCTCTAGATTGAGCGCCTTCAGCGTGATGGGTAGGCCCAGCGCTAAATAGAGCTCCAGATACTCCTCAAGCTCGGCTTGCGGCGTTTGATCCAGAATCAGCTGGGCGACGGTGCCAAAGGCCACTTTCTCGCCGTGGGTCAGCTCGTGGATCTCGCCGTGCAGCGCCGTAAAGCCGTTGTGGATGGCGTGCGCCCCGGCCAAGCCACCGCTCTCGAAGCCCAGCCCGCTTAACAGCGTGTTGGCTTCCACTACCGCTTCGAACGAGGGCGTGACGATCTGCGCCTGGTTGGCTTGGTAGGCGAGCAGGGCGTGCTCGAAGAGGATCTCCTCGCACTTCTCGCCGATGGTCGCGCCCATGATCGTGGCCTTTCCGCCGGCCATGTTGTTGGCGTTGGCGCGAATGGCGGCGCGGGCCTCGACCCAGGTGGCCAGGGCGTCGGCGATGCCGGAGGCGAGAAAGCGCGGCGGCGCCTTGCAGATGATGCCGGTATCCACCAGTACCAGGTCCGGGTTTTTGCTGTAAAAGCGGTAGGATTCGAACTCGCCGTCGTCGCTGTAGATCACCGAAAGGGCGCTGGTCGGGGCATCGGTGGAGGCGGTGGTGGGCAGGATCGCGCAGGCGGCCTCGAGCTTTTCCGCCACGCCCTTGGCGGTGTCGATCGCCTTGCCGCCGCCAAAGCCGATCACTACCTCGGCCTTTTGCTTCTGGCCCAGTTCCACTAGCCGGTCGATCTCGCGGCTGGAGGCTTCGCCTTCGAACACCGCGCGCTCGAAGCGCACGCCTTCGCTTTCCAGGCTCTTGCTGAGCGCCTCACCGGCGATCTTCCACACCACGTCGTCGGCGATCAACAGCGCCGACTGCCCGAGGCTCGAGACGTAGTGGCCGGCGCGGTCGATCACGCCTTCGCCCTGCACGTAGCGGCCGGGGCTGATGAAGACTTTTTCGTTGGTAGCGGTCATGGCGATGGGCTCCTCGAATTCAAAGTGGGCCTGACCAGTGTAGACACGAAACGCCCCGCCGCGCCCGCAGCGGCGCGCCGAAATCGCCCCAACGTGAGAGGATATTGACCGGCGGCAATAAAACGCCCCGCGCGGGGCGGGGCGCCGTGGGCCGGGCGCGTCTACTTCAGGAAGTCGCGCAGCAGATCGCTTACCTGGTCGATGGCGAACACGCCGTCCAGGTGGCCCTGATTGCCCTTGAGGGCTTCCAGCGTTACCTCGTTGCCCGCCCGGCGGATCAGCGCCGCGGTGCGGCGCACGCCCTCGGCGGAGAAGACCTGGTCGTCTTCGCTATAGAGCATCAGCGTCGGCGCCTGAATGTTGGCGAGCCCCTCATCGGCGGGGCCGCCGCCGGCCTCGAACGTTTGGTTGGCGCGCACCAGATACAGCAGGTGGTTGGCATCGGCGGTTTGCGCGCGGGCGGCGGCCAACTCGTCCAGCGTCTGCTCGATCGCGTAGCGGGCATCCAGCTCTTGCGCCGGGTCGCGGTTCTCGTCCGCCCGCTCGCGGGTGAAAGTGCGGTTCGCCCAGCGCCAGTGGCTGGCGTTGAGCGTGATCAGTTTGAGCGCCGCCTTGAGCCCTTCGAGCGGGGGCTCGCCGTCGTAGTAGTCGCCTTCGTTCCAGTTCGCGTCCAGGCGAATCGGCGCCGCCCAGGTGCCGAGCATGGCCACCAGCCAGGGGTCGGCGGCGCCGCTGCCGATCACGGGAATCAAGCGCTCGACCCGCTCCGGGTAGACGCTCGCCCACTCGATCGCCTGCAGCGCGCCCATCGAAGGCCCCATCACCGCGTGTAGCGTTTCGATCCCTTGGTTTTCCAGCAGCGCGCGCTGCACCTCGACAAAATCGCGAATCGTGACCACGGGGAAATCCATGCCCCAGGGCTCGCCGGTTGCCGGGTTGGTCGTGGCCGGGCCGGTGGTGATCACATTCGGGTCCAACGCGTTGAGGTTGACCAGCGTATCGGAGGAGATAATGTAGAAGCGGTCGGTATCCAGCGGTTTGCCGGGGCCGATGATGGCGTCCCAGTAGCCCGCCAGCACGTCACTTTCCGCGTAGCGCCCGGCGGCGTGGCTGGTGCCGGAGAAAAAATGCGTGATCAGAATGGCGTTATCGCGCGCTTCGTTGAGCTCGCCGTAGGCTTCCCAGCCCACCTGAACGCTCGGAATCGTCTCGCCGCCCTGGGTGGTGAAGTTCTCGATCTCGAAGGTGTGCTTTTCGACCAGGCCATCGAAGGCCTGAAGGGGAGTCGCGGTCATCAGGCCAAGGCTCGCTATCATGAGGGTGTATCGGTACAGGCGCTGCATAGGAGTTCCTCGAAGGCGTTGTCGTTATTATGGAAGCGCGGTTGGCGGCTCTAGTCAGCATAGTCAGCAATAGCCGTTTTTAAACGGGGCGATTGCGTCGGTTGATCAGGGTGGTGCCATTTACTTGAAGGAGAGCAGTATGAGCAAGTATGCACAGGTTGCTTCAAAGGCAGCCGCTAAATGCCGAGCGGGCGCTCTGGCGAACGATGCCTGGGGCGAGTCTGCACAAGAGATCTTTCCCGATCAGGAAGCCAGTCGAAAAAAGGGGTGCCCCCGTTCTGCCTTTCTCGGACTCGTCGAGGAGGGCATGATCAGGGAGGTTGAGGCGGGCAAACATCTGCGCTCGAATGTCAATAAGCAGCACGCCCTGGACGCGGTAAAACTGTTAAAGGCGGAGCCGGGTTTGGCGCAGAGTCCGGCGCAACTTTGGCAACGAGTGATTTATCCAACACCTAAAAAATACAATCAACAAATGCACGTCGTTGTCGCCCTTTGGGAAAATGGCGATATCGTTTGAGTATAAATGTGGCTGCTATCAACTTTAGAGCACTGATCTAAAAGCGTGTAAACCATGAACCTTCTCTTTCTCGGCACCTCCGCCGGTACGCCCACCAAGCAGCGCAACTTCTCCGGGCTGGCGCTTCGCGAGCGCACCGGCAAGGGGTGGTATTTGATCGACTGCGGCGAGGCAACCCAGCATCAGCTATTGCATACGCCGCTGTCGCTTCATGGGCTGCGCGCGATTCTGATCACCCACGTGCACGGCGATCACTGCTATGGGCTGCCGGGGCTGCTGGCCAGCGCGTCGATGAACGGGCGCACGGCGCCGCTGACCATCGTTGCACCTCTGGGTATCCAAGCGTGGCTTGAGACAACTTTTTCGGCTACCGAGCTTGAACTGTCGTTTGCCCTCGAGTTCGTCGATGCAAGCACGCTGCCTCAGGTGGCCTTCGAGCAAGTGAAAGTCGAGACGTCTACGCTTTCACACCGGGTGCCGTGCTACGCCTACACGTTCACTGAGATCAACATTGCGGCCGACTTGGATACTGCCAAGCTTGAGCGCGATGGCATTCCCTGTGGAGCATTGTGGGGTCAGGTGAAGCAAGGCATTGATATCGAATTTGCCGGAAAGCGCTTGAGAAGCGGCGATTACTTGATTCAAAAGCACCCGCCTAGGAAGATCGTAATTGCAGGAGACAACGATCGTCCCGCGCTATTGGCGCAGGCGTGCACCGGTGCGCAGGTTCTGGTACATGAAGCTACTTATACTCAAGCGTTGGCCGAAAAAGCGAGCGAAGTAGGGCATAGCTACGCCAGTCTCGTTGGAGAGTTTGCCGAGGCGGCCGGCGTGCCCCATCTGGTGCTGACGCACTTTAGCCCGCGTTACCAGTTTCATCCTCAGGCATCGCCTTCCATCGAGGAAATTCGTCGCGAGGCCCAGAGCATCTATTCGGGCTCGCTGTATCTGGCGCGAGATTTTCTTGAATTTAGCTTGGATAAAGCGGGCTGTTTGGTCGCGATGACGAGTGAATAGGCTTTTGCCGCTTTTAATTACGGCACCGATCAGTCGCGGCAATAGCCTTCACCAGGTTGCACTACTAAGCACTCTTCTTTATCCAGTAGCCACTTCATGCCAGTGGCCTCGCTATCACCGGCGCGAAGCAGGTGTGAGCCGTCATTGCGGGTAAAGCTAATGCCTTCGTCCGTTGCTTGGCCTTCGAAGGTGCCGCTTTGATCGGCGTCCAGGCCGTACTGCATCTCCAGCAGATAATGGCCGGGACCAGCCGCGTCGTTCTGGCTAATATCCAGATACAAACCCTCTACCCCGGTCCATCGGCCAATCCACTGATCGGTTGCCATATCGGAATCAGCCGTAGGCGATGGGCCCGAGCCGCTGTCTTGACTGCAACCGCTCATGAAGATGAGAGCGCTTAGGGCAACGGCTCTTTTAAGCATGATAAGTTTGAACATCGCACGTATTACCGAAGGCCGGGGAAAGCGTTAGCGCCTCTGCGCTCGTTATGAAAAGCGTAGCAATAGCTCGCACGTTACGCAGATGGTGTTACATCCTGATGCCAGCTCTCCTTGGTGCTGTTCGCCCCCAATGCCTACCGAGAGCGCTTGAAGGGAGAGCCGCCCAGATTCCAACCTCCCATCGAGTATCAGTATTTCGTTGGCATGGCTTTCAAGTTGAATGCCATCGGTAAAGCAGGTGTTGATGAGGCTGCCAATTCCCAATATCTGCGCAGATGGTATCTCATGACGCTTGGCAATGGAGGTTATCGCCTCATGGATGTCCTGATTAGGACGCAGCGTCAATAATATTGCGTTAGCTTTCGAAGAAGTGCTGTCATTCGTGTTCGCATAAGGAGCGAAAAGAGAAAACCGAGTTTCTTCATCCGGCGTTACGACTAAGTGAGCGCCTTCGATCGCGATACAAGATGCCGTAACGTCAGTGGCTAATAGTGAATCAGGTGCCAAGAGGTGGCCTGCCATTATAGGCTCTCTGCCATGTTGCCATATCCCGTGACAGTGCAGGAAAGGTTCGCCGTCGCGTAGGCCCACGTGAGCGCCTGCGGTAAGTATCCTGGCAGGTGACGATAAACGATAGGTGTCGCTATACCATGCAGCATGTGCGCCGCTAGGATCATTACCTGGCATTACGAAGTGCAGGCTTTCCATGGCGGCGTCGTTTATCGTCAAATAGGCGGCTGTAATGCCATATTTCTCAAGCGCGTGAACGATAGCATCGTGCAGCGTTTGGCCGCCTTCAAGGGTGATGTCTCGCTCTTTTGTATAGCAACGCTGAGCTTGATAACGGTGCCGGGCTGGGGTGCCCGGGTGGTGAATGGCGCCAGCCTTTGTCGAGCGGTTGGATAGTGGGATCATGTGATCTCCTTTAGCTCGCCGCGCTCGATGAGCGTTTCTCGAATGAGTTTTTTCGTTATTTTTCCGTAAGCCGTCTTGGGCATTTCGCTCCAGATAACGTAGCTTTTAGGCACTTTATAGCGCGCCACGCGTTCGCTGAGCCATGCATTCAACGAAGATATTTCGACGTGCTGATCTGGGTAAAAGACACACACGGCCATGCCAACTTCGCCCCACACGGGGTCCGGTACGCCCAGCACGGCAGTTTCGGAAACGGCGGGGTGGCTAAGTAGCTTTTCTTCTATTTCCCGAGGGTAAATGTTTGAGCCGCCCGAGATATACATATCGGACACCCGCCCTGTCAGATAAACGAATCCTTCATCATCCATATGGCCCAGGTCGCCGGTTAAAAACCAGCCGTTTCGAAAGCTCTTTTGGTTGGCCTCATCATTATTATAATACCCAGCAAATACCGCTGGGCCGATAACGGCAATCTCTCCTGTTTCGCCCGCAGAAACTTCGACGCCGTTACTATCTTGAATCTGTACTTGGATGCCGGTACGCGCGAAGCCACAGGTACCTATTTTCATGTGGCTGTCGTCGATGTGATGAAAGGCCGGTGGAAGCACCGTGATGTTGCCCGTCACTTCTCCCAGGCCGAAATACTGAACGAGAACGGGCCCCAGCGTTTCCAGTGCCTTTACTTGATCCGACCGGTACATGGGGGCGCCTGCGTAGATGAGATAGCGCAAAGAGGCGTGGTCGTACTGATTGACACTGGGGTGCTCGATGAGCATTTTGACGATGGTAGGAACGGTAAAAAGGTTGGTCACTTTCCACTGCTCTACGAGCTGCCAGATGGTCGCAGGATCAAATTTTTCCTCGGCTGGGAGGATGGTCTTGACCCCGTGAGCCACTTGAGCGAGCTGATGAACGCCAGCGCCATGGGACAGCGGGGCAACCACAATCGATGCATCCTCAGGGCCGGTTCCCGGCATTAAATCGCAAAGGTGATTGGTGATCACGAAGGCCATTTGGCCATGGGTTAAAACGGCTGCTTTGGGGCGCCCTGTGGTACCCGACGTAAAGAAGAACCAAGCGGGGTCATCGCGCTCGACGTCGGCTGCTGCCAGGTTTTGACCTGAGTAGCGTGTGATCAGCGTTTCGTAATCGATGGCGAAATCACTTTTTCCAATCGAAACGGTTATCTCGACAGAGTCGCAAGCGGCGGCATGCTGTGGAAAGCTGGCGCCGCATAGCAAGGCTCTGGCTCCAGAAGAGCTTGCAAGATAGGCCACTTCGTCCGGCGACTGGCGGTAGTTGGTCGGCACCCAGACGGCGCCGATTCGCCAGCACGCAAACATCGCTTCGAACATCTGGTTACAGTTGGAGGATTGAACCAGCAAACGATCCCCTTTCTTAAGGCCCAATTCGTGGCTTAGCGCATACGCAAATGCCCGAGATCGCTCCTCCATCTCTTTCCATGTCCAGGTGATATCACCCCATACGAAGCCAATCTCATCGGAAAGACGGCGCGAACTCTCTGTCAGCAAGTGAGAAAGGTTCATGACCCGAGTGGAAATGGGTAGCGCGCTAGTGTGTACATGCTGGCTCATTTGACGCGCTCCAGAATGGATACGTAGTTGGCGACCGCCGCTCCACCCATGTTAAAGACACCTGCCAGGCTCGCGTTCGGAATCTGCATTTGATCGGCTTCTCCCATTAGCTGCATGGCGGTCATAACGTGCATGGACACGCCGGTAGCGCCAATCGGATGGCCTTTTGACTTGAGCCCGCCTGAGGGGTTGATGGGCAAGGCGCCGTCTTTTTGCGTAAGTCCTTCTTGGACGACACGGTAACCTTCGCCTTTTGGCGCAAGCCCCATAGCTTCGTATTCCAGTAGCTCAGCGATGGTGAAACAGTCGTGTGTTTCCACGAGAGATAGGTCCATGATGCCTAGCTCGGCGCTGGTGAGAGCTTTTTGCCACGCCATGGAAGCCCCCCGGAACTCCAGCACGTCGCGTCTGGAAAGCGCCATAAGGTCGTTGGCCTGTGTGCGGGCGCGAAAAGCAATGGCACGCTTTAAGTGAGAAGCGGTTTCGGCATCGGCAACGATCAAAGCGGCTGCGCCATCAGAAATGAGAGAGCAGTCGGTACGGCGCAGGGGGCCAGCAACGATGGGGTTGCGATCTGAAACCGTGGCGCAGAAGTCGACGCCGATATCCTTACGCATTTGCGCATAGGGGTTGAATACACCGTTGGCGTGGTTTTTCGCAGCAATCATGGCGAGCTCATGCGAACGATCCCCATATGTCTGGAAATAGCGTTCGGCAATCTTGCCAAACACACCCGCAAAGCCTCCGGCGATATCGGCTTCCTCACGATGGTAGCTGGCACTTAGCAGGATGTTGCCAACCTCAGCGTTTGGCGTTGCCGACATTTTTTCAGCGCCGACCACAAGGGCGATTTTCCCACGGCCCGACTCGATGAAATCGAGCGCACCATGTAGCGCTGCGCTTCCGGTGGCACATGCATTCTCATAACGTGTGGCGGGGGTGTGTGCAAAACGCTCGTCACCCATGCCCACAAGCGCTGCTTGGAAATCCTGAGCAGAGAACCCGTTGTTGTAAACGCCTACGAAAATACCGTCTATGTCTTTGTGATCCACACCAGCGTGGCAGAGCGCCTCTTGAACCACGCCTTGCATAAGCGCTTCGGTATCGGGTTCGGGTAATTTGCCAAAAGGGGAGTGGGCCCAGCCGACGATATGTGCCTTTGTCATTGTTTGCTCCTGGCGAGGGGGGCGGAGGGTTTTTGATGCCTTGAAAATTCTGCGGCTAAGAGACGTTCGATCGCTAAGGCCTCTTCTTGTAATTTGGGCACCAGCGTTTGCGATCTGCGAGGTTCTTGCATCCGGCTTTCAATTGCCGCTAACGAAAGCGAGCCTGCTAATACGCCGTCCGGCCAGTGCAAGGCGATGCCGATGCCCCAGGAGTCGCTAAATACCAGCCCGGGGTTAATGGCAAATCCTCGCTCTCTGGTTTGGTTAACCAGCGCAGACAAATAGGTTGGTATTAGCTGAGGGTAATGCTCTTCGAGGTGCGTGCGCTGGGCTTCGAGAATGTGGGCAATTTCATCGTCGGGTAGGGCGGCCAGCATGGCGAGGGAGCCAGCCCCTACGCCTAAAGGGTGATAGGCGCCTTGCTGAAGCGCATGGGTACGAATGGGGTAAGCGCCATCTTCGCGATAAAGGCACAGCGAAAAGTGGCCGCGACGAATAGAGAGGCAGGCAGCGTCTTCGGTCAACTGCGCTAACCGCGCGACGTTGCACGTCGCTAAGCGCATCAAGTTGTGATGTTCGGATGCTCGATGGCCCAGCAAATAGGCTTCTGGGCCTAAATGATAATAATGATTGGCGGGAGACTGCTCTACCATGCCTGCATTGATCAGTGCCAGCAGTAGACGCCTTGCAGTGGGCTTGTTCAAGCCACAGTGCTCTGTCAAATCGGCAAGCGAACTACCTCCGGTCTGGCGTGCAATTCGGCTCAACAGGCCAAGTGCACGATCCACGCTTTGCGCGCCGGCGGTACTACTTTCCGCTACCAGGATTTTATGTTCCATATTATGGACCGTTTTTGCTCAGTAATTTTTATATTGAGCTAGTTTTGATAGGTGCTTTGGATAGCTTATAGATAGGTACTTTGACTTTTAAGGCTTGCTTTGGCAAATTTTTATTGCAGACTACATAAAAAAGGGTCCATATTGTGGATCATAACAATGAAATGCTTCAGCACGGACACGCGAAGAGGAATACAACACAATGAAACAACACACCTTTCTAAAATCCATCTGCGTTACCTCAGCTACTGTAGGCTTGGTGTTTTCTGCTTCGGTATCGGCCGAAACGTTAAGGCTTTCGCATAACACCGGCGACAGCACAACGTGGCATGAAGCGGCAGAGCTGTTTAATGAGCTGTTGAATGAGGCGTCGGGGGGGGAGCTATCGGTGCGTACCTTCCCTAACTCGCAGCTTGCAGGTGGCGATCAGATGCGCCAATTCGAAATGGTGGGCAGAGGGGCTATCGACCTGGTCATGACGTCGGCCATTAACGTTACTCCATTAATTCCTGAGATGGCTGTTTTTTCATTACCTTATCTTTACGACGGCTATGATCAGGTAGATGCCACCATGAACGGTGAGCCTGTTACGTTGCTCGAAGACATCATGGACGAAAGAGGCGTTAAGGTACTGGCGTGGGGAGAAAGTGGATTTCGAGAATTAACTAATAGTAAACGACCGATTCGCAGCCCTGAGGATATGCGCGGCCTCAATATGCGTGTGGCAGGTCCTATGTATGTTGATGTCATGAATGCACTGGGCGCCAACCCCCAGCAAATGCAATGGGTCGAAACCATTTCGGCGCTCCAGCAAGGCGTCGTTGATGGGCAAGAGAACGGCATCGGAGCGGTCATCATCCCCCAGCGTATCTATGAGGTGCAAGACTATATAACACTATGGCACTACTCCTATGACCCCATCTTTTTAGGTATCTCCAAACAGCGCTGGGAGAGTTTCGACGCTGAGACCCAAGAGATGATCCAGCAGGCAGCGGACGAAGCCATGGCGCACCAATTGGCAATTACACGAGAAAATACCGCCGATGGTATTGATTTTCTGCGCGAGCAAGGTATGGAAATCACCGAGCTGACCCAAGACGAAATCGATGTCTTTAGGCAAGCAACGGCACCTGCCTTCGATATGTGGGCAGAAAAAGTGGGCCCTGAGATTGTCTCTACGTTTGTCGAAACGATAGAAAGTTCCAAACAGTAATCACTGATACCGTTCCTATGAAAAACTCTGGCTGGCGTTAGTCAGGGTTTTTTTATATCAGTACAGGGCCAATAAAAATGAGATTCTTAATTGATGAGTTTGAAAAAATAATATGTACTGCGCTCTTTCTGAGCATGGCGCTGCTTGGCTTTGCCAACGTTGTTGTACGCTATGGCACTAACTTCTCACTTGCAGCGACAGAAGAGCTTCTCACCAATGGTTTTTTAATACTGACTATATTTGGGGCAGCGGTTGCTGCAAGAAGGGGCGAGCACTTAGCTGTAACGGTTATTTATAATGCTTTGCCAAGTCAAGCCAGAGCGATTGTGTTCATGCTGTCTGTTGTTTTGTCGCTCATGTTACTAGGTATGTCGGCCTACTTCTCTTGGGAAGTGTTGACCAATCAGTTTGCTAGCGGTACCCGCTCTTACGGACTTGGGGTTCCTGCTTGGTACTACCATGCTGCCGTTCCTTTCGGCTTTGCTTTAATTGCCATTAGACTTCTACAGCGTTCGTGGAAAGAGATGCAAGGCAAAGTGGAACCCTCCAGTGGAGGCATCGATGTTTGATATTTTCGATTCGCTCTCGTCCGGTTCCCAGATGATTCTGGTCTTTTTTCTGCTGCTGTTCTTAAGAGTGCCCGTTGCGTTTTCTCTGGGGCTATCGGCTATTTACGCTATGTGGCATATGGGATTTGGCTTGGACCTCGCAGGCGACCTCATTGCAACGGGTATTACTAAGTTCTCACTGCTGGCGATTCCCTTTTTTATTCTAGCAGGCACGTTGATGGGCAGGCTTGGTATTGCTGATCGTATGATCCGCTTTTTTAGAGTACTGGTAGGCGGACTGCCGGGCGGTATGGGAGTAGTCGGAACCGTCGTATGCCTCTTTTGGGGGGCGGTTAGTGGGTCGGGGCCCGCATCGGTGGCCGCCATTGGCCCTATGATCATTAAGGGTATGGAAGAAGATGGTTACCGTAAGTCTTATGCCGCAGGCCTTGTCTGTACCGGGGCTGCTCTATCGATCGTTATTCCTCCCTCCATTGGCCTGGTGATTTACGGCGTTATTGCTGAAACCTCTATATCGAAGCTCTTTTTGGCCGCCATCATCCCCGGCTTGATGATGGGTGGGTTAATGATGCTGACTCTGCCCTGGGGCCGTGTCAAAAAATCACCGCTTGGTGATGTGGGTAAGCCATCTGTACTTTCGATGGGCGATAACCCTTATGCTCAGTCGGCTTATGCGACAAGGCTATGGGCCTCTTTCAAGGATTCCTTTTGGGGATTACTTACGCCGGTGGTTATTTTGGGGGGTATATATGCTGGCGTTTTTACTCCCACAGAAGCCGCCTTGGTCGCCACGGTTTATGCGCTACTGGTGGGGGCCATCATTTACAAGACATTGAACATCAAAAAACTGTACGAGGCGGTTAGCGATGCGGCGGCATCGTCCGCTGTCGTCATGCTGGTCGTTGCCTATGCCAGCTTGTTTGGCTGGGTCGTCACGGTGGATGATCTAGTGGGTACTTACTCCTCTCTGTTGTTAGGCATGAGTGACAATGAGTGGGTTATTTTGCTCGTCATCATGCTGATTCTGCTGATTATTGGTATGTTCATGGATGCGGTGACAGTCATGTTCATTTCATTACCGGTTTTTCTGCCAATAGTCCATCAACTGGGCTGGGATCCTGTTTGGTTTGGCGTCCTGGTAATGATCAATTTGTCCATTGGACTGATCACACCTCCCGTTGGCATCAACCTCTACGTTGCTGCAAATGTAACCGGGCTTTCGATTGAAAAAATAGCGCGAGGGACCTTGATCTGTGTTGGCGCTTGCTTGGTAGGGCTCGTCTTGGTGGCATTTTTTCCGCAAATATCCATGGTGTTGATCGGCGAATAATAATGTAAGGAGCGTATTAGATGACCGCTAATAAGGTTGCAGTTGTAACGGGTGGCGCGAGAGGAATTGGGCTGGCCGCTGTCGATATTTTTCTGTCGAAAGGGTATGACGTTGTCGTGGTTGATATGAGCTACGAGGTTGCCAACGATCTGGCCCAAGCACGCAGCGGCGTTCTGCCCATTGAGTGTGATGTTTCCGACCCTGATGCTGTCAGCGCGGTGGCGGAGACCATCGCGCGCCAATACGGCCGCGTCGATGCGCTCGTCAATAATGCCGGCATCGCGTCGCTTCACCCGATACAGGAGACGGATTTCCACACTTGGAAAAAAATAATGTCGGTGAATCTGGATGGCGCGTTTCTCGTCACTCAGGCCCTTACGCCGCTAATGAAAGAGGTGGCCGGGGCGGTCGTGAATGTCGCGTCCATCGCTGGCCTGCGTGCCAGCACACTTCGAACCGCATACGGCACATCCAAAGCTGCCGTCATTCATTTGACCAAGCAGCAAGCAATGGAGCTGGGCGCGTACGGTATAAGAGCCAACTGCGTAGCGCCAGGCCCCGTTGAGACGGAGCTCTTAGCGAAGCTAGTCGAAGCCGCGCCCGAAATGAAAGCAAGTTATCTTGAAACCATCCCCCTCAATCGATTTGGCCAGGAAAAGGAAATCGCCGAGGTAATTGCGTTTTTGTGCTCTTCGGAAGCAGGGTACGTAACGGGACAGACGATTGCGGTCGATGGTGGTTTTCAAGCCGCCGGGGTTGGGCTCACCGCATTAAGAAGTGCCCAATAAGCCTGTAGTCATGAGCGCAAGCGTTTGGAATCTCCCGCTTGCGCTATTCATCTTCATAGCTTGTTAGAAAAAAGCTAGCGCCCTTTAAACGGACTAAACCCGTTGGCCTGACGCATCATCAGGCGCTTGGCCAGCGGTAGCCGTTCGGCCAAGTGCAGGCTGAAGTCGCCCAGTTGACGCAGCGGTTTGGCGCCGGTGAAGAGATGATGGAAACCGTCGGTGGCGGCGATCATCGCCTGGTTGGCCAGGCGGCGCTGCCATTCGTAGCGGGAAAGTGCGGTGGGGTCGCCGGCGTCGACATGCTTGAGAATTTGTTCGGCCAGGGTGTCGGCGTCGTGCAGGCCGATGTTCAGCCCCTGGCCCGCCAGCGGGTGCACCACGTGGGCGGCGTCGCCCATCAGCGCCAGGCGTTTGGCGGTGTAGCTGCGGGCGTGCTGGCGCTTGATCGGGAAGCTCGCCCGGGCGACCACGCGGGTAATGCCGCCCAGCCGCTTGGGGAACGCGGCTTCGATTGCGTGGATCAGCGCGTCGTCGTCCAGCGCTTCGCGCGCGCGGGTCGCGTCCGGGGTGTCGTACCACACAAGCGACGCGCGGTGGCCGGGTAGCGGCAGCATCGCTAGCGGCCCGTGGGGCGTGAAGCACTGCCAGCTCACGTCCTGCTGGGGACGTTCGGTTTCGACGTTGATGATCATCGCGCGCTGACGGTAGTCGTGGGTGGCAATGTCGATACCGGCAAGCTCTCGGAGCTTCGAGTTCGCGCCGTCGGCGCCGACCACCAGTTCGGCGCTCAGGGTCTGGCCGTTATCGAGCTCCACGGTGCGCGCCTGGCCGCTGGCGAAGGTCGCCACCAGCGTGGTATCGGTGTAGAGCGTCACGCTCGGCAGGCTCTTCAGGCGCTGCCAGAGCGCGTGTTGAAGGGCGGCGTTCTCGATGAACAGGCCAAAGCGCTCCATGTCGCTATCCCGAGCAGAAAAGAGGCTGTGCCCGGTGCCTTCCTGGTTACACACCTCGATATGGCGAAACGAGGCGGTGCGCTCCAGCGGCAGCTGGGTGGCGCTTGCGTCGATGAAATCGAGCGAGCGTTGGTTGAGCGAGGAAATACGCAGATCAAAATCGCCCTCCGGCGCCGTCGGCGGCTGGTCGCGCTCGATTAGCGCCACGCGCCGCCCGCTCTTGCCCAGTCGCGCAGCCAGTGCGGCGCCGACCATGCCGCCGCCAATGATGATGATGTCGTGATCCCGCTGCATGTCAGGCTCCTTTGTCCGCCGGGGCAGGGCACGTTATATGCTCGCCCGATGTCTTACAGTAACGTTGAAATGTTAACCGGTTTCTCGAGGTGCGTATTGACGCAGATACAACGTCACAACGAAGTAGAGGCCGCAGGCGAAGAGTTGGCGGCGTTCATTACGGCTCATCCGCGGCTTTTCATCATTACCGGCGCCGGGGTCAGCACCGATAGCGGCATTCCCGATTACCGCGATGCCCAGGGGCAGTGGAAGCGCTCACCGCCGGTGCAGCACGGCGATTTCATGGGAAGCGGCCAGGTACGCCAGCGCTACTGGGCCCGCGCGCTGATCGGCTTCAAGGCGCTGGGTAGCGCCCAGGCGGGCGGTGCCCACCGGGTGCTGGCCGAGCTCGAGGCGCGTGGGCTGGTCGAAATGCTGGTGACCCAGAACGTCGACCGGCTGCACCAGCGCGCGGGATCGAAACGGGTAGTCGATCTGCACGGGCGCGCCGATACGGTGAGCTGCATGAGCTGCGGCTACTCGATGATGCGCTACGCCATGCACGCGGAGATGGCGAAGATGAACCCGCGCTTCGCCGCGCTCGATGCCGCCCACGCGCCGGACGGCGACGCGGATCTGGAAACCGACTTCTCGAGCTTTCGTGTTCTTGATTGCCCGCGCTGCGGCGGCGTGATGAAGCCGGACGTGGTGTATTACGGCGACGTAGTGCCCCGTGCGCGACGGCTCGAAGCCGAAGCGGCGCTGGCGCGCTCAAGCGCGGTGCTGGCGGTGGGAACCTCCTTGATGGTGTTCTCGGGCTACCGTTTCTGCCGCGAGGCCCACGCCCGCGGCCTGCCGGTGGCGTCGCTGTCGCTGGGCGTCACCCGCGCCGATCACCTGCTTACCCACCAGTGGCGCGCGCCGCTCACCCCGGTGCTCGCTCATGCCCTCGAGTGCCTGGATTGATTCGCCTAGCGCGCTTTGGAAACCCAGGGGTTGCCAGTCACCCAGAGCCGCCAGGGCGCGTCGCGATCTAAAGGCTCGGCGTAGTCGATCCCCACGCGCGGGCCGCTCGAAACGTGTTCCGGCGCCGTACCTTGAACGACCCATAGCCGGTGCGCGCGGGTCATGTCCTCGCCATAAAGCGCGCGGTCGATCGAAAGCGCCCGGGTGAGTTTGCCCGGGCCGTTGCAAAGTTCGCGGTTTCGCGCCACGCGAGCCCGGCGCATCGCGTCCTCGTTGACGCAGGGCTCGACGGCGCGGACCAGCACCGCGCAGGGGTTGCCTTCGGGCTGGGTGACGATGTTCAAGAGCGAATGCATGCCGTACACCAGATAGACGTAGGCGTGGCCGGGCGGGCCGAACATCGCCTCGGTACGCGGAGTTCGGCGTCGGTGAGCGTGGCAGGCGGAGTCGGTGGCGCCCCGGTAGGCCTCGGTTTCGACGATGGTCGCGGCAATCAGCTCGCCGTTCACGCGCCGCACCAGCTGGCAGCCCAATAGCGCTCGTGCCACGTCCAGGGTGTCGCGGTCGTAAAAATCGCGGGGCAGAGGCGCTTGGAGAGAAGCGGGCAGGGCGGAGTCAAAAGCGGTCATGGTTTCGCCATTATCCTGAGTCAGGTGCTAGGGTATTAGCCAGCACTCATTATTGAAAGTGGAGGCCTTCGTGCTGAGATTCGAACACGACTATACGCAGCTGCCGGAGCCGCTCTGGCGTGCCTGCGAACCGGCAGGAGTCGAGGCGCCGGCGCTGATCGCCTTCAACGAAGCGCTGGCCGCAAAACTCGGCGCACAGGACGTACCCGACGACGACACCCTGGCGCGCTGGTTCAGCGGAAACGAAATACCCGACGGCGCCTACCCCATTGCACTGGGTTATGCGGGCCACCAGTTCGGCAACTTCGTGCCGCAGCTCGGCGATGGTCGCGCGCTGTTGCTGGGCGAGGTGGTGGACGCCCAAGGCCAGCGCTTCGATATTCAGCTCAAGGGCAGCGGGCGCACGCCGTTTTCCCGCGGCGGCGATGGCCGCTCGCCGCTCGGGCCGGTGCTGCGCGAGTATCTGGTCAGTGAGTTCATGGCCGCCGCGGGTGTGCCCACCACGCGGGCGTTGGCGGCGGTGGCATCAAACGAGCGCGTGGTGCGCCAGCTGCCGGAGCCCGGCGCGGTCTTTACTCGCGTGGCGTCGAGCCACGTGCGCGTGGGCACCTTCCAGTTCGCCGCCCGCCACGGCGAAGAGACCACCCGGGCGCTGGCGGACTACGTCATCGCCCGCCACTACCCCGAGGCGCGCAAGCAAGACGACCCCTATCTCGCGCTTCTGGCTTGCGTGACCCGTCGCCAGGCGGAGCTGGTGGCGCGCTGGATGAGCCTGGGCTTCATCCACGGCGTGATGAATACCGACAACACCAGCATCAGCGGCGAGACCATCGACTACGGCCCCTGCGCCTTCATGGAGCAGTTCGACCCGCGCAAGGTGTTCAGCTCGATCGACGAAGGCGGGCGCTACGCTTTCTCGAACCAGCCGGCGGTGGCGCAGTGGAACCTGGCGCGCTTCGCCGAGACACTGTTGCCGCTGATGAACGTCCAGGGCGACGAGGGCGTGGAGCGTGCGGTCGAGGTGATTCGCGGTTTCGAGGAGCATTTCGAGCAGACTCGCCAGGCGCTTCGCATCGCCAAGCTGGGCCTTGCCGAACAGGCCGGTGAGACCGCCGACATGCTGATGGAGGAGCTCGAAACCCTGATGCACAAGGGGCGCATGGACATGACCGCGACGTTCGATGCGCTGACCCACTACGCCATCGACTTTGACGAAACAAGGCGCGATGCGCTGCTGGCACTGACCCAAACCCCCGACGCGCTGAACGATTGGCTTACGCGCTGGGGTGAAAGCGAGCTGGCCGAGAGCGGCGCGCGGCACGCCGCCATGCGCCGCGCCAATCCGGTGATCATCCCGCGCAATCACCGGGTGAAGGAGGCCATCGACGCCGCCTACGAAGGCGACTTTACGCCGTTTCATACGCTGTTGGCGGTAGTCAGCGCGCCCTTCAATGAGTCCACCGAGGCGCGCCGGCTGGCTGCCCCCGCGACTCAAAGCGAGCGGGTACTGCGCACCTTCTGCGGCACCTGATGACAGGCGGGCCATGATATACTGTGATTTTCTACAGTTCATAGCCTTCGCTTTTTAGAGTTCAGGATCAGGAGCCCGTGCGCAAGATCATTCACTGCGATTGCGACTGCTTCTATGCGGCGGTCGAGATGCGCGACAACCCGGCGCTCAGGGACATTCCCATTGCCATCGGCGGGAGCGTCGAGCAGCGCGGGGTGGTCGCTACCTGCAACTACCCGGCCCGCGAATACGGCATTCACTCGGCGATGCCCATGGCCCAGGCACTCAAGCGCTGCCCGCACCTGACCCTCGTACGCGGCGACATGCCAAAGTACAAAGAGGTCGCCCGCCAGGTCTTCGCCATCTACCGCGATTTGACCGAGCTGATCGAGCCGCTGTCGCTCGACGAGGCGTTTCTGGACGTTTCCGACGTGACGCGGTTCAAGGGCAGCGCCACGCTGATGGCCCAGGCCATTCGCGAGCGCGTAAGCCGCGAGGTCGGCATTACCGTCTCCGCCGGGGTCGCGCCGAACAAGTTTCTGGCCAAGATCGCCAGCGACTGGAACAAGCCCGACGGCCTTTGCGTCATCGCGCCGAACGATGTCGAACGCTTCGTCGAGGCGCTTCCGGTCAAGAAGATTCACGGCGTGGGCCCGCGCACTGCCGAGAAGATGGCGAGTCTGGATATCCACACCTGCCTCGATCTGCGTGCCCGCCCGCTGGCCGAGCTGGTCGAACACTTCGGCCGCTTCGGCAAGCGCCTGCATGAGCTAAGCCGGGGGCATGACGAGCGCCCGGTCAAGACCCATCGCGAGCGCAAGTCGATCAGCACCGAGCAGACCTACTCACGGGACCTGCCGACCCTCGAGGCGTGCCGGCAGGAGCTGCCCGAGCTTTTGAGCGATCTCGAGCGGCGCTACGCCCGGCTCGACCCGCCGCCGGCGGTTAAGGGCTTGATGGTGAAGGTGAAGTTCAACGACTTCACCCAAACCACCGTCGAGCACGCCGACCCGGCGCCGAACCTGGCGCAGTTCGAAACACTCCTGAACGTGGGCTGGGCGCGCGGCGAGCGCCCGGTGCGGCTTCTGGGGGTGGGCTACCGGCTGGCGGACGGCGCCCCGGATACCCAGCTTTCGCTGTTCTAATGCCGGGCGCTGGCACCAGGCTTGCATTGACGCCAGCGCCGGCAGCGATTAAAACGAGTGTATGAACGCCGGCGGCCACAGGGTCGCACCGGCCTTTTTTGCCCCTTGATGCTCGAGCCTCTAATGACCGACTCCCGCCCTTCGATGGTTTTCGCTCACGCCAACGGTTTTACCGGCGCAAGCTACCGCACGCTGCTCGCGCCGCTTTCCGCGCAGTTCGATCTGCGTCCCATCGACCGCGTCGGGCACCATCCGCGCTATCCGGTGAACCGCAACTGGGCGAACCTGGTCGATGAGCTTCTTCACTACCTTCCCGCGAACGAAAAGGTGCTCGGCGTGGGGCATTCGCTCGGTGGCACGCTCATGGCCATGGCGGCGCTGCGCGATCCCGCGCGCTTTCTGGGGGTGATCATGCTCGACCCACCCTTGATGCTCGGCATCGACGCCTGGGCGATGAAGGCGGCCAAGCGCTTTGGTTTCGTCGACCGCATCACGCCGGCGGGCAAGACCCGAGGGCGGCGCAGCGTCTGGCCCAGCCGTGAGGCGATGAGCGAGTCGCTACAGCGCCGCGGCATCTTCAGCGGCTTTACCCCGGAGGCGCTCAACGACTATGTTGAAACAGGTACCCGGCTACGCGACGACGGCCAGGCGGAGCTCGTGTTCGAGCCGAGTGTGGAGGTAGCGATCTTTCGCAACCTGCCGGATCACCTCTCATCCAGGCTCAAGCGCTTCAAGGTGCCGGTGGAGATCGTTGCCGGGGCGCGCTCGGATCTTCTGACCGAGGCGCGTATCGCGCGCTTGAAGCGCA
This sequence comes from Halomonas sp. HNIBRBA4712, assembly GCF_043558675.1. Taxonomy (NCBI): domain Bacteria; kingdom Pseudomonadati; phylum Pseudomonadota; class Gammaproteobacteria; order Oceanospirillales; family Halomonadaceae; genus Halomonas; species Halomonas sp. HNIBRBA4712. The sequence continues at coordinate 461,187 of NZ_JBIFXR010000003.1, read as the reverse complement.
AGGGGCTCGCCGTCAGCCGCGTGCCGGGCGGGCACATGTTCCCGATGGAGCACCCGGAGGAGACCCGCGCGGCGATCCTTGCCGCCTGGCAGCGGCTGGCCCCGCGCGACTTGTGAACGAGGAGACACGCCATGTATCTATCCGTACAGCTGAGCTACTACCCGCTGACCGACGACTTCAAACCGGTGGTCAAGGAGGTGGTCAAGCGCCTGGAGGCGACCGGCCTCGAGGTGCACGCCAACCGCATGAGTACTCAGGTATTCGGCGAGTTCGACGCGGTGATGAGTGCGCTGAGTGAGGTGATGAAGTGGTCCTTCGAGACCCACGGTAAGGCGGTGTTCACCGCCAACTTTCTGGAAGGGGATCGCCGGCCGCGCGACCAGGGGTAAACCAAAACGCCGCCTCGAAGGCGGCGTTTTGACGTTCAAGGCGCGATCAGGTGAGCGACTCGAGGCAGGACTCGATGATGTCGAGGCCTTCGTTGAGCACCGCGTCGTCGATGGTGACCGGCATCAAAAATCGGATGGTGTTGGCGTACATGCCGCAGGAGAGCAGGATCAGCCCCTCTTCGCGGGCCTTCTTGCAAAGTGCGCCGGCCAGGTCCGGGTTCGGCGCGCGTTCGCTCTTGCCCTTATTGGTGACCAGTTCGAAGGCGGCCATCGCGCCCATGTTGCGGGCGTTATCGACGCAGTCGAACTTCTCCTGCCACTGGCCAAAGCGCTGGGCCAGCTTGTCGCCGAGTGCCTGGCTCTTCTCGAGAATGTTCTCTTGCTCGAACACCTCCAGCACGGCGAGTGCGGCGGCGCAGGCGGTGGGGCTGCCGGTGTAGGTGCCGCCGAGCGAGTTGGGGCCAGAAGAGTCCATGATCTTGTCGGTGCCCACGATCGCCGAGATCGGCATGCCGTCGGCCATGCTCTTGGCCATGGTCATGATGTCCGGCTCGACGCCGCTGTGCTCGATGGCGAAGAGCTTGCCGGTACGGCCAAAGCCGGACTGCACTTCGTCGACGATCATGAGAATCCCGAGCTCGTCGCAGATATCGCGCACCCGTTTCAAGAACGAGGCGGGGGCGGGGTAGAAGCCGCCTTCACCCAGCACCGGTTCGAGCACGATGGCGGCGGTGTTGGTCGGGCCCGCGTCGGTTTTCAGCGCCATCATCAGGCCACGAATCGCCTCGTCTTCACTGATGCCGTGGTAGGGCACCGGGTAGGGCGCGCGAAAGACGGTGCCGGGCATCGGGCCGAAATCGGTCTGGTAGGGCGCGACCTTGCCGTTCATCGCCATGGTGTAGAAGGTACGGCCATGATAGCCGCCGTCGAAGCAGATGATGTTGGGGCGCTTGGTGGCGGCGCGGGCGATCTTGACCGCGTTTTCGAGCGCTTCGGCGCCGGAGTTGGCCAGCATCACCTTGGCGTGGCCGCGCACCGGCACCACCTGGCTGAGCTTCTCGGCCACTCTCACGTAGCCTTCGTAAGGCATGACGGTCTGGCAGGTGTGCATGACCTTGTCGAGCTGCTCCTTGACCGCAGCGACCACTTTCGGATGGCGGTGGCCGATATTGAGCACACCGATACCGCCGGCAAAATCGATGAAGCGGTTGCCATCGGCGTCCCAGATCTCGGCGTTTTCAGCACGGGCGGCGAAGGCGGTGGCGGGGCTTGCCGCGCCATCGGCAACGTATTTCTTTTTTAGCGCGTTGAGCTCGGCATTACTCGTCATGGCAGGTTCCTCAAACGTTGGGCGAAAATAGCGAACGTTGAGTCAGCATAGTACGCAAATGCCCGGGTTTGCACGTCAATGGGCCACCTGTATCTGGTTGCGCCCGTACGCCTTGGAGGCGTACATCAGCCGGTCGCCGCGCTCGATCAACTGCTGGACCGAAGTGGCGGGCGTGCTCGCCACGCCTGCCGACAGCGTGATGGTCAGCGCGTGCTCGGTGAAGGTTCGCTCCTCGACCAGCGCCAGCAGCCGCTCGGCGGCGATTTGCGCCTCGCCGGCGCTGGTTTCGGGCATGATGATGAGAAACTCCTCGCCGCCCAGGCGCACCTGAATGTCGGTATCGCGAAGCGCGCCAGCGATCGTCGTCGTGACTTCCTTGAGCACCGCGTCGCCGGTGGCGTGGCCGTAAGTGTCGTTGACGCGCTTGAAGCGGTCCAGATCGAACATCACGATGCTCAACTCGCCGCCGTAGCGCCGGCAGCGCTTGAGCTCCTCTTCCAGATGAGCGAGCCCGGCGCGGCGGTTCATGAGCCCGGTCAGGTAGTCGTGGCTTGCCAGGTGATCGAGGCGGGCGTTGGCTTCTCTCAGGCGCTCTTCGAGCTGCTTGCGCTCGGTGATGTCGATGACAAAGGTCACCTTTCGCGACTTGCCGTCGTCGCCCTCGACGCGGGCGGCCTCGGCGATGATGGTGCGTTGCTCACCGTTCTTGCGAAAGACCTCCCATTCCTGACGAATTTCGGTGATATTCCCGCTCTGAAGAAAGTCGTCGTGCATGGCGCTGATACCATCGCGCTTTTCTGGCGAGACCATGATCGTGAAGTGCTGTCCGATCAGTTCGCTTTGGGTATAGCCGTAAAACTCGCAGTAAGCCGGGTTAACCAGCTCAAAGTGGCCATCAGGATCCGTGATACAGATACCGATTGGAGCGCCGTTGAGAACGCTCCACGCATTGCGCTTCGAGCGCTCGAGCGTTTCCTTTAGCTGGTCGGTCGAGATGTCAAGCATCCACTGCCTCAAGGTTTGAGCGTGCGAGCGCTTTTTCGCGCAAGGCCGCAAGACGCTGTGACAGATCCTCACCCAGCGAATTGATGGCGGGCTTGGCGTAGAAGTAGCCCTGCTGGCGCATGATGCCGGCGCGGGCCAGCCACAGCGCCTCGGCTTCGGTTTCGACCCCTTCGGCGATCAGCGAGGTGCCGAGCTCGCGGCCAAGCGTGACGACTGCCTTGAGCAGCGCCTGGCGGCGCACGTCGCTGTCGCAGTGCATGACCACTTCGCGGTCGATCTTGAGCCGGTTGGGGGCGAGCTCGGCCAGAAGATCGAGATTGGCGTAGCCGTTGCCGAAGTCGTCAAGGGCGGTTTCGAACCCCATGGTGCGGTAGGCCTCGATGATGTCGGCCAAGTGCTGACGGTCCTTGACGCGCTCGGTTTCGGTGATTTCGAAGATCAGCCGATCGGCGGGCCAGCCCACGCGGCGCGATACCTCGAGCGTGGCTTGAATGCAGGCGTGGGGCTCGTAAACGGCGTTGGGTAAAAAGTTGATCGAAAGCGCCGTTGGCATGTCGAGGGCGCTGGCCATTTCGATCGCCCGCACGCGGCAGGCCTGATCGAAACGGTAGAGAAGGTCATCGGTGACTTTCGAGAGAATGCTGTAGGCCGACTCGCCGTTCATCCCGCGCACCAGCGCCTCGTAGGCGATGACCTTGGCCGCCGACAGATCGACGATTGGCTGGAAGGCCATGGTGAAGTCGAAGGGCAGCTCGCCTTCGCAGCGTTTACAGTGTCCTTCTACTCGAGCGCAATTACCCATGAAACCTCCCTGCTAATCCCTGTTGGTCGCATCCGTGCCTGCTACGTGCAGGCGTGCGGCGCGATCTTTTAAGCCATAAGGCTTAGTCGTTGGTAGTTTAGTAGCAGGTGTCGGGTTCGTACATCGCTTGCGCTATGGTTTCGACGGGCATTTAACGATTGTTGACGAATGAAGAAACGTTCATGCATAAAAAAACGCCCTGGACGGGCGTAAAGGGGAGGCAAAACGAATCTTCTGATTTAAATGATGCCCGCCTTTTGCAGCGCCAGGCGTTGATCCTGGGTAATGCCGATCTCTTCCAGCACGCTTTGGGTATGTTCACCCAGAAGCGGCGGTGGCATTTGCGAGCTGACCTGGCGGCCGTCGATGCGCACCGGGTTGGCGACCAGATCGACGCTGCCCGCCTGGGGGTGGGGCAGCGTCTGCTTGAGCCCGCGCGCCTTGACGTGGGCGTCATCGAACACCCGGTCCAGCGTGTTGATCGGCCCGCAGGGCACGCCTGCGGCCTCGAGTGCGGTAAGCCACTCATCGAGCGTTGCCTCGGTCATCGCCGCTTCCAGCAGCGGTACCAGCACCTCGCGGTGGGCAACGCGTGCGCCGTTGGTGGCAAAGCGCGGGTCGTCGCCGAGCGCCGGCTGGCCAATCACCTGGCAAAAACGCTGAAACTGGGCGTCGTTACCCACCGCGACGATGATATGCCCATCGCGGGTGGCGAAGGCCTGGTAGGGCACGATATTGGGGTGAGCGTTGCCCAGGCGCTTGGGTGCCTGGCCGGTGGTCAGGTAGTTGCTCGCCTGGTTGGCGAGCACGCCGACCTGAACATCCATCAGCGAAAGATCGATATGGCAGCCCTGGCCTGAATCACGCCGCGCATGGAGCGCGGCGAGAATGGCGTTGCTGGCATACAATCCGGTGAACAGGTCGGTGATCGCCACGCCCACCTTGACCGGGCCGCCGCCGGGGGCATCGTCGGGCTGGCCGGTCAGGCTCATCAGCCCGCCCATGGCTTGAATCATGAAGTCGTAGCCGGCGCGGTGGGCGTAGGGGCTCTGTTGACCGAAGCCGGTGATCGAACAGTAGATCAGCCCCGGGTTGATCGCCTTGAGGCTCTCGAAATCCAGCCCGTACTTCGAAAGGCCGCCGACCTTGAAGTTCTCGAGCAGTACGTCGGCGCTGCGGGCGAGTTCCTTGATTAGCGCCTGGCCTTCGGGTTTTGCCATATCGACGGTGACCGAGCGCTTGCCGCGATTGGCGCACAGGTAGTAGGCGGACTCGCCGCTGTCGGCAAGCCAGGGCGGGCCCCACTGGCGGGTGTCGTCGCCCAGGCCCGGGCGCTCGATCTTGATCACCTCGGCGCCCAGGTCGGCGAGCGTTTGCCCGCACCAGGGGCCGGCGAGCACGCGGGAAAGATCGAGTACTTTCACGCCTTTCAGCGGTGCGGGCGTCTCGCTCATGGGAGCTCCTTGCAAAGCGCGATTTAGAAGAACGCCTGAAGGCCAGTCTGGGCGCGGCCCAGAATCAGCGCGTGCACGTCATGGGTGCCTTCGTAAGTGTTGACCGACTCCAGGTTCACCATGTGGCGAATCACGCCGTACTCATCCGACACGCCGTTGCCGCCGTGCATGTCGCGGGAAAGCCGCGCAATGTCCAGCGCCTTGCCGCAGTTGTTGCGCTTGATCAGCGACACCATCTCCGGGGTCCAGTTGCCCGCATCCATCAGCCGGCCGACCTGCAGCGCCGCCTGGAGGCCTAAGGTGATTTCGGTCTGCATGTCGGCGAGCTTTTTCTGGATCAGCTGGTTGGCGGCGAGCGGGCGGTTGAACTGCTTGCGATCCAGGGTGTACTGGCGCGCGGCGTGCCAGCAGAACTCGGCAGTGCCCATCACCCCCCAGGCGATGCCGTAGCGCGCCTTGTTCAAGCAGCCAAACGGGCCTTTGAGACCGCTGACGTTGGGTAGCAGGTTCTCTTCGGGCACGAAGGCGCCGTCGAGCACGATCTCGCCGGTGATCGAGGCGCGCAGCGACACCTTGCCTTCGATCTTCGGCGTGGAAAAGCCTTCAACACCGCGTTCGACGATGAAGCCCTTGATCTGATTGTCGTGGGCAGAGGATTTCGCCCACACCACGGCGATATCGGCGATCGGGCTATTGGTGATCCACATCTTGGCGCCGGTCAGGCGGTAGCCGCCGTCGACCTTTTCGGCCCGGGTGATCATCGAGCCCGGGTCGGAGCCGTGGTCCGGCTCGGTGAGCCCGAAGCAGCCCACCAGCTCGCCGGTGGCGAGTTTGGGCAGGTATTTCTGTTTCTGCTCTTCACTGCCGTAGGTTTCGATCGGGTACATCACGAGCGAGGACTGCACGCTCATCGCTGAGCGGTAGCCGGAATCGACCCGCTCGACCTCGCGAGCGATCAGCCCGTAGGCCACGTGATTGACCCCGGCGCCGCCGTACTCCTCGGCCACGGTGGCGCCGAGCAGGCCAAGCTCGCCCATTTCGGTCATGATGTCGCGGTCGAAGCGCTCCTCGCGGAAGGCGCCAAGCACGCGCGGCTGAAGATTCGCTTGGCAATACTCGTGCGCGGCGTCACGAATCTGGCGCTCGTCGTCGGAAAGCTGCTGTTCGAGCAGCAGCGGGTCGTCCCAGTTGAAGCCTGACATGGCGAAAGTCCTCTTGATGAGTTCGCGCCAGATCGTTGGGGAGTCGCAACCTGGCCGTTCGATGAATGTATCGCTGTTATTATAAAATATCTACATTTTAATAAAACGGCGACGTTAGTCGATGCCGCGATCGTGCAATACCTGGGTGATGATGGGCACCGGTGTCATCAGATGATCGCGCATCATCGCTCCGGCCCGCGCACCGTCGCGGGCCAGTATCACGTCGACCAGCGCGCTGTGCTCCTCGTGCTTGCGCGCAAGGGCGCTTGCCGACATCACCGTTTTTTTGAGCCACAGGTGGCGATAGCGCTCGACCTGGTTGAAGAGCGAGGCACGCATTTGGAGGAGGTGGGGGGAGTTACAGCCGCTGGCGATGGCGGTGTGAAACGCCTGGTGGCGAAGATCCCAGGTATCGAGTAGTTCATCCGGCGTGCTGACGGCGGTGACCTTGCCAAGGCGGTGGGCGGTGGCCAGCACCTCCGCTTCCCAGTCGTCGTCGCCGCGCTCGATGGCGAGCCCCAGCACCAGGCCTTCGAGCTGGGCGCGGGCGTCGTAGATGTCGTTGAGCTCGGCAAGCGACATGGGGGCGACGCGGTAGCCGCGCTGACTGATGGCAACGACCAGTCGGTCGGCGACCAGTTGGGAGAGCGCCTCTCGAAGTGGACCGGTGCTCAGCCCGTAATGCTCTTTCAAGCGGCTCATCAGAAGCTTTTCGCCTGCCTGAAAACGCCCGCGGATGATGTCGCGCTTCAAATCGCGGTAGGCGCTGATGGCCAGGTTGGGTCGAGAGGTGCTGGTCGGCATCGAGGGTCCTGTCAAAGCGTGAAGGTGGCCAAAAATGGCGGCCATTATCGGTGTATTTTGACAATTTAGCATAATGGGTGTGACTTCTGCGGCTCCCGTGGTAGCGCCTTTCAAGCGTTGAAACGGCGCTTTGGGGCGGGTGGGCATGGCACTATCGTCCCATTAACGTTTGTTTTGAAACCGTGCTAACGTCAGCTCAACGGTGCTTGCAGCGCTCTTGAACCCGAAGCGAGCGCGCCGATTATAACGCTACCGTGTAATACCGCCTTGATTTGCCTATTCGACAAAGACCCAAAAGGACAGAGGCAATGCCCATGAAAACGCTCAAATACGCCGTCGCCACTTCCATGCTTGCGCTTGCGCTACCCGCCAGCGCCCAGCAGCTCTCGATCGCCACCGGCGGTACCGGCGGGGTGTATTACCCCATCGGCGGGGGCCTGGCCGAGATGATCAACAATCACATCGAAGGCGCCCAGGCCACTGCGGAAGTCACCGGCGCCTCGGTCGAGAACATGGGCCTGATCATGCGTGGCGACGCGGATCTGGCCACGGCCTTGGCGGACACGGTCTACCAGGCCTACACCGGCACCGGCGATTTCGAAGGTCGTCAGGTCGAAAACATCCGCGCGCTGGCCTCGCTCTACCCCAACGCGGTGCAGCTGGTGGTGCTGGCGGAATCCGATATTCAAAGCATTGAAGATCTGGCCGGCAAGCGCGTCTCCGTCGGCGCACCGGGCAGTGGCACCGAGCTCAACGTCAACGCGCTGCTCGAGTCCAACGGCATCAGCTACGACGACTTCGAGCCGCAGCGGCTGAACTTCAACGAAACCGCCGATGCCATTCGCGATGGTGACATCGACGCCGGTTTCTGGAGCGTCGGCCCGCCGACCAGCTCGATCATGAACCTGGCGGCCACCCGGGACATCCGCCTGATCGGCCTCTCCGACGAAGAGATCGCCAACGCTCAGGAAGAGGAGGCGGTGTTCGCGCCCTACGAGCTGGCCGCCGACCTTTACGACGGCATGGACGAAGCGGTGCAAACCATCGGTATCCCCAACGTGCTGGTGGTCAACTCGGACATGGACGAAGAGCTCGCCTACCAGCTCACCGAGCTTCTGTTCGAGCACACCGACGAGCTGATCGCGGTGCATCCGGCGGCCAACGACACCACCGTGGAGTTCACCATGGAGTCCACCCCGGTGCCGCTGCACCCCGGTGCGGTGCGCTACTTCGAAGAGACCGGCGTCGAGATTCCCGATCGCCTGCGTCCCTGACCGCGCGTTTTGACCCTACGTAGAGGCGTTTGCTCATGCAGTGGTGTGCACTACCGCTGATCGCGCTTTCGCTTTGGACACTGCCGCACGCCGGCGCCTGGGCTCAGGCGCCGGCGCGTTTGCTTATCCAGAGCGATGCCGGCGAGATCCTGCTCGATGCACCGGCCCCGATGGGCAGCCGCTGGTGCATGGCGTGGAACCATTCCGTCGCGCACTTCACCGTGCTCGACTGCTACCAGAACCAGGGGGGGCGCATGGTGCTCGAGCGCAGCCACCAGCCTGACTTCGCCGCCGGGCTTGGCCATATCGAAGGGCGCGGCGTGCAGGTCTCCGACGGCGAGGGCGGCTACTGGATCAACGCCATCGACGAGCCGGTCCAGGGCAATCGCTACCTGCTGCGCGTCGGCGCGCCCACCGTCGATCACCGCATCGTATGGCCCGATGACGAGCGCGCGCCGGTGAGTATCAGCGCGCGCGCCGCCGGGCAGCGTGTCAGTATCGAGCTCGTCACCCCAACCGATGCTGGTGCTGGCTAGGTGACCGGCACTCCCCTCACTTTTGATTCTTTAACCTTTTCGAGGACGCCATGAGCGAATCCACTCAACCGCCGGTGGTCATGCCAGGTGCCAACGCGGTGCAGCCGCGCGCCGCGCTGTGGGCGATCACACTGGTCGCGGTCGCCCTGTCGCTGTTCCAGCTCTACTCGGCGGGTATCCAGCCGCTGGGGCTCTTCTACCAGCGCAGTATCCACCTGGCGCTGATCATGCTGCTGGCGTTTCTGATGTTTCCGGCGTTCGGGCCGACGCGCGGGCGCGGCGTGCTCGGCTGGGCGCTGGACGCGGTGTTCTTCGCCGGTGCGCTGATCACCGGCGGCTATCTGGTGCTGTTTCTCGACGAGATCATCAACCGCGCCGGGTTCTGGAACCAGACCGACATCACCGTCGCGATCATTGCCACGGTGACGGTGCTCGAGGCGAGTCGCCGGGCGGTGGGGCTCGGAATGACGATCATCGGGCTGATCGCGATCGTCTACGCCCTGGCCGGGCCGCGCGGCGAATTGCCCTGGCTTGGCGAGTGGCTGCCGGGCATCATGGCGCACCGCGGCTATACCCTGGATCGGGTCGCGGGGCAGCTCTATCTGGGCCAGGAGGGCATCTTCGGGCTGCCGCTCGGCGTTGCCGCCACTTATATCTTCATTTTCGTGCTGTTCGGTGCCTTTCTTGAAAGTACCGGGGCGGGGCGGTTCTTCATCGACCTGGCCTACGCCGCTACCGGGCGCCAGCGCGGCGGTCCGGCGAAGGCCGCGGTGCTCGCTTCGGCGGGCATGGGGTCGATCTCCGGCAGTGCGATCGCCAACGTGGTGACCACCGGCGCGTTCACCATTCCGCTGATGAAAAAGCTCGGTTACAAGGCCAAGCAGGCCGGCGGTATTGAGGCCGCCGCCTCCACCGGCGGGCAGATCACGCCGCCGCTGATGGGCGCCGGTGCGTTCCTGATCGCCGAGTACACCAACACGCCGTATCTGGAAATCGTCAAGATCAGCATTCTGCCGGCGGTGATGTATTTCGCCACGGTCTATCTGTTCGTGCACATCATCGCGCTCAAGCAGGGTATGCAAGGCATGCCGCGCTCGGAGCTGCCGAAAATGCGCAACGTCATGCGTGACGGCTGGCACTTTCTGCTGCCGCTGGCGGTGCTGGTGTGGCTTCTGATGATGAACCTGTCGCCCATGCGGGTGGGCTTCTACGCGGTGGTCACCATGGTGGCGGTGGCGGTCATTCGCTACGCGCTGTGGTACTTCTTCGTCGCGCCGAACCAGGGTGAACCGGTGACCCTCGAGCGCACGAAAGCGGTCGTCTGGTCGGGGCTGACCAAACTGGTCGAAGGGCTGGAGCTCGGTGCGCGCAACGCCGTGGCGGTATCGATGGCCTGCGCCGTGGCCGGCATTATCGTTGGCGTAGTGGGGCTGACGGGCCTGGGCCTCAAGTTCTCCTCGATGATGCTCGCATTCTCCGGCGGCAACCTGGTACTGGCGCTGGTCATGGTGCTGTTGGCGAGCCTGGTGCTGGGCATGGGGCTTCCGGTCACCGCGAGTTACATCGTGCTGATCGTACTGGTCGGCCCGGCGCTGACCAGCGAGTTCGGCGTGCCGCTTCTGATCGCACACCTGGTGGTGTTCTGGTACTCCCAGGACTCCAACGTGACGCCGCCGATAGCCCTTGCCGGCTTCGCCGGGGCGGCGATCGCCGGCAGCAAGCCGATGGAAACGAGCTTTCAGGCGTGGAAGTTTGCCAAGGGCCTTTATCTGATCCCGCTGTTCATGGTGTTCAACCCGGAGATCATCATCGGTGGGCCCGTGCCGGTGGTGATCTGGAACGCGGTGATCGCGCTGTTCGCGCTGTGCGCCTTCGCGGCCTCGCTCGAGGGCTACCTGTTCACGCGAATGTCGCTCATCCCGCGGCTGGCCATTGGTGCGGCGATCTTTGGCGTCTTCTACCCCAGTCTCTGGACCGAGATCGCCGGCGTGGTGGTCATGGCGGCGGCGATTCTCGCCAACTATCTCGCCAGCCGGCGCGAGGCGCAGGCGGTAAGTAGCTGACCCGAGCCGCTGTTCAAGCGGCGCACAAAAAAGCCCGGAACGTCGTTCCGGGCTTTTGCGTTTCAGGGCCGTGGCCCGTGAGGAGCGTCTGGTTAGAAGATCGACTCCGCCGCGCCGGAGCCCTGGGAGCCGCTGGCTTCCTCGAACTCGGGGCTCACCGTGCGTGCCTGGTAGGAGGGCAGGTGATCCTCACGGAACAGCTCCGTGATGCCGCCGGGCTGGTTGTCGTAAAGACGTCGGCCGCTATTCGGGTCGACCCGGGCGGTGACCACGTTACTTGGGCGCTCCGGTACCGCCGAAGGCGTGCCCGCGAGCGCCTGGCCCATGAAGTCGATCCAGATCGGCAGTGCGGCGCTGGCGCCGTACTCGGCGGTGGTTTCGTTGCTGTCCTTGCCCACCCACACCGTGGTGACCAGATCGCTGTTGAAGCCGGCGAACCAGGCGTCACGCTGGTTGTTGGTGGTGCCGGTCTTGCCGACGATGTCGTCGCGATCGAGGCTTAGCGCGGCGCGCCCGGTGCCCGAGGTGATAACGTCGCGCAGCATGTCGCGCAGGATGTAGACCGCGCCCGGGTCGGCTACGCGCGGGGCGATCGGGTAGGTCTTGCCGTCGATCTCCACACTCTGCTGGCCCTCGGCACAGCTGGCGCAGGCGACCTGGGGCGTAGCTTCGTCCAGCACCTCGCGGTCTTCGTTACGCGTGACGCGCTCGATGAACCAGGGCGAAACCTGGAAGCCGCCGTTGGCGATGACTGCGTAGGCGTTGGTCATTTCCATCGGCGTGAGGCTCGCGCTGCCGAGTGCCAGCGACAGCCCGCGCGGCAAACGATCCACCGAGAAGCCGAAGCCTTCCAGGTAGTCGATCGTCGGGTTGACGCCCATCGCCTGCAGCACGCGAATGGTGACCAGGTTGCGCGAACGCGCCAGAGCCGGGCGCAGGCGCATCGGACCCTGGAAGTCGCGGCTCGAGTTCATCGGTCGCCACAGCGAGTTGCTGCCATCGTCGACCACCAGCGGTGAGTCATTGACCACGCTCGCCGCGGTCATGTCGCCGTCGTCGAGGGCGGCCAGATAGATGAACGGCTTGAAGATCGAGCCGGACTGGCGCTGGGCCTGAATGGCGCGGTTGAACTTGCTGGCGTTGAAGTCGAAGCCGCCCTGCAGCGCCAGAATGGCGCCGGTGCGCGGATTCTGAACCACCAGCGAGCCTTCGATGTCCGGGCGCTGTGAGAGACGCACCGTGCCGTCTTCGTTTTCCACTACGCGCACCAAGTCGCCGCGTTCGGCGATCTGGCTGGCACTGGTAGGCTCACCGCCGCGGCTTCTCGGGCTCTGGTAGGCGCGCGCCCAGTTCAGTCCGTCCCAGGCGATGGTCTTGAGCTCACGCTCGCGGGTCAGCACCTGCATTTCGCGGCCGCTGCTTTCGACCACGATGGCTGGCTGAAGCAGGCCGAAATTCGGCGTGCGCTCGAGCACCTGCACCCAGTTGGAAACGTCGCCGTCGATGCCCTCGACCACGGTCTGGCTGCGCTCGGCGGCCTGGCGTGCGGTCTGGCGAATTTCCGGCGATTCGGAAAGCTCTTCCTCGAGGCCCTGGGTAGTGGTCTGCTCCTGGGCTTCGACCAGGCTCGCGGCGATGTCGCTCTGCTCCGGCCCGCGCCAACCGTGGCGGCGGTCGTAGTCGATCAGGCCGTTGGCCAGCGCCTCGCGCGCGGCGGGCTGAAGCTCGCTATCGATGGTGGTATAGATGCGGTAACCGCCGGTATAGGCGGTATCACCAAAGCGCTCGACCGCGTACTGGCGCGCCATTTCCGAGACGTAGGAGGCGTCCACTTCGGTTTGCGTGTAGTGCCGGCGCGCGGTGACCGGCTCCTGAACGGACGCCTGGTAGGTGTCGTTGTCGATATAGCCGAGCTCGCGCATGCGAAACAAAATCCAGTTACGGCGGATCAGCGAGCGCTCGGAGTTGGCCAGCGGGTTGAACGCGGAGGGCGCCTTGGGCAGGCCAGCGATCATGGCGGTTTCGGCAAGCGTTAGCTCGGAAAGCGGCCGGTCGTAGTAGGTTTCCGCGGCGGTAGCGATGCCGTAGGCACGGTTGCCCAGAAAGATCTTGTTGACGTAAAGCTCGAAGATCTGCTGCTTGGAGAGCACCTGCTCCATCTGCAGCGCCAGCAGAATTTCACGGATCTTGCGGGTGAAAGTCTGGTCGAGGGTCAGCATGTAGTTACGCGCGACCTGCATGGTGATGGTCGAACCGCCGGATTGAATGGCGCCGCCGCTGCTGGCAAGCTCCACCGCGGCGCGGGCCAGACCCCGCGGGTCGACACCGGCGTGTTCGAAAAAGTTCGAATCCTCGGCAGCGATCAGCGCGTTGACCATGTTCTGGGGGATTTCATCGTAGTCGACGACCATGCGGCGCTCTTCGCCGAACTCGCCGATCAGCCGGCCATCGCTGGTGAGGATGCGAAGCGGCGTGTGCAGTTCGAAATTCTGCAGCTGGCGAACGTCGGGCAGCCCCGGTGAAAAGTAAATGGCGGCGGCGACCACTGCCAACGCTGCGGCGCCCGTGAGGGCGACCACTGCGGAGAACAGTGAGACGAGGAGAGTTCGTAAAAACTTCATGAACAGAGGGCATCCGTGGAAATAAGAGAGAGACGGCGTCCAGCTGGCCGTAGGGCGCGATTGGCCACCATTATAAGAAGCCTGCAGGTCGGCCACCAGTGTTGATATGCCATGATGGCCTTAACGTGTCGCGCTGTCGAAAATAAGGTAACCTCGACGCTGCTCGAAAAAACGATAAAACCAAACGGGATCACATGCGCCTACCAACGTCTGGAAAGGGGTTGATCGGGGTCGATATCACCTCGGCCACCGTTAAGCTTTTAGAGCTCAAACAGCTGGATAGTCACTATCAGGTGCAGAGTTACGCCGTGCGTCCGATCAATGAGGGCGCCGTGGTGGAGCGCCGCATCAAGGACATCACCCATGTGGCGCAAGTACTTCGCAGTGCCGTCGAGCAGGCCAGGCCCATGACGCGCAAGGCCGCCGTCGCTGTTCCGGTCAGCGCCGCGATCACCCGTACCCTGAGTTATCCCGCCGCCCTCGGCGAGGAGGAGATCGAGGCGCGCATCATCGAGGAGTACGACCGCCATATCCCGTTTCCGTTCAACGAGGTGGCCTTCGACTTCCAGCGCCTGGGGCCGGTACCCGGCGACGAAAGCCAGCAGCAGGTGATTCTGGTGGCGTGTCGCCAGCGCGACGTCACTCAGATGACCGATACGCTCATCCAGGCCGGGCTCGAGCCCGCCGCGGTGGATGTCGAAACCTTTGCCGTCGAGCGCGCCTTTGGCGAGCTTGAGCGCCAGCTCGCCGATCGCGACGCCAACGGCAGCGTTGCGCTGGTTGATCTGGGCGCCAAAATGAACGCTTTTCACGTATTGACCAACGGGCGTATTACCTACAGCCGCGACGCGGTTTACGGCGGGCGCCAGCTCACCGATGCGATTCGCGAGCGCTACGGGCTGACCAACGAGGAAGCCGGGCTTGCCAAGAAGCGCGGTGGCCTGCCCGAGGATTACGACGCTCAGGTGCTTGCGCCCTTCATCGACACCATCGTCCAGCAAGTCGGGCGGTCGCTGCAGCTTTACTACACCGCCGGGCGCACCCGCCAGGTCGAGCAGCTGGTGCTCGCCGGCGGCTCGAGCGTGATTCCGGGCCTGGCCGAGCGTCTCGCCGAGGAGAACGGCCTGACGGTGACCCAGGCCAACCCGTTTCATCGCATGAAGATCCACCGGCGGCTCAACGCGCGCGGTCTGGCCAGCGATGCGCCGGCCATGCTCACCGCCTGCGGGCTGGCCATGAAGGTGAGCCAATGAGTAGCATCAACATCAACCTGTTGGCCTGGCGCGAGGCGCGCCGCGAGAAGCGCACCCGTAAGTTCTACGGCGTGCTGGTGCTGGCGCTGGCGCTGGGCGTTCTGGTCGCGCTCGGCGTCTCGATGATCTACCAGCACGAACTCGACGAACAGAAGCTGCGCAACGAGTACATTACCCGCCACGTGCAGGAGCTCGAGCGCGAGATCGAGGACGTCAAGCGCTACCAGGCCGACGCCGCCCAGCTCGCCACCCAGCTCGAACTCTTCAAGGCGCTGCAGAGCGAGCGCCTGGATACCGTGGCGCTGTTCAACGCGCTGGCGGCGAGTTTGACCGATGGCGTGGTCTACGAGCAGTTGACCCGCCAGGGCCCCAGGATCAGCGTGAGCGCGAGCGCCAACGACGAGCGTCAGGTCTCCGAACAGCTGCGCCGTATCGCCCGCGTGCCTGACTTCGCGGTGCCGGTGCTGTCCGAGGTGACCCGCCTGCCGGACTCCCAGGGCCGGCGCTTCACCTTCGATGTCGTGCAAAGCCTGCACAGCGTCAGCGATGCGGCCGCCGCCGGGGAGGCCGCGCCATGATGAGTCGTGCCCGCATGCGTGCCGAGTGGCAGCGCCTGAAGGAGGTAGAGCTTCAACAGCTGGATCTCAAGGAGGCTGGAAGCTGGCCCATCTTCTTGCGGGTGCTGTGCGTGACGCTGGTGTTCGCGCTCGCCTTCGGCGCGCTGATCGCCTGGCAGGTCAGCGACAAACGCGCCAAGCTCGCCGAGGCAAAGCGCGAGGAGGCGCGGCTTCTGAGCGACTACCGGGTCAAGGCCTCGGAGGTGGCGCTACTGCCCAACGTACAGAATCAGCTCGAAACGCTTGAAACCCACATGACGCGCATGCGCGCGATGCTGCCCACCAGCGTCGAGATTCCTTCACTGCTCGATAGCATCAGCGACGCGGCCGTGGACAACCGCCTGACCATCGAGGGGATTCGCCTCGGCGCGCCGGTGGTCAACGAGCACTACATCGAGCACCCGCTGGATATCCAGGTGCGCGGCGGCTTCCACCAGCTCGGGCGCTTCATTGCCGACATCAGCCAGCTGGCGCGGATCGTGACCCAGCACGATTTGACGCTCGCCTCGACCGAACCCGGCAGCGAAGCGCTGCGCCTTTCGCTGGTCGCGCGCACCTATAGCTATATCGACGAGAGCGACGAGCTGCCGGGCGAAGGGGGAACGCCATGATGCGACGCATAATGGCGCTTGTGCCGCTGGTGGCGCTTGCCGGCTGCAACGATGCTCAGCTCGATCAGCTCGACGCCACGCTTGCCGATATTCGCCGCGCGCCGAGCACCCAGGCCCCGCTCGAGATCGCGCCGTTTCCCGAGCCCCAGGTTTTAAACTACCGATATAGCGAGTCGCGAAGCCCGTTTTTGGCGCCTGAACGGCTCACGCGCAGTGAGACAATCGCTTCGCGCAATAGCGCCCTGGCCCCGGACACCCAGCGACCGCTGGAGCCGCTCGAGGCCTTTGCGCTCACGTCGCTGCGCCTGGTCGGCACGCTCACGATGGGAGGGCAGCGCATCGCTCTGATCGCCACGCCGGATGGCAGCGTGGTCAACGTGCGCGAAGGCAACCACATGGGCGCCAACTACGGTGAAATCACCCGCATCACGCGTGACGAGGTCACGCTGGTCGAGCGCATCTTCGATGAGCGGGAGGGCTGGCAGCAGAGCCCGGCGGCGCTTTCGCTGCCTTAGCAACGCGCCGAACAACCACCTTCGCGAGGGTCTGTGTGAAAAGTCGACGCGCGTAGACACTCATACAGAGCCTGACGTTTATCCGGAAACCCTTGTTTATGGTCACCATCGTCCGCTCTACCGCATTTCTTCTGCTTTTGTCATGGCCCTTGCTGGGCGCCGCCGCGCTTTTGACCGATATCGACGTGCGCGAGGCGCCCCAGGGCGAGGTCGAGCTGCTGCTCTCCTTCGATGGCGCACCGGGCGAGCTCACCGGCTACGCGCTGGAGTCGCCGCCGAGGCTGGCGCTGGATCTGGCCAATACCCAAAGCGGGCTCGCCGAGCGCACGCTCTCGGTTAGCCAGGGCGGCGTCGAGCGCATTACCACGCTTGAAGGCGGCGGGCGTACGCGTCTGATCGTCGATCTTGCCGGCGCCCACACCTTTCGCGCCGCGCCGTCGCCGAGCCGGCTGAGCGTCTTTCTCACACCCACCGGCGCTGCCAGCCCGCCGCCGGTCACTGTGGCACCGGTGGCCGCCGCGCCGACCGCGAGTCCAGCACCCGTCTCGATGCCTGCGGCCGTCAGCGCAGGCCCACGCATCGAGGATATCGACTTTCGCCGCGGCGCGAACGGTACCGGGCGGCTTCTGGTTACCTTCAGCCAGAGCGGCGTGGAGGCCAGCGTCGAGGAGGGGGGGCTCGGCGTGGTGCTGGCCAATCTGCCAGGCGTTGCGCTGCCCGCATCGCTGGATCAGATTCTCGACGTCACCGACTTCGCCACACCGATCAACCGCATCACGCCACGCACCACCGCGCGCGGCGTGCAGCTCGAGCTGCAAACCCAGGGGCCTTACGCGCTGCTCTCGTCGCAAAGCGGGCGGGTGCTGACCGTCGATGTCGAGCCCGTTGCCACCCCCACCGATTCGCTTGCCCAGCGCGATGAAGAGCGCTTTACCGGCGACCGGCTGAGCCTTAACTTCCAGGACATCGAGGTGCGCTCGGTGCTGGCCACACTTGCCGAGTTCACAGGGCTCAACCTGGTCGCCAGCGACAGCGTCACCGGGCGGGTGACGCTGAATTTGAACGACGTACCCTGGGACCAGGCGCTGGCGCTGATTCTGCAAAGCCAGGGGCTATCGAGCCGCGAGCAGGGCAACGTCATCGTGATCGCTCCGGCCGGGGAGCTGGCCGAGGTCGAGCGTCAGGAGATCGAGTCGCGCAACCAGCGCCAGACCCTGACGCCGCTGGTCACCGAGTTCATCGAGGTGCGCTACGCCCGCGCCGAGGACTTCGCCCAGCTACTGCGCGGCGGCGACGGCTTCGGCCTTCTGACCGACCGCGGTCGGGTGAGTGTGGATCAGCGCACCAATACGCTGCTGGTGCAGGACACCGCCGACCAGCTTCGCGAAATCGTGGCGACCCTGGACCGGCTCGATGTGGCCGTGCGCCAGGTGCAGATCGAGGCGCGCATCGTCATCGCCCGCGACACCGCTTCCCGCGAGCTCGGCATCAACTGGGGGCTTTCCAGCACCCGTGGCTTCCAGCCGAACGAGTTCGGCCAGCAGGTTCGTCGTGACCTCAACCCGCAGGGCCTCAACCGTGCCCGGGGAGGGCTTGCGGTGGATCTCGGCCCCGGCTCGGTCGGTGCCACCGGCTTCAGCTTTGGCTATCTTTCCGGCGATGTGCTGCTGGATCTCGAGCTTCGTGCACTCGAGAGCGAAGGCAAGAGCCAGACGATCTCCCAGCCGCGTATCATCACCGCCAACCAGCGCACCGCCACCATCCGCCAGGGCGAGGAGCGGGCGTTTCAGAGCGTGGACGTGCAGGGCAACCCGGATACCCAGTTCAAGGAAGCCGAGCTATCGCTCGAGGTGACGCCGCAGATCACTCCGGACAACCGCATCATCATGGACTTGGTGATCAAGAACGACAGCTTCCGCGAAAGCGAATTCGGCGGCGAGCCGCCCATCGATACCAACCAGATCGAGACCCAGGTACTGGTGGATAATGGTCAAACCGTGGTGCTTGGCGGTATCTTGACCACCGAGCAGCTCAGTCAGATCGCCAAGACCCCACTGCTGGGCGATTTGCCGCTTCTTGGACGGCTGTTTCGCTACACCCAGGAGAGCAATGACAAGGTAGAGCTGTTAGTGTTTATTACTCCACGACTACTCGATGACGGTTTGGCGGTTCGCTGATGCAGGATTTACCCAACCTTTTTCTGGTCGGCCCCATGGGGGCCGGCAAAAGTACCATCGGCCGCTTGCTGGCCGCCGAGCTTTCGCGCTCCTTTTTTGACAGCGATCACGTCATTCAGGACCGCTGCGGCGCGGACATCCCCTGGATTTTCGACGTCGAAGGCGAGCCTGGCTTTCGCCTGCGCGAAAGCCAGATGATCGACGAGCTCACCCGCCTGCCTGGCGTGGTGCTGGCCACCGGCGGCGGCGCGGTGCTGCGTGAGGAGAACCGCCGGGCGCTGCGCGAGCGCGGTACCGTGGTCTATCTGCTAACTACCGTCGAGCAGCAGTTAAAGCGCACGGCCCGCGACAAGAATCGCCCGCTATTGCAGTGCGAAAACCGCGAGCAGGTGCTCAACAACCTGTTCTCACAGCGCGACCCGCTTTACCGCGCCACTTCCGATATTACCGTGCGCACCGACCGGCGCAGCCCGCGCGCGGTGGTCAACGACATTCTGCGCCGAGCCCGACGGCTCAACGACCCGCTGACCGACGCCGCGCCCACCCACTTCCGAGTATCGTCATGACGTCACACGCCCAACGCACCCTCGACGTGTCCCTGGGGGAGCGCAGCTACCCCATTCATATCGGCCGCGGCCTGATCGGTGAGCCCGGCGTGCTGGCGCCCTACCTGGCGGGCCGCCAGGTCATGGTAGTGACCAACGACACCATCGCGCCGCTCTATCTCGATACGCTGGTCGCGGCGCTGCCCGCCGAGTGCGAGGTGCGCACGCTGGTGCTGCCCGACGGCGAGATGTACAAGAACCTCGAGCAGGTCGAGCGCATCTGGGATGCGCTGCTCGGCGCTGGCTTCAATCGCCGCTGCACGCTGGTGGCCCTTGGCGGCGGGGTGATCGGCGACATGGTCGGTTTCGCCGCCGCCGCCTATCAGCGCGGCGTGGCGTTCATCCAGGTGCCGACCACGCTGCTCTCTCAGGTCGACTCCTCGGTGGGCGGCAAGACCGGCGTCAACCATCCGCTGGGCAAGAACATGATCGGCGCCTTCCATCAGCCCAAAGCGGTGCTGATCGATACCGACACACTGGCCACGCTGCCCGCCCGCGAGCTTTCCGCCGGGCTTGCCGAGGTGATCAAGTACGGCCTGATTCGCGACGTGGCGTTTCTTGGCTGGCTCGAGGCGAATATGGCCGCGCTTCGCCGCATTGATGCCGAGATGGTCAGCGAGGCGATCGCCGTGAGCTGTCAAATCAAGGCGGATATCGTCGCCGAGGATGAAACCGAGCAGGGCGTGCGGGCGCTGTTGAATCTGGGCCACACCTTCGGCCACGCCATCGAGGCGCACCAGGGCTACGGCCACTGGCTGCACGGCGAGGCGGTGGGCGCCGGCATGGTGATGGCGGCCACGCTCTCTTGTGAGCTTGGCATGATCGACGCCGCCATGCTGGCGCGCGCCAAAGCGGTGATCGAAAGCGCCGGGCTACCGCTGGCCGCACCTTCGAACATGGGGCGCGAGGATTTTCTCGACCGCATGCGCCTGGACAAGAAGAACATCGACGCGCGGCTTCGATTGATTCTACTGCGCGCGCTCGGTGAGGCGGTGATCAGCGACGAAACCCCGCCCGAGACCCTCGATACGCTGCTCGACGCCTACCCGCGCCGCGCTTGAACCCCGCAATCCGGGGCCTTTACCCGCTTTTAGCGCGGCCCGCCACGATCTCGACCCGCCATGATGGCGGGTTTTTTGTGCCTTCCTGCGTCACGCGGCGCCGATGCATCCTTAAATCGGTATGCCGTATGCGCTATCGGCATGGGTTTTTGGGCGATTATTAGACTAAAGTCTATGTCCCTGTAGTGGGCGCCTGATCGAACAGTGTTCACTTTTTAAGTGATTGACGCATCTATGTTTTTTTACGTAATGAAGTCGCAAATGCAGGATTTGACAAGGATTTTTTGACACTTTGCCGGGTAAGGCGATTGCGCTGCAGGGGGGCAAGTGGCTATGCTGAGCGGCCATTTTCCTGAGGCAGCGAACGCAAAAGAGCAGGGGCTCGGGCGGGAATCGGTGGCGAAAAATAAAAAGAAAACCTGCTATTAAAGCACAAGTTCGTTGTTAGTAAAATACCTTGACTAGAGGCACGCCCATGAACAAAGGTCTTCATCAGCCTGGCGAGTTTCGCGATAACTGCGGCTTCGGCCTTATCGCGCACATGCAGGGAGAAGCCAGCCACGATCTTTTAAAGACCGCCATCGAGTCGCTGACCTGTATGACCCACCGCGGCGGTATCGCCGCCGATGGCAAGACCGGCGACGGCTGCGGGCTTTTGTTGAAAATGCCGACCCGGTTCATGCGCGATATCGCCCGCGAGGCGCTCGATGTCGAGCCTGGCGAGCATTTTGCCGTAGGCGTGATCTTTCTTCCCGATGACGATGCGCGCGCCGACGCCGCCCGCGAAACGCTCGAGCGCGAACTCGACGCGCGCGGCCTCAAGCGCCTGGGCTGGCGGAAAGTGCCGGTTGATGAGAGCGTGTGCGGCCCGATGGCGCTTGACTGCCTGCCCCGCATCGAGCAGCTGTTCATCGAGCCAGGTGAAAGCGATAACTTCACCGTCGATCTGTTCATGGCGCGCCGCTACGCCGAGCAGGCGCTGAAGAAGGAAGAAGACTTCTACGTCGCCTCGCTCTCCGCCGAGGTCGTCTCCTATAAAGGTCTGGTGATGCCGGAGGATCTGCCGGCGTTCTACAAGGATTTGAACGACGAGCGCCTTGAAACCGCCATTTGCGTTTTCCACCAGCGTTTTTCGACCAATACCGCGCCGCGCTGGCCGCTGGCGCAGCCGTTTCGCCTGCTCGCCCACAACGGCGAGATCAACACCATCGAGGCCAACCGCGGCTGGGCCAACTCCAGGAAGGCCAACTTCGCCAGCGAGCGCCTGCCGGATATCGTCGAGCTCGACGAGATCGTCAATACCACCGGCTCCGACTCCTCGAGCATGGACAACATGCTCGAAGTGCTGCTCACCGGCGGCATGGAGCTACACCGCGCGGTGCGCATGATGGTGCCGCCGGCCTGGCAGAACGTCGAGACCATGGACGCGGAGCTGCGCGCGTTTTATGAGTACAACTCCATGCACATGGAGCCCTGGGATGGCCCGGCTGGCGTGGTCATGACCGACGGCCGCCAGGCGGTGTGTATGCTCGACCGTAATGGCCTGCGTCCGGCGCGCTGGGTGATGACCAAGAACGGCTACATTACGCTTGCCTCCGAAACCGGCACCTACGGCTACAAGCCGGAAGACGTGGTCGCCAAGGGTCGCGTCGGCCCGGGCCAGATGCTTGCCGTCGACACCCAGACCGGCGAAGTGCTGCATACCGACGACATCGACAACCGCCTGAAGTCTGCCTACCCCTACAAGCGCTGGCTCAAGGAGCAGGCCAATTACCTCGAGTCCGCGCTCACCGAGCTTGCGCGCTTTCAGAGTATGGATGTTGAGGCCCTCGGCGTGCAGCAGAAGATGTTCCAGATCACCTTCGAGGAGCGCGACCAGATCCTGCGTCCGCTGGCGGAAAGCGGCCAGGAGGCGGTCGGCTCGATGGGCGACGATACGCCGATGGCGGTACTTTCGAGCCGCCCGCGCCTTCTGACCGACTTTTTCCGGCAGAAATTCGCCCAGGTAACCAACCCGCCGATCGACCCGCTGCGCGAAGCGATCGTGATGTCGCTGGAAACCTGCTGCGGCGCCGAGCTCAACGTCTTCAAGGCGACCCCGGAGCACGCCCACCGCTTGATTCTGACCACGCCGATCCTGTCGCCGCGCAAGTTCACCGCGCTGGTCAGCCAGGACGACCCGGCGTTCGCCAGCTGCCGCCTGTCGCTTGGCTACAACCCGGAAGAGACCAGTCTCAAACAGGCGGTCGCAGCGCTCGCCCAGCGCGCCGAGCAGCACGTGAAAGAGGGCTGCGTGCTGCTGGTGCTAAGCGATGCCGAGCTGCCCAGGGGCGAGGTGCCGATTCAGGCCGCGCTCGCCGTGGGCGCGGTGCACAGCCACCTGGGGCGGCTGGCCATGCGCCCGATGGCGAACATCATCGTCGAGACCGGCTACGCCCGCGACGCCCATCAAATGGCGGTGCTGTTCGGCGTGGGCGCCACGGCGGTCTACCCCTGGCTTGCCTACCAGGTGATGGCGGACATGCACCGGGTCGGCGAGCTGACCGGCAATCCGGCGGATGGGCGCGAGAACTACCGCAAGGGCCTGCAGAAGGGGCTTTTCAAGATTCTCTCGAAGATGGGCATCTCCACGCTCGCCTCCTACCGCGGCTCGATGCTGTTCGAAGCGGTCGGGCTCAATGATGAGATCATGCAGACCTGCTTCGTCGGCATGGCCTCGCGCATTCAGGGCGCCGGTTTCAGCGAGCTGCAGATGCAGCAAACGCTGCTGGCCAGGGACGCCTGGACGCCGCGCAAGGGGCTCTCCCAGGGCGGGCAGTTCAAGTACGTGCACGGTCACGAGTACCACGCCTACAACCCGGACGTGGTCAAGACTCTGCAGGCAGCGGTGCAGGAGGGCAGCTACGCGAAATGGAAGAAATTCGCTCAGCTGGTCAACGAGCGCCCGGTGGCCACCATCCGCGATCTGTTGAAGCTCAAGCAGTCCGGTGACTCCATCGCGCTCGAGGAAGTGGAGTCCGTCGAGAATCTGCTGCCGCGCTTCGATAGCGCCGGCATGTCGCTTGGCGCGCTCTCCCCGGAGGCCCACGAGGCGCTCGCCCAGGCGATGAACGAAGCCGGCGGACGCTCCAACTCCGGCGAAGGCGGCGAAGATCACGCCCGCTACGGCACCATCAGAAGCTCCAAGATCAAGCAGATCGCCTCGGGCCGCTTTGGTGTGACGCCGTCGTACCTGGTCAACGCCGAGGTGCTGCAGATCAAGGTCGCCCAGGGTGCCAAGCCCGGCGAAGGTGGTCAGCTGCCCGGCGGCAAGGTCAACGAGATCATCGCCAAGCTGCGCTACGCGGTGCCCGGTGTGACGCTGATTTCACCGCCGCCGCACCACGACATCTACTCGATCGAGGATCTGGCGCAGCTGATTTTCGATCTCAAGCAGGTCAACCCGGAGGCCCAGGTCTCGGTCAAGCTGGTCTCCGAGCCCGGTATCGGCACCATCGCCACCGGCGTTGCCAAGGCCTACGCCGATCTGATCACCGTCTCCGGCTACGACGGCGGCACCGCGGCGAGCCCGCTGACCTCGATCAAGCACGCCGGCTCCCCCTGGGAGCTCGGGCTGCCCGAGGTGCACCAGGCGCTGCGCATCAACGGGCTGCGCGACAAGATTCGCCTGCAAACCGACGGCGGCATGAAGACCGGTCTCGACGTGGTCAAGGCGGCGATTCTCGGCGCCGAGAGTTTCGGCTTTGGCACCGCCCCCATGGTGGCGCTGGGCTGCAAGTACCTGCGTATCTGCCACCTGAACAACTGCGCCACCGGGGTCGCGACCCAGGACGACTACCTGCGCGGCGAGCACTTTCGCGGCACCGTCGACATGGTCAAGAACTACTTCCGCTTCATCGCCGAAGAGGTGCGCGAGCTGATGGCGATGCTGGGCGTGCGAAAGCTCACCGACCTGATCGGCCGTACCGATCTGCTCGAAGCGGTGGAAGGGCTGACCCCCGCCCAACGTGGGCTCGATTTGACGCCGCTTTTGAAGAACGACTTCGTGCCGGCGGACGCGCCGCAGTTCTGCACCGTTAGCCGCAACGTGCCCCACGACCCGGGCGCGAAGAACCAGGAAGTGCTCGAGGCGATCAAGAGCGCCATCGAGAATCGCAGCGGCGGTGAGTTCGAGTTCACCATCACCAACTGCGATCGCAGCGTCGGCGCGCTCTCGTCTGGCGCCATCGCCAAGCGTTACGGCGAAGAGGGGCTGGAAGACGCTCCTATCACCGCGCGCTTCACCGGGGTGGCCGGGCAAAGTTTCGGCGTCTGGAACGCGCGCGGTCTGAACCTGTACCTCGAGGGCGACGCCAACGACTACGTCGGCAAGGGCATGAACGGCGGGCGTATCGTCATCGTGCCGCCTGCGGTCAGCGAGTTCGAAAGCCACAAGACGGCGATCGTCGGCAATACCTGCCTGTATGGCGCGACCGGTGGCACGCTGTTCGCCGCGGGCGTGGCCGGCGAGCGTTTCGGGGTGCGCAACTCCGGCGCCACGGCGGTCATCGAAGGCGCGGGCGATCACTGCTGCGAATACATGACCGGCGGGCTGGTCTGCGTGCTGGGCGAAACCGGCGTCAACTTCGGCGCGGGCATGACCGGCGGCTTTGCCTACGTGCTCGATGAAGAGCGCAGCTTCGTCGACAAGTACAACCACGAGCTGGTGGAGATCCACCGCATCAACACCGAATCGATGGAGGCGTACCGCCGTCACCTGCGCGAGATGATCGAGGCCTACGTGGCCGAGACCGGCTCCAGGCGTGGCGCCGCCATCCTCGAAGACTTTAGCGACTACGCGCGCCACTTCTGGCTGGTCAAGCCGAAGGCGGCGAGCCTGGGTAGCTTGCTGGATCAATCCCGGCGTCAGCCGCAGTAACCGTGAGCCCACGCTGAGAGGAGAGAGATCATGGCCAACCGTTTGAACAACGATTTCCAGTTCGTCGACGTGGGTCGCAAGGACCCACAGAAAAAGGAAGCGCGCACCCGCGCTAAAGAGTTCGCCGAAATCTACGAGCCGTTCAAGCCGACGGACGCGGCGAGCCAGGCGCACCGCTGCCTGCACTGCGGCAACCCGTACTGCGAGTGGAAGTGCCCGGTGCACAACTACATTCCCAACTGGCTGCAGCTCGTTGTGGAAGGCAACATCATCGAAGCCGCGGAGCTTTCCCACAAGACCAACTCGCTGCCGGAAGTCTGCGGGCGCGTCTGCCCTCAGGATCGCCTCTGCGAAGGCGACTGCACGCTCAACGACGGCTTCGGCGCGGTCACCATCGGTTCGGTGGAGAAGTACATCACCGACACCGCCTTCGCCATGGGCTGGCGCCCGGACATGTCGAAGGTGGTCTGGACCGACAAGAAAGTCGCGATCATCGGCGCTGGCCCTGCTGGGCTGGGGGCTGCCGACATTCTCGCCCGCGGCGGCGTCAAGCCGGTGGTGTTCGATCGCCATCCGGAGATCGGCGGGCTTCTGACCTTCGGTATCCCCGAGTTCAAGCTCGAGAAGAACGTCATGGAGCGCCGTCGCGCGGTGTTCGAGGAGATGGGCGTCGAGTTTCGCCTCAACGTCGAGATCGGCGTGGACATCGAGTTCGACACTCTGGTGCAGGAGTACGATGCGGTGTTCCTCGGCATGGGCACCTACCAGTACATGGAAGGCGGCTTCCCCGGTGAAGACCTGCCCGGCGTCTACAAGGCGCTCGATTTCCTGATCGCCAATGTCAACCGGCGTTTGGGCTTCGAGAAGGACCCGGCGGACTACATCTCGATGGAAGGCAAGCGCGTGGTGGTGCTAGGCGGCGGTGACACTGCGATGGACTGTAACCGCACCTCGATTCGCCAGAACGCAGCGAGCGTGACCTGCGCCTACCGCCGCGACGAAGAGAACATGCCGGGTTCGCGTCGCGAAGTGGCCAACGCCCGGGAAGAGGGTGTCGAGTTCCTCTTCAACCGCCAGCCCGTCGCCGTGGTCGGCGAAGGCAAGGTCGAGGGCGTGAAGGTGGTGCGCACGCGCTTGGGCGAGGCCGACGAAAACGGCCGCCGCCGCCCGGAAATCGTGCCCGGCTCCGAAGAGGTGATCCCGGCGGATGCCGTCGTGGTCGCCTTCGGCTTTCAGGCAAGCCCGATCCCCTGGTTCGAAGGCTCGAGCATCGAGGTGTGCGAGCGCAACCTGGTCAAGGCCCCGGAGCACGGCCAGTTCGCCTTCCAGACCACCAACGAAAAGATCTTCGCCGGCGGCGACATGGTGCGCGGCTCGGATCTCGTGGTCACCGCCATCCATGAAGGCCGCCAGGCCGCCGAGGGCATTCTGGATTACCTGGGCGTTTGATTCTTCCTTGTCAGATCAGCAGGCCGTGATCCCACGGCCTGTTTTTTGGCGCAAGGGTGGCTCGGCAGTGGGGCCGACCAGTTCAAATTGAGCCTTCAGGCGAGCTCTGGTATTCTGTCATCCCATCCTGGTGTGGCTTTCTGCCGTGCCTTCTGATCACGTTATTACAGGTTTTCCATGACACGATATATCTTCGTGACCGGCGGCGTTGTGTCCTCTCTTGGCAAGGGCATCGCGTCGGCCTCGCTGGCGGCGATTCTAGAGGCCCGCGGTCTCAAGGTCACCATGCTCAAGCTCGACCCGTACATCAACGTGGATCCGGGCACCATGAGCCCGTTCCAGCACGGCGAGGTGTTCGTCACCGAGGATGGCGCGGAAACCGATCTGGACCTTGGCCACTACGAGCGCTTCATTCGTACCAGAATGACCCAGGGCAACAACTTCACCACCGGCCGGGTCTACGAGCACGTGCTGCGCAAGGAGCGCCGCGGCGACTACCTGGGCGGCACGGTGCAGGTGATTCCGCACATCACCGACGAGATCAAAAAGCGCGTCTATGAGGGCGGTGAGGGCTTCGACGTGGCGCTGGTCGAGATTGGCGGCACCGTCGGCGATATCGAGTCGCTGCCGTTTCTGGAGTCCATTCGCCAGATTCGAAGCGAGCTGGGCGCGAGCCGGGCGATCTTCATGCATCTGACGCTGGTGCCCTATATCAAGACCGCCGGCGAGACCAAGACCAAGCCGACCCAGCACAGCGTCAAGGAGCTGCGCTCGATCGGCATCCAGCCGGATATCCTTATCTGCCGAAGCGAAGTCGAGCTCGAGGAGAGCGAGCGGCGCAAGATCGCGCTCTTTACCAACGTCGAAGAGCGCGCGGTGGTGCCGCTTCAGGACGCCGACACCATCTACCGCATCCCGCTGATGCTCCACGAGCACGGCCTCGATGACATCGTCTGCGACAAGCTGCGCCTGGAAGCCGAGCCCGCGGATCTCGCCGAGTGGGTGAAGGTGCTCGACGCCAAGCTCAACCCGCTGAAGTCGGTGAGCATCGCCATGGTCGGCAAGTACATGGAGCTGCTCGACGCCTACAAGTCGCTCAACGAGGCGCTGATTCACGCCGGTATCCAGGGGCGCATCAAGGTCAACGTCGACTACATCGACTCCGAAGACATCGAGCGCCACGGCACCGAGCGCCTGGCGGGTAAGGATGCGATTCTCGTGCCCGGCGGTTTCGGCGAGCGCGGCGTGGAAGGCAAGATCAAGACCGCCCAGTTCGCCCGCGAGAACAACGTGCCCTACCTGGGGATTTGCCTGGGGATGCAGGTCGCGGTGATCGAGTACGCGCGCAACGTCGCCGGCTGGGCAGACGCCAACTCCACCGAGTTTACCCACGACACGCAGCATCCGGTGGTCGGTTTGATCACCGAGTGGCTCAATAGTGAAGGCAAGATCGAGCTGCGCGACGCCGCCTCTGACCTGGGCGGTACCATGCGCCTGGGCGGTCAGGTATGCCACCTGAAAGCGGGCAGCCGCGCCCGTGAAGCCTACGGCTCGGACGAGATCGTCGAGCGCCACCGCCACCGTTTCGAGGTGAACAACCAGTTCATCGACGAACTCGAAAAAGCGGGGCTGGTGATTTCCGGCAAGAGCGTGGATCAGTCGCTGGTCGAAATGGTCGAGCTTGCCGATCACCCCTGGTACGTGGCGTGCCAGTTCCATCCGGAGTTCACCTCCACGCCGCGCGATGGCCACCCGCTGTTCTCGGGCTTCGTCAACGCCGCCCTCGAGCACAAGGCGACGCGCACCCGCGCTCACGCCGCCCCCCACGAGTAAGGAGCGACGATGGCTGTCAACGAACGCCATATCGACATTGCTGGCCTGAAGGCCGGCAACTCCCTGCCGCTGATGCTGCTTGGCGGCATGAACGTGCTGGAGTCCGCCGAGCTTGCCGATGAAGTCGCGAGCGCCTACGTCGAGGCGACCACGGCGCTTGGCATGCCCTACGTCTTCAAGGCGAGTTTTGATAAGGCCAACCGCAGCTCGATCCACTCGTTTCGCGGGCCGGGCCTTGAAAAGGGCCTCGAGATCCTCGCCGATATCAAGGCGCGCTACGGCGTGCCGATCATCACCGACGTCCACGAGCCGCATCAGGCCGCAGCGGCGGCGGAGGTGGCGGATATCATCCAGCTACCTGCGTTTCTCGCTCGCCAGACCGATCTGGTCGTCGCCATGGCCAAAACCGGGGCGGCGATCAACATCAAGAAGCCGCAGTTTCTCGCCCCTCACGAGATGCGCCACATCATCACCAAGTTCATCGAGGCCGGCAACGACCGCCTGATGCTCTGCGAGCGCGGGTCGAGCTTTGGCTACAACAACCTGGTGGTGGACATGCTCGGCTTTGGCGACATGAAGGAGACCGGCTACCCGCTCTTTTTCGACGTCACCCATTCGCTTCAGCGCCCAGGCGGGCGTGCCGATAGCGCCGACGGGCGCCGCGCCCAGGTGGCGGAGCTTGCTCGCGCCGGGGTCGCCGTGGGACTGGCCGGGCTCTTTCTGGAAGCGCACCCGGACCCGGACACCGCCAGGTGCGACGGGCCGTGTGCTC
The DNA here is from genome assembly GCF_043558675.1 of Halomonas sp. HNIBRBA4712. Taxonomy (NCBI): domain Bacteria; kingdom Pseudomonadati; phylum Pseudomonadota; class Gammaproteobacteria; order Oceanospirillales; family Halomonadaceae; genus Halomonas; species Halomonas sp. HNIBRBA4712. Next base: position 431,896 of record NZ_JBIFXR010000003.1, on the reverse strand, counting down.
TGCCGCTTGATCAGCTCAAGCCGTTTTTGACCCAGCTTTCACGGCTCGATGCGCTGGTGAAAGGCTTCGAACCGCTGGTGATACGCTAGGCCCCCTGGCCGCGCGTGCCCGACAGGAAACGCCGTTTTTCCGCCAATCGATAATCAAAAGGATGCTGTCATGACCAGGATTGTAGATATCTCCGCGCTGGAAGTGCTCGACTCTCGCGGCAACCCGACCGTAAGCGCCACGGTGCGCCTGGAAAGCGGGGCAGTGGGCCAGGCCTGCGCGCCCAGCGGCGCTTCGACCGGCTCGCGGGAAGCGCTCGAGCTTCGCGATGGCGACAAGGCGCGCTATTTGGGTAAGGGCGTGCTGAAGGCGGTGGAGGCGGTCAACGGCAGCATCCGTGAGACGCTGGTCGGCATGGACGCGCGCGACCAGCGCGGTATTGATAACGCCATGCTTAAGCTTGACGGCACCGATAACAAGGCGAACCTCGGCGCCAACGCCATTCTCGCGGTGTCGCTGGCGGCGGCGAAGGCGGCGGCGAACGCCAAGGGCGTGGCGCTCTACGCCCACATCGCCGAGCTTTACGGCAAGCCTGGCCACTACAGTATGCCGGTGCCGATGATGAATATCCTCAATGGCGGCGAGCACGCGGACAACAACGTCGATATCCAGGAGTTCATGGTTCAGCCGGTGGGCGCGGCCAACTTCCGCGAAGGGCTTCGCGTCGGTGCCGAAATTTTCCACGCGCTGAAGAAAGTGCTTTCCGCGAAAGGGCTCTCGACCTCCGTGGGTGACGAGGGCGGCTTCGCGCCGAACCTCTCTTCCAACGCCGAGGCGCTCGCCGTCATCAAGCAGGCGGTGGCGGACGCCGGTTACACCCTTGGCAGTGACGTGACGCTCGCGCTCGACTGCGCTTCCTCCGAGTTTTACAAGGATGGCCAGTACGTGCTCGCCGGCGAAGACAAGCGCTTCGACGCCCAGGGCTTCACCGATTATCTCGCCGGGCTCTGCGACGACTACCCGATCGTCTCCATCGAAGATGGCATGGACGAGTCCGACTGGGACGGTTGGAAGGCGCTGACCGACAAACTCGGCGACAAGGTGCAGCTCGTGGGCGACGACCTGTTCGTCACCAACACGAAAATCCTCAAGCGCGGCATCGACGAAAAGATCGGCAACTCCATTCTGATCAAGTTCAACCAGATCGGCTCGCTTTCCGAGACGCTGGACGCCATCCAGATGGCTCAGGACGCCGGCTTCACCGCGGTGATTTCGCACCGCTCCGGTGAAACCGAAGACACCACCATCGCCGATCTGGCCGTGGGTACCGCCGCCGGCCAGATCAAGACCGGCTCGCTGTGCCGCTCCGACCGGGTCGCCAAGTACAACCGTCTGCTCGCCATCGAAGCCGAGCTCGGTAGCGTCGAGTATCCCGGCCTCAAGGCGATCAAGGGGCAGTAAGCCGAAAGGGCGGTGATGTAAGTCATGTCTCAAGAGCATGTAAGATATGGCTTACCTTGCGAGATGGAACGTGCGTCAATGTTCTTTTTAAATGTTAAAGGTGATTGGCAATCGATTGATAATTAATCGGTTTTTAATGTCGTTGACACAGGGGCGAACTTTCGGGTTTGCCCCTTTTAATTATTCCCGGCTTTTTTGTTAACCGCCGAATCTCTGTCACACTGACCGTAGGACAAGGGGAGGCAAGGATGCTTTAGGCAGGGCAATAAGCGAGAAAACGGTGCGCCGGGTGATGCAGGACGTTGGCCCTGGCAGGGACGTTCACCGAGGAGGTATGACACAGGGAGTGGTCAGAGGAGAAGCTGGGAGCGGGCGGCCTGAGGGCCGCCTTTTTTGTGCCCGCTTTTTGCGGGCAGGCTTTATAGCAAAGCTATTAGTGGTTATAAGAAAAATAGATTGTTATTCCATTAAGCTATTGCTTATCATTGCCCGCCTGAATTAGCGGGCTATCTGTTTTCACACTAACGGCCTGCCCGCTGACGGTTTCACCGCATTCTACTCAGGAGGCGCTTTCATGACCTGGTGGGTCGTTATCAACGTATTCATTTTCGCGCTGGCGATTGCGCTACTGGCGCGCTGGCAGCGCCGCGGCGCGAGTCTTTCGCGCGTCGTGCTGGTGGGGCTGGTCGTCGGCGTGGTGCTCGGCGCCGTTCTGCAGGCGCTCTACGCCGACACAGAAACCCTTACGGGCACCATCGACTGGGTCAATCTGGTCGGCGGCGGCTACGTGCAGCTTCTCAAGATGATCATCATGCCGCTGGTGCTGGTGACGATTCTGTCGGCGGTCACGCGGCTGCACGATGCAAGTTCGCTTGGCAAGATCAGCTTTGGCGTACTGGCGATGCTGATGATCACTACGGCGATCTCGGCGGTGATCGGCATCGGCATGACCCAGCTTTTTGGCCTTTCTGCCGAGGGGCTGGTACAAGGGGCGCGGGAGCTCGAGCGCGGCCAGGACATCATCGAGCGCAGCGCTCAGGTGGCGGATCTGACCGTGCCGCAGCTGCTGTTGTCCTTCATTCCCAGCAACCCCTTCCAGGACCTGGCCGGCGCGCGTCCGACCTCGATCATCAGCGTGGTGATCTTCGCCGCTTTTCTGGGCATGGCGGCGCTTGGCATCAAGCGTGAGAACGCCGCGCTCGGCGACAAGCTGATCGACGGTATCGACGTGGTGCAGAAGTGGATCATGCGCCTGGTGCGCATGGTGATTCGCCTCACTCCTTACGGCGTCATGGCGCTGATGACCAAAGTGGTCGCGACGTCTGACGTGGGCGACATCCTGGGGCTTCTCGGCTTCGTGATCGCTTCTTATATCGGGCTTGGCTTGATTCTGGTGATGCACGCGCTGTTTCTCTCCGGCGCCGGCGTCAACCCGCTGCGCTACTTCCAGAAAGTATGGCCGGTGCTGACGTTCGCCTTCACCTCGCGCTCGAGCGCGGCGACCATTCCGCTCAATATCGAAGCTCAGGTCGACCGTATCGGCGTGCCGCCGGCGATCGCCAACTTCGCCGCCTCCTTTGGCGCGACCATCGGTCAGAACGGCTGCGCGGGGCTTTATCCTGCCATGCTCGCCATGATGATCGCGCCAACGGTAGGCATCGATCCGCTCTCGCTCGAGTTTCTGGCGACCCTGGTACTGGTGGTGACGCTGGCATCCTTCGGTATCGCTGGGGTCGGCGGTGGCGCAACCTTCGCCGCGATCATCGTACTTTCGACGCTGGATCTGCCGATTGCGCTGGCCGGGCTTCTGATCTCGATCGAGCCGCTGATCGACATGGGCCGCACGGCGATCAACGTCAACGGCTCAATGACCGCGGGCACGGTGACCAGCCGGCTGCTGGGCCAGCACGACGGCGCGGTGTTCGCCGCCGAGTCCGACGAGCTGGGCGAGCCGCGAAACGCTTGAGCTCTCTCATCAAGCCATGAAAAAAGCCACCTCGTCGGGTGGCTTTTTCGTGTGTCTGTGCCTGGGAGGCGCTCAGCGTTCGAGCTTGTCCATCTTGCCGCTCTTGCCGTCCCACTCCTCGGCGTCGGGCAGCGGGTCCTTCTTTTCGTTGATGTTGGGCCATACCTCGGCGAGCTCGGCGTTGATCTCGATGAAGGGCTCCTGACCGTCCGGCAGCTCGTCTTCCGAGAAGATCGCCTCGGCGGGGCACTCCGGCTCGCACAGCGCGCAGTCGATGCACTCGTCCGGGTGGATCACCAGAAAGTTCGGGCCTTCGTAGAAGCAGTCGACCGGGCAGACTTCCACGCAGTCGGTATATTTGCACTGGATGCAGTTTTCGGTAACGACAAACGTCATCGGTTGGGTCCTCTTGCCTGGCCGCCGGCCAAGGTAATCGTAAATGATTGCTAATCGTGAATGGTTATAAGCTAACCGCTTTTTATAAGCTAAAGCGCATGCCGGGTATTCTAGTGGGGGCGCCGGTTCGCGGCAAGCGCGAACTGGCCGGTCATAGAAGCGCCCGCCACTGGTAAAGCAGCGCCAGCGCCTCCCGCGGCGACAGATCGTCGACCTCGACCTGGGTAAGCGCCTCCACCACCGGGTGCGGGGCGCTGGCGAACAGATCGCTTTGCAGCGGCGCGCTTACCGCGTGCGCCGGACGCTGCTGCTCGTCGACGTCGCGCTGCTCGAGCGTGGCGAGCTTCTCGCGGGCGCGGCTTATTACCGCGCCGGGCACGCCAGCGAGCTGCGCCACCTGCAGGCCGTAGCTCTGGCTCGCCGGCCCCGCCTCGATGCGGTGCATGAAGACGATGGTGTCGCCGTGCTCGGTGGCGGTGAGATGGATGTTGGCCACGCCTTCGGCTTGCTCCGGCAGGGCGGTCATCTCGAAGTAGTGGGTGGCGAACAGCGTCAGCGCGCGCGTGGTCGCCAGCTGCTCGGCGCTCGCCCAGGCAAGCGATAGGCCGTCGAAGGTGCTGGTGCCGCGGCCGATCTCATCCATCAGCACCAGGCTCTGCTCGGTGGCGTTGTGCAGGATGTTGGCGGTTTCGGTCATCTCCACCATGAAGGTGGAGCGCCCGCCGGCAAGATCATCCGAGGAGCCGATGCGGGTGAAGATACGATCGAGCGGGCCGATCTCGGCGCTTTGGGCCGGCACGAAGCTGCCGCAGTGGGCGAGCAGGGCGATCAGCGCGGTCTGGCGCATGTAGGTCGATTTACCGCCCATGTTGGGGCCGGTAATGACCAGCATGTGCCGCTTGGGCGAAAGCTCGATGTCGTTGGGCACGAAGGGCGTTTGGCTGACGTGCTCGACCACCGGGTGGCGTCCGGCGCTGACGTGGATACCGGTCTCCGCTGTGAGCGTTGGGCGTACCCAGCCCAGCGCCTCGGCGCGCTCGGCGAAGGCGCAGAGCACGTCGAGCTCGGAAAGTGCCTGGGAGGTGGCCTGGAGTTCGTGCAGGTGATTATTGAGCTCACCCAGAAGCCGGTCATAGAGCCATTTCTCCCGCGCCAGCGCCCGGGATTTGGCCGACAGCGCCTTGTCCTCGAACTCCTTGAGCTCCGGGATGATGAAGCGTTCGGCGTTTTTCAGCGTCTGGCGGCGAATGTACTCCGCCGGCGCCTGCTGGGCCTGGGCGCGGGGCAGCTCGATGAAGTAGCCGTGCACCCGGTTGTAGCCCACCTTCAAATTCGAAAGTCCGGTGCGCTCGCGCTCGCGCCGCTCGAGCTCGACCAGATACTCGCCGGCGTTCTCGGCAAGCCCCCGGTGCTCGTCGAGCTCGGCATCGAACCCTTGTGCAATAACGCCGCCGTCGCGGATCACCACCGGCGGGTTGGTGATGATCGCGCGGGTCAGGGTGTCCGCGGTTTCCGGATAGGGGCGGATGTGGGGCTTGAGCGCATCGAGGGCGCTGCCGCTCTCTACCGCGGTCAGCAGGCGCTGCAGCTCAGGCAGGGCGTTGAGCGCATCGCGAAGGCGGGCCAGATCCCGCGGGCGGACGCTGTAGAGCGCGACACGCGCGAGGATCCGCTCGATGTCGCCAAGCTCGGAAAGCGCCTCGCGAAGCGCCATGTAAGCGCCGTCCAGACTCAGCAGCGCAACCCCGGCCTGGCGCCCCTTGACCAGCTCGGTCTGGCGCAGCGGGCGGTTGAGCCAACGCTTCAAGAGCCGCGAGCCCATGGGCGTGGCGCAGGTGTCGAGCACGCTCGCCAGGGTGTTGTCGCTGCTGCCGCCGAGATTGGTGTCGATCTCCAGATTGCGCCGGCTGGCGGCGTCGATCACCACCGCGTCGTCGCGGTTCTCTACCGTGATGGCGGTGACGTGGGGCAGGCGCGAGCGCTGGGTGTCGCGAGCGTAGTCGATCAGCACGCCGGCGGCGATCAAGGCGGTGGAGAGATGCGCGCAGCCGAAGCCGCGCAGGTCCTGCACCTCGAACTGGTCGCACAGGCTGCGCGTCGCGCTATCCAGATCGAATAACCATTCGCCCTGGCGGCGCAGACTGCGCTTTTGCGACCAGGCCTCGGGCAGCGTGAGGTTTTCCGGCACCAACAGCTCCGCCGGCGCCAGACGGGTCAGCTCGGCGAGCATCTCCGCCTCGCTTTCGACTTCGAGCACGTTGAAGCGCCCGCTCGATAGCTCGAGCCAGGCAAGCCCGAAACGCTCGCGGCCAGGGGCGAGGGCGACCAGCACGTTGTCGCGCCGGGCGTCGAGCAGCGCTTCGTCGTGCAGCGTGCCCGGGGTGACGATGCGCACCACTTGGCGCTCGACCGGGCCCTTGCTGGTCGCCGGGTCGCCGATCTGTTCACAGATCGCCACGGATTCACCGGCGGCCACCAGCCGGGCGAGATACCCTTCCGCGCTGTGGTAGGGCACACCGGCCATCGGAATCGGCTTGCCGCCGCTTTGGCCGCGCGCGGTCAGGGTGATATCCAAAAGCGCGGCGGCGCGGCGGGCGTCGTCGAAGAACAGCTCGTAGAAATCCCCCATCCGGTAGAACAGCAGTACCTCCGGGTGGTCGCGTTTTATCTTCAGATACTGCGCCATCATCGGCGTATGCGCGGGGCTTTGTGACATGGACGTTCTGGCCTGGCGGGGCGCAAACCGGGGCTGCGCCGCGTGCTGTATTCGAGTTTCGTACCCGGCGCCTGCAAACGGGGCCGTCGGCGAGGACGCTCGCTGCAAGTTCTATGGGCAACCAAAACGCAGTATTCTACGCTGAACGAAGCGCTTACATGAAGGAGTCTGCATGACCGCTGACGCGTCCGGCTTGAAAAACCTCGATCTGACGCTGCTCGCCAGGCGTTTGGGCAAACGCTGCACCGAGCGGGGTTTCACGCTGACCACGGCGGAGTCCTGCACCGGCGGCGGTATCGCCTCGATGATCACCTCGGCGCCGGGAAGCTCCGCCTACTTCGAAACCGGGTTCGTCACCTACTCCAACCAGGCCAAGACCCGGCTGCTGGGCGTAGCCAGCGAAACGCTCGACGCCCATGGCGCGGTGAGCGAGGCGGTGGTCAACGAGATGGTGCGCGGGGCGTGCCGTGAAAGCGGGGCGGCGCTCGGCGTGGCGGTCAGCGGCGTGGCCGGCCCCGGCGGCGGCAGCGCCGACAAGCCCGTGGGGCTGGTCTGGCTGAGCGTGGGCAGTGAGCGCGAGCAGCGCGCCCAACGCTTCGTCTTTCCCGGTGACCGGGCGGCGGTGCGCGAGCAGGCGGTGCGCGAGGCACTAATTGCCCTGATGCTCTACCTTGGAACCGATGGTCAGGCGTAGAAATCTACCGCGATCAGCGGTTTGAGCGCGCCGACGCCGAGTAAATAAATAGCGCGACAGGGATAGGTTTTGCGGCCAATATTTGGCATAATACTGGCTAATTATACAGGTTGTTACGAGGACGTTTTACATGGCTCAAGATGAAAACCGTACCAAGGCACTGAACGCCGCGCTCAGCCAGATCGACCGTCAGTTCGGCAAGGGCACCGTGATGCGCCTGGGCGACGCGCCGCGCGTGGTAATGCCGTCGGTCTCGACCGGATCATTAGGGCTCGATATCGCGCTCGGCATTGGCGGGCTGCCCTACGGGCGGGTCGTGGAAATCTTTGGCCCGGAGTCCTCGGGCAAGACCACGCTGACGCTTTCGGTCATCGCCCAGGCGCAGAAGCAGGGCAAGGTGTGCGCCTTCGTGGACGCCGAGCACGCGCTGGACCCGAGCTACGCCGAGAAGCTCGGCATCAATCTCGATGACCTGCTGGTTTCCCAGCCCGACACCGGTGAACAGGCCCTCGAGATCACCGACATGCTGGTGCGCTCCGGCGGGGTCGACGTCATCATCATCGACTCCGTGGCCGCGCTCACCCCGCGCGCCGAGATCGAAGGCGAAATGGGCGACGCCCACGTGGGTCTTCAGGCGCGTTTGATGTCCCAGGCGCTGCGCAAGATCACCGGTAACATCAAGAACGCCAACTGCCTGGTGGTGTTCATCAACCAGATCCGCATGAAGATCGGCGTGATGTTCGGAAGCCCCGAAACCACTACCGGCGGTAACGCGCTCAAGTTCTACTCCAGCGTACGCCTGGACATTCGCCGCACCGGCTCGGTGAAGTCCGGCGACGAGGTCACCGGCAACGAAACCCGCGTGAAGGTGGTGAAGAACAAGGTCGCACCGCCTTTCCGCCAGGCCGAGTTCCAGATTCTCTACGGCAAAGGCATCTACCACGCTGGCGAAGTGATCGACCTGGGCGTGCAGTGCAACCTGGTCGACAAGGCCGGCGCCTGGTACAGCTACAAGGGCAGCAAGATCGGCCAGGGCAAGGCCAACGCCTCCCAGTACCTGGAAGAGCATCCGGAGATCATGGAAGAGATCGAAAGCCAGATCCGCGATCAGCTGCTGGCCAAGGCCGAGCCCAGGAAAGAGGAAGAGGTCGCCGCGGCGGACGACGACGCGGACGGCGAAGACAGCCTGATCTGATCGGCCGACCCACCACCCGGAGAGAGCCATGTTCGGCGCCGGCAACGCGACCCCGCGCGGGGTCGCCATTGACCTGCTGGCCCGGCGCGAGTACTCCCGCGCTGAGCTGCACCAGAAGCTTTTGCAAAAGGCATTCGATGAGGCCGAGATTCTCGAGTGCCTGAACGCCCTCGAAGAGCAGGGCCTGCAGGATGACGCGCGCTTTGCCGAGAGCTTCGTGCGCTCGCGGGTGCTGCGCGGCCAGGGGCCGATGCGTATCAAAATGGAGCTTGGCCGACGCTGTATCAAAAGCGACCTTCAGAGCGATGCGCTGCGCCTGGTCGCCGAGCAGGAGCGCATCGACTGGTTCGAGCTTGCCGCCGAGACCTTGCAGCGGCGCTTTCGCACCAGCGGCGCGTCGGATGGCGAGCGCTTTGTCCCGCCCAAAGAGCGCGCCAGGCGCGAGCGCTTTCTCGCCCAGCGCGGCTTCGATTTCGACCAGATCCGCTACGCGCTCACAACACTTTCCGATTGAATCCCACCCGTCACGCTTTCTCGCAGCGCCCGTTCACGGGGCGCTTGCGCTTCGTGGCTTTAGTCGCGTGACAACTTCGTTATAATGGACGTTTTGCAGCTCCCAGGGTGGCGGCGATAGCGCCCCGGGGCATTACGCTTCATTGTCACGGAACCCCTATGAAAAGCGCAGCGATCAGGCAGGCCTTCCTCTCCTATTTCGAAGAGCACGGACACACCGTGGTTCCTACCAGTTCGCTGGTGCCCGGCAACGACCCGACGCTTCTGTTCACCAACGCCGGCATGGTGCCGTTCAAGGATGTCTTTCTCGGCCGCGACCCGCGCCCCTACGTGCGCGCCACCTCGGCCCAGCGCTGCGTGCGCGCCGGCGGCAAGCACAACGATCTGGACAACGTCGGCTATACCGCGCGCCACCACACGTTTTTCGAGATGCTGGGCAACTTCAGCTTCGGCGACTACTTCAAGCGTGACGCCATCCGTTTCGCCTGGACCTTTCTGACCGAGACCCTTGGGCTGCCAAAGGAGAAGCTCTGGGTCACGGTGCATATAAGCGACGACGAGGCCGAGCGCATCTGGAAGGACGAGATCGGCATCGACCCGGAGCGCTTCTCCAAACTCGACGAGGACAACTTCTGGCAAATGGGCGACACCGGCCCCTGCGGGCCGAGCTCGGAGATCTTCTTCGACCACGGCGCCGAGGTGTGGGGCGGCCCGCCGGGAAGCCCGGAGGAGGACGGCGACCGCTACATCGAGATCTGGAATCTCGTTTTCATGCAGTTCGACCGCGACGGCGAGGGTACTCTCAATCCGCTGCCCAAGCCCTCGATCGATACCGGCATGGGGCTTGAGCGCGTCGCCGCGGTGATGCAGGGCGTGCACTCCAACTACGAGATCGACCTGTTCCAGAACCTGCTCGCCGCGGCGGCGAAGGCCACCGGCGCCACCGATCTCGAAGCGCCGTCGCTGCGCGTCATCGCCGACCATATCCGCTCCTGCGCGTTTCTGATCGCCGATGGCGTGCTGCCCTCCAACGAGGGCCGCGGCTACGTACTGCGCCGGATCATCCGCCGCGCGGTGCGCCACGGCCACAAGCTCGGCGCCACCGGCACGTTCTTCCACGAGCTGGTCGAGGCGCTGGATGCGGAAATGGGCGACGCCTACCCGGAGCTTCGCCAGTCGAGCGCGCAGATTGCCCGGGTACTGCTGAAAGAGGAAGAGCAGTTCGCGCGCACCCTGGATCACGGCATGGGGCTTTTGACCGAGGCGCTTGAGAATCTCGACGGCGACACGCTGCCAGGCGAGACCGTGTTCAAGCTCTACGATACCTACGGCTTCCCCTTCGATCTGACCGCGGATGTCTGCCGCGAGCGCGGGGTCACACTCGACGAAGCGGGCTTTCAGCAGGCGCTGGAGGCCCAGCGCGAGCGCGCCCGCGCAGCGAGCCAGTTCGGCGCCGACTACAGCGCCAACATCGAGCTCGAAGGCGCCACCGACTTCACCGGCTACGAGCGTTTGGCCGACGACGCCAGGGTGACCGCGCTCCTCGACGCCGAAGGCAACGCGCTGGCCGCGCTCGAGGCAGGTCAGAAGGGCATCGTCGTGCTGGACCGCACGCCGTTCTACGGCGAGTCCGGCGGCCAGGTGGGGGACACCGGCTATCTGCACGTTGACTGCGGGCGCTTCCAGGTGACCGACACCCAGAAGCAGAGCGGCCATCACCTGCATCAGGGCGTGATGGTGGAAGGGGCCCTCGAGGTGGGCGCCGGCGTGCGCGGCGAGGTCGACTCGGGCCTTCGCGCCGCCACGGTGCGCAACCACTCCGCCACGCACCTGCTGCACGAAGCGCTGCGCATGGTGCTGGGCGATCACGTTCAGCAGAAGGGCTCGCTGGTCAACGCCGAGCGCCTGCGCTTCGACTTCAGCCACTTCGAGGCGATGACCGCCGAGCAGCTTTTTGAGGTCGAGCGGCTGGTCAACGAGCAGGTGCTGGCCAACGCCCCGACCTGCACCGAGCAGATGAGTTTGAGTGAGGCCAAGGCCAAGGGCGCGGCGGCGCTGTTCGAGGCCAAGTACGCCGACAGCGTGCGGGTGTTGACCATCGGCGCCGACGACTTCTCGATCGAACTGTGCGGTGGCACCCACGTGGCGCGCAGCGGCGATATCGGCTGTTTCCATATCGTGAGTGAGGCGGGCACCGCAGCCGGCGTTCGCCGCATCGAGGCGATCACCGGCGAGAACGCGCTGGCCTACTTCCAGCAGCAGGAAGCCACCCTTGAGCGCCTGGGCGCGCGGCTCAAGGCCAAGCCCGAGCAGGTCGAGTCTCGCGTGGAATCGCTATTCGAGCGCAACCGCACGCTCGAAAAGGAGCTCGAGCAGCTCAAGGCGAAGCTTGCCAGCTCCGCCGGCAGCGACCTTTTGAGCCGGGTGCAGGAGGTGAGTGGGGTGAAACTGCTCGCCACCGAGCTCGAAGGCGTTTCCGGCAAGGATCTTCGCGGTATGCTCGACCAGCTCAAGCAGAAGATCGGCTCCGGGGTGATTCTGCTGGCGGTGGCGGATTCGGCGGCGGGCAAGGTGAGCCTGATCGCCGGAGTCACCGATGACCTGACCGGCAAGGTGAAGGCCGGCGAGCTGGTCAATTTCGTCGCCGCCCAGGTGGGCGGCAAGGGCGGTGGCCGCGCCGACATGGCCCAGGCCGGCGGCAGCCAGCCAGAAGCGCTGGCGCCGGCGCTTGAGAGCGTACCGGGCTGGCTTGAAAACGCGCTGTAACCAGCGAGCCGGTGGCCATCGGGCCACCGGCTTTTTTATGCGCGCAACGTCTCTACAAGCAGAAGGGCCGGCGCGCGGTTAACGCTCGAGCATCGCTGGTCTACTATTACTCTTTCACTCCGAACGCACAGGGAAAACGCATATGGCACTATACGTACAAAAGTTCGGCGGCACCTCGGTCGGCTCCGTCGACCGGATCAAGGCCGTGGCGGAGAAGGTAAAAGGCTTTCGCGACCAGGGCCACCAGGTGGTCGTGGTCGTGTCTGCCATGAGCGGCGAGACCAACCGCCTCACCGATATGGCCCACTCACTCAACGAAGACCCTACCCCGCGTGAAATGGACATGCTGCTCTCCACCGGCGAGCAGGTGACGATTTCGCTGCTGGCCATGGCACTGCAGCAACTCGGCGTCCCGGCGACCTCGCACACCGGCGCCCAGGTGGGTATTCATACCGACAGCGCCTACACCAAGGCGCGCATCCAGCGTATCGAAACCGACGACCTCAAGTCCGACCTCGATGAGGGCAAGGTCGTGGTCGTGGCGGGTTTCCAGGGGGTGGACGAAGAAGGCAATATCACGACCCTGGGCCGCGGCGGCTCCGATACCACCGGCGTGGCGCTGGCCGCGGCGCTGAAGGCCGACGAGTGCCAGATCTACACTGATGTCGACGGCGTCTATACCACCGACCCGCGGGTCTGCTCGCGCGCCCAGCGCCTCGAGAGCATCACCGTCGAGGAGATGCTGGAACTGGCGAGCCTGGGCTCGAAAGTGCTGCAGATTCGTGCGGTGGAGTTCGCCGGCAAGTACAACGTTCCGCTTCGGGTGCTCTCCAGCTTTCAGGACGGCCCCGGTACCCTAATTGTTGCAGACTCTGACCAAGACGAGGATTCCATGGAAGAACCGCTGATCTCCGGTATCGCCTTCACCAAGAACGAAGCCAAACTGACCCTTCTGCATACCCCGGACGTGCCCGGCGTTGCCTCGCGCATCCTCGGCCCGATCGCCGATGCCAACATCGAAGTCGACATGATCGTGCAAAACGTCGCCCCCGCCGGCGACTACACCGACTTCACCTTCACCGTGGCCAAGGGCGACTACAAGGCGACCAAAAAACTGCTGGAAGAGAGCGTCATTCCCGATCTCGGCGGCGGCGAGCTGCGCGGTGACGATAACATCGCCAAGGTCTCCCTGGTCGGCGTAGGTATGCGCTCTCATGCCGGTGTGGCTTCGAAGATGTTTCGCGTACTGGCCGACGAAAACGTCAATATCCGCATGGTGTCGACCTCGGAAATCAAGATCTCGGTAGTGATCGACGAAAAACACATGGAGCTTGCGGTCAACGCCCTGCACAAGGCGTTCGGTCTCGATAGCTCGAATGTGGAATCCGAATAACATTTGTTCAATAAACCTTCTACGCTATAGGTAACTTGCTGCCACGGGTGGTGAGCTAACTTGCAACGGAAGGTTGACGTGTCATGGAGCCAGAGGCATCAGTCGTTGGTGACTGATGCCGCTTTGTCGCATAATAGCGGCGTTGACGCCTCTGGCGGACACAATCCGTTGTACAAACGTCTGAGAAGGAGATCAGCCATGCTCATCCTAACGCGCCGAGTCGGCGAGACGCTGATGATCGGTGATGAGATCACCGTCACGGTGTTGGGGGTTAAAGGTAATCAGGTAAGAATCGGTGTGAACGCTCCAAAGGATGTCGCCGTACATCGTGAAGAGATCTACCAGCGCATCCAACGCGAGCGCGATACTGAAAGCGAACCCGAATAAATGGCGGCTTATGCCACGTCCACTACAGGGCGTTTAAGCGCTAACCATAAGCCGGCGCGAAAAAAATTCTGCATGGGGCTAGACACGCCCGGGTATAATCGGTAATATTCGCGCCGTGCCGTTGAGGAGAGGTGGCCGAGTGGCTGAAGGCGCTCCCCTGCTAAGGGAGTATAGGGTTTATAGCCCTATCGAGGGTTCGAATCCCTCTCTCTCCGCCAACTGCCGAACGTGTTGAAAGCCAGCGTGTTTTGAAGTGATTCGAGACGAATAGGCTTTCATCGGATAAGCGCCCGTAGCTCAGCTGGATAGAGTATCTGACTACGAATCAGAGGGTCGGAGGTTCGAATCCTCCCGGGCGCGCCATCCAGTGGCATACAAGCCACACCTCGTTATACAACATGCGACTTGAAAGCGAACTCGCATGCACATCAAGCGCCCGTAGCTCAGCTGGATAGAGTATCTGACTACGAATCAGAGGGTCGGAGGTTCGAATCCTCCCGGGCGCGCCAGATTTCAGAGAAAACCCGCCTTTTCGAGGCGGGTTTTCTGCGTCAGCGCTCGATACATGATCGCCAAAGCGCCTTTACGGCTCATGCTGACGGTATCGAAGGGAAGGAACCTGAGGAGGGCAGCTCGCGCCCTCTGCGGTCGTTTAAAGCGCCTGCCACGCTTCGTGGTCAGGCGTTTTTTTTGGCTTACGCGTGAGCGCTCGCCGGTTCTTCGAGCGCCGGGCTCGGGGCGAGCGCGCCCATCAGCGTTTCAAGCTCGGTGATACGCTTCAGGCGCTGGAAGTGGGCGTTGGCCTCCGGGCTTGACTGGCGCATCTGCGCCAACCACTGCTTGACCAGCGACACCACCACGCGATCCGGCAGCGTTTGGCGCTGGCGCCGTGCGTAGTCGGCGATGACACCGGCGCGCATTGACCAGGTGGTCTCAGGCAGGCGTTCGCCGGTGTCGAGCCAGTGACGAATACGCGGCGCAAGCCAGGGGTCCGCCAGCGCGCTGCGCCCGAGCATCACGTCCCGGCAGCCCGACAGCGTGCGCGCCTTCCAGTAATCCTCCAGCGTCCAGATATCGCCGTTGGCCACCACCGGAATCGACAGCTTTTCGCGAATGCGCCCGATCCACTCCCAGTGTGCCGGCGGCCGGTAGCCTTCGTCGCGGGTGCGCCCGTGCACCACCAGGCGCGCGGCGCCCCCGGCCTCGGCGGCCTGGCCGCAGGTCACGGCCAGGCGCCGGTCGGAAAAGCCCAGGCGAATTTTCGCCGTGACGGGGATGCGCCCCTCGAGCGCCTCGCGCACCGCCTCGACGGCGCGATGCACGCGCTCCGGGCGGCGCAAGAGCGACGCGCCGCCGTCGTGGCGGTTGACGAGCTTCGCCGGGCAGCCGAAGTTGAGATCCACGCTCACGGCGCCAAGCGACGCCGCCTGGCGCGCGTTGGCCGCCAGCGCCACCGGGTCCGAGCCCAGAAGCTGCAGATGCACCGGTACGCCGCTTGGGGTAGCGACCTTCGAGCGCTCAAGCTCCGGGCAGTGCTTGTAGAACACCCGAGGGGGCAGGCGAGCATCGACGACGCGCACGAACTCGGTGACCGTCCAGTCGAAACCGCGCTCGCGGGTCAGAAGATCGCGGGTGAGTGCATCGATCACGCCCTCCATCGGCGCCAGCCCTATCTCCCCCTTTTGTAGTAAATTAACAACCATGACTTCCACTTTTGCGGCATTGCAATATATGCTTGATGTGGCAGGTTAGAGGATTGTTCTCACTGCGCCAAGCGCCTTTGGAGGCATTTGGCGCGCCAATCATAACCACAACCAAGCGGGTGAATCATGCAAGAGGAAGATTTACTTTCCGAAGGGCTTGCCCTGATGGCCATGGGCATGGGCTTTGTTTTTGTTTTTCTTACGATATTGGTCGTCACCGTGACGCTGATGTCGACCCTGGTCCGGCGCTTTCAGCCCACACCCGCAGCGGCGCCCAAACGGGCATCCAGTGCCGGTACCCGCGCTATTTCCGGCAACGATGAAGAGGTCATGGCGGTGATCTCGGCGGCGGTCCATCGCTACCGTCGATCGCGCCCCCGCTAACGCTGCTACTCGTTAGCGAACTTTACAAAAGTCGTGCCATGTATTTTGTTAAGTTTACTAATATAACGCTTATCCGGGATTTCATATGAACGATAACAAACGCCCGCTGGGTATCACCGATGTCGTGCTGCGCGACGCCCATCAATCGCTGTTCGCGACCCGCCTGCGGTTGGAGGACATGCTGCCCATCGCCGAAAAACTCGACAATATCGGCTTCTGGTCACTGGAGACCTGGGGCGGGGCGACCTTCGACGCCTGCATCCGCTACCTGGGCGAGGATCCCTGGGAGCGTATTCGCACGCTCAAGGAGGCGATGCCCAATACGCCTCAGGCGATGCTGTTACGCGGCCAGAACCTTTTGGGCTACCGCCACTACGCCGACGACGTCGTCGACAAGTTCGTCGAGCGTGCCAAAACCAACGGTGTCGACGTGTTTCGCGTGTTCGACGCCATGAACGACCCGCGCAATCTGGAGCGCGCGATCAAGGCGGTGCGCCAGGTCGGCGGCCACGCCCAGGGCACCATCTCTTACACCGTGAGCCCGGTACACACGCTGGATGCCTGGGTCGAGCTTGCCGAAACCATCGCCGCCATGGGCGCCGACTCGCTGGCGATCAAGGACATGGCGGGGCTTTTGACGCCCTACACCGCCTTCGAGCTGGTCAGTCGGCTCAAGAAGACGCTGTCGATTCCGGTACACCTGCACTGCCACGCCACTACCGGGCTTTCGACCTCGACCATTCTGAAAGCGGTCGAGGCCGGGGTGGACAACGTCGATACCGCGATCTCCTCGATGTCAATGACCTATGGCCATAGCCCGACCGAGTCGGTCGTGGCCATGCTCAAGGAGTCCGATCGCGACACCGGGCTCGATCTCGAAGCGCTCGAGGACATCGCCGGTTACTTTCGCGAGGTGCGCAAGAAATACGCCGCCTTCGAGGGCTCGCTCAGGGGTATCGACTCACGCATACTCGTCGCTCAGGTGCCCGGCGGCATGCTCACCAACATGGAGAGCCAGCTCAAGGAGCAGGGCGCCGGCGACAAACTCGATGACGTGCTGAGCGAAATTCCCAACGTGCGCGAGGATCTCGGCTTTATTCCGCTGGTCACGCCGACCTCCCAGATCGTCGGCACCCAGGCGGTGATGAACGTGATGATGGGGGAGCGCTACAAGTCGATATCGAAAGAGGTGCAGGCGCTGTTGAAAGGCGAGTACGGCGCTGCCCCTGCGCCGTTCAGCGCCGAGCTGCAAGCCCGCGTGCTCGAAGGCAGCGAGCCGATCACCTGCCGCCCGGCGGATAACCTCTCGCCGGAGCTGGCGCGCCTGGAAAGCGAGCTCGAGGAGAAGGCTAAGAGCGATGACATCCGCCTGATGGAGGGCGAGCAGCGTATCGACGACGTGTTGACCTACGCGCTGTTCCCGCAGATCGGGCTCAAGTTCCTGAAAAACCGCGACAACCCGGACGCTTTCGAGCCCGCGCCCAGCGCCGGGGAGGACGCGCCCGCGAGCGACAAGGCGGTGGCACCGGCCAGGGCTACACCCGCTCAGGGCCCGGAGACCTACACCGTCAAGCTCAACGGCAAGGCCTACGTGGTCGAGGTCGCCGAAGGCGGCGAAATCAGCCAGGTCAGCGATACCAAAAGCGACGCTGCGCCGGCACCGGCAAGCGAGCCCGCCGCACCGAGCGGCGAGAGCATCGACGCGCCGCTGGCGGGCAACATCTTCAAGGTCAACGTGAAGGTCGGCGATACGGTCGCCGAGGGCGACGTAGTGGTGATTCTCGAAGCCATGAAGATGGAAACCGAGGTGCGCGCCCAGAGTGCCGGCACGGTCTCCAGCATCAACGTGAGCGAAGGCGACAGCGTCGCCGTCGGCGACTCGCTGATCGAGCTTTGAGGGTATTGGCGCAATGGAAAAATTGATCACCCTCTGGGAGGGCTCGGGGCTTTATAACCTCCAGCTCGGCCAGGCCGTCATGATGGGGGTGGCGCTGGTGCTTCTGTACCTTGCCATCTACAAGAAGTTCGAGCCGCTTTTGCTGGTGCCGATCGGCTTTGGCGGGATTCTCGCCAATATTCCCGAGGCGGGGCTTGCGATCAGCGCGCTCGACCAGGCGATCGAGGTGGGGCGCCCGGCGATACTGCAGCAGATTGGCGCCGCACTCGGGGTGGCGCCGGATCCGACGGCGGGGCTCGAGGCGTTTCGCGAAGCGCTCAAGGCCGTGGCCCACGACGCCGCGCCGGATACGGTGCGCGCCGCCCGGGATGTCGCCGTCGATGCGGGCTACAGCAACGGCGTGCTCTACAGCTTCTATAGCGTAGCCATCGGCTCGGGGATCGCGCCGCTGGTGATCTTCATGGGCGTGGGCGCGATGACCGACTTCGGGCCGCTTCTGGCCAACCCGCGCACGCTGTTTCTCGGCGCGGCGGCGCAGTTCGGCATCTTCGCGACGCTCTTTGGCGCGGTGCTGTTGACCTCGATGGGGCTGATGGACTTCTCGCTCAACCAGGCGGCGGCGATCGGCATTATCGGCGGCGCGGATGGGCCGACCTCGATCTACGTCTCGAGCGTGTTGGCCCCGGAGCTTCTGGGCGCGATCGCCGTGGCCGCCTACGCCTACATGGCGCTGGTGCCGCTGATCCAGCCGCCGATCATGCGACTTCTCACCACCGAGAAGGAGCGCAAGATCGCCATGACCCAGCTGCGCCCGGTATCGAAGCTCGAGAAGATCATCTTCCCGGTCATGCTGCTGGTGCTGGTGGCGCTGTTTCTGCCAGACGCGGCGCCGCTTCTGGGCATGTTCTGCTTCGGTAACCTGATGCGCGAGTGCGGCGTGGTCGAGCGGCTGGCGGACACCGCCCAGAACGCGCTGATCAATATCGTCACCATTGTGCTGGGGCTCTCGGTGGGCTCGAAACTGATGGCCGAAAGCTTTCTCGCCTTCGAGACGCTGGGTATTCTGGGCCTGGGGATCGTCGCCTTCGGGATCGGCACCGCCGCTGGCGTGCTGATGGCCAAGCTGATGAACCTGGTCAGCAAGATGCCGATCAATCCGCTGATTGGTGCGGCCGGCGTCTCCGCGGTGCCGATGGCTGCCCGGGTGGCGAACAAGGTCGGGCTCGAGGCGAACCCGCACAACTTCCTGCTGATGCACGCCATGGGGCCGAACGTTGCCGGGGTTATCGGCTCGGCGGTGGCCGCCGGGGTGATGATCAAGTATCTTGGATAAATACGACGTGGAAATCGATAGCGCTAGAGCAAGTGGTGCGGCGTCGAGCAGCCCGGCGTGAGGGTCTTTCGCCAGGGAGGGCGAAAGTAGCGCCCAAGGAGTAATGCCAGTCAGTTAGGTTTGGTCAGGTTTTGTGGGAGGGAGCTTCAGCTCGCGACGGGTGGCCAGGCCAAGGCGCCTGACGGCGCCATTCGCCGAAATGTCGGACCACCGCTGAAGCGGCCTCCCACGGTCGACTAGCCAAGCCAATAGGTAGTTGGATACCGTGACTGAACGGCATTAGCGCCCAAGGAGGGGTTTACAGCGCCCTCACGACGGGGTGGGCGACGCCGCTTTCCGCACCAGACATAAACCACCTGAAACGCCCCGCCATCGAGCGGGGCGTTTCAGGTGTCAGCGCGTCGAATCTCGAGCGCCCCTTTCAAGCGGCTTTCCAGCGCAGTGAAATCCGCCGGCTCGTCGGTGGGCCACTCGACGGTCAAGGTAACGCCCTGGCCGTCGTAGTCGGCGTTGGCGACGGGGGCGCTTTGCTCGTCGAACCAGGCGCGGGCCTGGGCTTCGCTGGCGAAATCGACCTTGACCCGGTAGGGCGTGCGCTCGACGATTTCCCGAGTGGGGAGCGTCTCCAGCGCCTTGTTCACCGCCAGCGCGTAGGTGCGGGCCAGGCCCCCGGTACCTAGCTTGGTCCCGCCGAAGTAGCGAATCACCACACAGCCTGTCTCGCCCAGCCCGCTTCCGGTCAGCGCCTGATACATCGGCCGCCCGGCGGTGCCGCCGGGCTCGCCGTCGTCGGAGAAGCCGATATGGGTCTGCTCGCCGGGCGGGCCGGCGATAAAGGCGCTGCAGTGGTGGCTAGCGGCCGGGTGCTCGGCGCGCGCGGCTTTCAAAAGCGAGTCGAACGCCAGGGCGGTCGGGGCGTGACACAGCCAGGCGATGAAGCGGCTCTTTTCGACGACGACCTCGTGCTCGAAGCGGGCGTCCGGGGCAAGGTCCGGGGCTCGGTAGCGCAAAAGGGGCTCCCAGGGTAGCGGTCAGTGGTGCCGGGTAGCATCGGGGCGGTCGATCCCCATGACCATCCCCAGCACCTGGATATCGCTATTATGCAGGAAAACCGGCGCCATCGCTTCGTCCTCGGGCCAGAAACGCACGCCCAGACGGCCGATCGAGAGCGCCCTGAGCGCTACCTCGCGCTGGTTGATGGTCGCGGTGGCGGTTTCCAACTGGCCGCCGCGCTGGTGGCGATGAATCACGATCACGTCGCCGTCGAATAGATTGAAAGCCTGCATGCGATGGCCGCGAACGCGCAGCGCGTAGGTGTTACGTCGGGTGACTTCTCGCACGGGGTTGTTTGCTCGTGCTGGAGCGGGGCGAGGGGTGTGGGCGGGCTCAAACGGTCGTGTTGCGATCATCGAATCTCTCCAGCGTCGCCCGCTCCCTGGGCGTAAACATTCCTGGGCATGAATGAATGGGCAGCGCAGTGTTGTTCATGGCTTTTCATACAGTGGTTGGAGTATAAACCTGTTTTTCCATACAGTTCTACCCCTGTGACTCATTCATTGCGCCCGGTGGTGAAGGTCAGCCTACTTGCGCCCGGCGCGGTGGGGCTCGGCGGCTGTCAGCGACGCGATGCCGCGGCGCCTGACTGGCGAAAAAGCGCGTTCTTGTGTAGAGTGCGCGCCATCTTAAGCCTTACGCCGCCCCTCCCGGAGATGCCCTTGAGCCTGCGCCTTCAAGCCCGAAAGCTTGCCTGCGAGCGCGACGATCGCTGGCTGTTCCGGGAGCTTGACGTCGAGATTCGAAGCGGCGAAATCCTGCGCCTCGAGGGCCCCAACGGCAGCGGCAAGACCACGCTTTTGAAGATTCTCGCCGGCCAGCTCGACGATATCGACGGCGAGCTCTACTTCAACGACACGCCCCTGCACCGGTGCCGCGAGCGGTTTCGCGCCAACCTTCTTTACCTGGGCCACGCGCCCGGTGTGAAGGCGGGGCTCACCGCACTCGAGAACCTGGCCTGGTATCAGGCACTCGGCGGCGAGCCGGTCGATGAAGCGGCCTGTGAACGCGCGCTTTCAGACGTCGGCCTGGCGGGGTTCGAGGAGAGCCTGGCCGGCACGCTTTCCGCAGGGCAAACCCGGCGCGTGGCGCTGGCAAGACTTGCGCTGTCGCCTCGGCCGCTCTGGGTGCTCGACGAGCCCTTCACCGCGCTTGATCAGAGCGGCGTCGAGGCGCTGGAGCGCAGGCTTCACGCCCACGCAAGCCGCGGTGGGGCGGTCATCGTCACCACCCACCACGCGCTGGGCCAGCATCCGCGGGTGCGCCGGTTGGTCCTGGGCGAAGGAGCGGCGCATGGCTGAACGAGAGGCCACTATGCCGCTGGTGTCGGCGCCGGGCGGGGCGGGGCGCGCCTTCATGGCGACGCTTTCGCGCGATCTCAGGCTTGCCTGCCGGCGCCGGGGCGAGGTGCTCAATCCGCTGGTGTTCTATGCGCTGGTGATCACGCTGTTTCCGATCGGGATTTCGCCGGACCCGACGCTTTTATCGGTGGTGGCCCCGGGGCTTTTATGGGTCGCGGCGCTGCTGGCGGCGCTTTTATCGCTGGATTCGCTGTTTCGCGGCGACTTCGAGGACGGCACCCTCGAGCAGCTGGCACTTGCGCCACAGCCGCTTTATCTGCAGGCGCTGGCGAAGGTGTGCGTACATTGGCTGTTGACCGGGCTTCCGCTTTCGCTGATGGCGCCGGTGCTGGGGGCGCTGCTGGCGCTGCCGGCGGGCAGCTACGCGGTGCTGTCGCTTTCGCTTTTGCTGGGCAGTGCCAGCCTTAGCCTGATCGGGGCAATTGGCGCGGCGTTGACCGTGGGGCTTGCGCGCGGCGGGGTGCTGATTTCGCTTTTGATTCTGCCGCTCTACATCCCGGTGCTGGTGTTTGGCACCGGCGCCGTCGAAGCGGCCGCCGCCCTCGAGAGCGCCGCCCCGCAGCTCTCTATCCTGGGGGCGCTTCTGGCCATCTCCTTGATAGTGGCGCCGCCGGCGATCGCCGCCTCGCTTCGTATCAGCATCAACGGTTGAGGACGCACGCCATGTGGGCCATCGTGCACAAGTTTGGATCTCCCCAGTGGTTCTACCGGCTAAGCCGCCGGCTCGAACCCTGGTGCTGGGCGCTGGCGGTGCTGGCGCTTGGCGTGGGCAGCGTCTGGGGGTTGGCGGTGGCGCCGGCGGATTACCAGCAGGGCGAGAGCTTTCGCATCATCTACGTGCACGTACCCGCAGCGCTGCTGGCGCAGTCGGTGTTCGTATCGATGGCACTGGCGAGCCTGGTGTTCATGGTGTGGAAGATCAAGGTTGCCGACATGGCCGCCGCGGTCATGGCGCCGTTTGGTGCGGCGATGACGTTCACGGCGCTGTTTTCCGGCGCCGTCTGGGGCGTGCCGACCTGGGGCACCTGGTGGGTGTGGGACGCGCGGCTCACCTCGATGCTGATTCTGCTGTTTCTGTATCTTGGCGTGATTGCGCTTCGCGGCGCGTTCAGCCGCCGTCAGAGCGGCGCCAGGGCCGCCTCTATTCTCGCCATGGTCGGGGTAATCAACATTCCGATCATCAAGTATTCGGTGGATTGGTGGTACACCCTGCACCAGTCCGCCACCTTCACGCTCACCTCCCGCCCGGCCATGCCGGCCTCGATGTGGGTGCCGCTTCTGATCATGCTGGTGGGCTTTTACAGCTTCTTCGCGGCGCTGACGCTTTTGCGCGTGCGCAGCGAAATCCTGCGCCGCGAAGGCGACAAGCGCTGGGTGCGCGCGCTCATGGAGTCTGGCTCATGAGTGCTTTCGATTCACTCGCCGCGTTTTTTGCCATGGGCGGCCACGGCGCTTACGTGTGGGCGGCCTGGGGCGTGACCGCCGCGCTGCTCGCGCTCTGCTTCGTGCAGGCGCAGCTCGAGCGCCGCGCGCTGATCAAGGCGCTTGCCCGACGCGAACGCCGCGCCCGCGCCCAGCATCTCTCTACCCCAACACCGAGCGAGGAAAGCGATGACGCCTAAACGCAAACAGCGGCTGTTCGCGCTTCTCGGGGTCGTGGTGCTCGCCGCCATCGCCGTGGGGCTGACGCTTTACGCGCTGCGCGCCAATATCAACCTGTTCTTCAGCCCGGTGCAGATCCAGCAGGGCCAAGCGCCGCTGGAGCGCCAGATTCGCGCCGGCGGGCTGGTCAAGGTTGGATCGGTCGCCCGCGACCCGCAAAGTCTGGACGTCGATTTCGTCGTCACCGACTACGTCGACGAGGTCGAGGTTTACTACAGCGGCATCCTGCCGGATCTGTTCCGCGAGGGCCAGGGCGTGGTGGTGGTCGGCGAGCTCCAGCAGGACGGCCGGCTGCGCGCCGACAAGGTGCTCGCCCGCCACGATGAAAACTACATGCCGCCGGAGGTCGCCCAG
Organism: Halomonas sp. HNIBRBA4712; assembly: GCF_043558675.1. Lineage (NCBI taxonomy): Bacteria > Pseudomonadati > Pseudomonadota > Gammaproteobacteria > Oceanospirillales > Halomonadaceae > Halomonas > Halomonas sp. HNIBRBA4712. The sequence goes on along the minus strand of NZ_JBIFXR010000003.1, from coordinate 408,674 downwards.
GCGCTGGAGGAGGCGGGCTACTCACCCGCCGACTACCAGCAGAAGGCCGCCAGCGTGGCAAGCGATCTTGAAGAGCAACGCCGCGCGCAAGCGGACGGGAACTAGCGTTTATGTGGGTAAGAATGATCCCCGAAGTCGGGCACTTCGCGCTGATTCTGGCGCTGTTACTGGCCGTCGTGCAGGCCAGCCTGCCGCTGGCGGGAAGCCTTGGCCGCCGCCCCTTGTGGATGGCGTTTGGGGCGCCGATGGCAGCGGGGCAGTTTCTGTTTCTCGGCGCGGCGTATCTCTGTCTGACCGCAAGCTACCTGCTCGACGACTTCAGCGTGGCCAACGTCGCCAACAACTCCAACTCGCTTTTGCCCTGGTACTACAAGGCCAGCGCCGTGTGGGGCAACCACGAGGGCTCGGTGCTTTTGTGGAGCTTGATGCTCTCGGGATGGGGCTTCGCCGCCTCGCGCTTCTCCCGGGCGCTGCCTCGCGACATGGTTGCGCGGGTGCAAAGCGTCATGGGCATGGTGAGCGTGGGCTTTCTGCTCTTCATCCTGTTCACCTCCAACCCCTTCGAGCGGCTTCTGCCCAACGTGCCCGGTGACGGCGCTGACCTGAACCCTCTGCTGCAGGATTTTGGCCTGGTGATCCACCCGCCAATGCTCTACATGGGCTACGTTGGCTTTTCGGTGGTGTTTGCCTTCGCCATCGCCGCGCTGATGGGCGGGCGGCTGGACGCGGCCTGGACGCGCTGGGCGCGGCCCTGGGCGAACATCGCCTGGGCGTTTTTGACCGTGGGCATCGCGCTTGGCAGCTGGTGGGCCTACTACGAGCTTGGCTGGGGCGGCTGGTGGTTCTGGGACCCGGTGGAGAACGCCTCGCTCTTGCCCTGGCTCACCGGCACGGCGCTTCTGCACTCGCTGGCGGTGACCGAAAAGCGCGGCTCGTTCAAGAGCTGGACGGTGCTGCTGGCCATCTCTACCTTCGCGCTGTCGCTGATGGGCACGTTTCTGGTGCGATCCGGCGTACTCACCTCGGTGCACGCCTTCGCCAACGACCCTTCGCGCGGGTTCTTCATTCTGGTGCTCTTGAGCGTCACAGTGACGCTTTCACTGCTGTTGTTCGCGCTGCGCGCTCCGCGGGTCAGCCACCGGGTCGGCTTTGGCTGGCTATCGCGGGATTCGCTGTTGCTGGTCAACAACTTCCTGCTGGTGATCATGACCGTCACCGTGCTGCTCGGCACCGTCTATCCCTTGATTCTCGACTCGCTCAATCTGGGCAAGATCAGCGTCGGCCCGCCGTACTTCAACGCGCTGTTCGTGCCGCTGACCGTGGTGATGTGCCTGTTCATGGGTATTGGGCCGCTGGCGCGCTGGAAGCGCACCGATGCGCGCACGCTCACCAGAAGGCTCTGGCTCGCCGGGCTCGCCGCACTCGTGATCGGCGCGGTGGCGCCGCTGCTCTACGCCGGGACCTGGAATCTGTGGGTGAGCCTGGGGCTTGTGACCGCGCTCTGGATCGTGCTGCCGCTCGCGCGCGATGTGATCGACACCTGCCGCCAGGCGAGCTCGGTCAAGCGCGGGCTTGGCAAGCTTTCGCTCGCCTACTGGGGCATGGTGCTGGGCCACGTGGGTTTGGCCGTGACCATCGTTGGCGTGACGGTGGTGTCGAACTACAACGTCGAGCGCAACGTGCGCATGGCGCCGAACACCACCGTCGAGGTGGCGGGCTATCAGTTCACCATGCGCGAGCTTACGAGCCGGCGGGGGCCGAACTTTCTGGCCGATACTTCGATTGTCGAGGTGCGCAAGGGCGATGACGGCCGCGCTTTCGTCATGCGCCCGGAGAAGCGTCTTTACATCGCCACCGGCATGCCGATGACCCAGGTCGCGCTGCGCCCGGGGCTGTTTCGCGATTTGTACGTCGCCATGGGCGAGGATCTCGACGACGGCAGCTACGCCATGCGCGTTCAGTACAAACCCTTCGTGCGCTGGCTCTGGCTCGGCGCGCTTCTGATGGCGCTCGGCGCGGTGCTGGCGGTGATCGACCGGCGCTACCGGCGCGCCCCCGCGCGCCCCCGGCTATCCGAGGAGGTCAATCCATGAAACGCTGGCTTCTACTGTTGCTGCCGCTGGGGTTTGTCGGTATCGCGCTGTTCTTCTACCAGGGGCTTTCCCGCGACCCGAGCCAGCGCGATTCGGCGCTGATGGCGCGCGACTTTCCCGCCTTTAGCGCCACGACGCTGCGCGACGAGGAGCGCCAGGTGAACGAGTCGCTTTTGCGCGGCGAGGTCACGCTGGTCAACGTCTGGGGCGAGTGGTGCCCGGCGTGCAAGCAGGAGATGCCCCAGCTTCTGGCGCTTTCCGACGAGGGCATCCGCCTGGTCGGCGTGAACTACCGCGACACTCGCGAAAAGGGTAAGGAGTTTCTCGGCGAGTACGGCGACCCCTTCGAGGTCAATATCTTCGACCCGGAGGGCACACTGGGCTTCGATCTTGGCGTCTACGGCGCGCCGGAGACCTTCTTGGTCGATGCAGGCGGCGTGATTCGCTACCACCACAAGGGCTATATCTCGCCAGAAGACGTGCAAAACCGCATCCTGCCGGAGGTGGAAAAATGGCGCTGAAACGCCTTTTCACGCTGATCGCGCTGCTGCTGGTGGCGAGTGCGAGCTTTGCCGCGATCGAGGTGCGTGAGTTTAGTGATCCGGTGCTCGAGCGCCGCTACGTCGATTTGACCGCGGCGATGCGCTGCCCGCTGTGCGAAAACCAGGCGATCGACGACTCCAACGCGCCGATCGCCGCCGACATGCGCCAGCGCGTTTATGAGCTGCTCCACCAGGGGCAGTCCGACAGCGAAATCATCCATCACATGGTCGAGCGCTTTGGCGAGTACATCCTCTACAACCCGCGGCTCGAGAACCGCACCTACCTGCTGTGGGGGGCGCCCATCGCGCTGGTGGGGCTCGCGTTTGTGATACTGGCGCTGATCGTACGCAGCCGCCGGCGTGCCTCGACCCGGGCGCTGAGCGCACAAGAGCGCGCGCGCCTTGCGCAGTTGATCGACGACAAGAGGTTCCCATGACGCCACTCTGGATCGCGCTTTTACTCACCGCGCTGCCGGCGCTTTGGCTGCTGCTTTCGCCGCTGTGGCGGGCGCGGGCGCTCCATGACGCCCAGCGCCGTTTTGATGAAAGCGACGACGCCAACCGCCAGAACGTGGCCGTGTTTCGCCGCCGGCTCGCCTCATTGGAGAACGCCTTCGAGCGCGGCGATATCGACCGGGCGCGCTTCGACGAGGACAAGCTCGAGCTCGAGCGAAGCCTGCTGGATGACACCACCGCCGCCCCGGTAAAGCCGCTGAAGTCGCCCGCCGCCGGGCGCGTGCTGGTGCCGGTCGTGGCGGTGCTGGTCCTGGCGGCGGCGGTGGGCGGCTACCACTACGGCGGCGCCCAGGGCGATCTTGCGCTTTATGCCCTCGAGCGCAACCTGCAAAACGATCCGGAGGTTTCGCTCGAGCGCTACGTGGAGCGCCTGGAGCAGGAGGCCGAACGTCAGCCAGGCAACCCCAACGTCTGGGGGCGGCTTTTCACCGCCTACCGCGAAAGCGGCGCTTTCGAGCAGGCCGACCAGGCGCTGGAGCGGCTGATGGCGCTCGAAGGCCGTACGCCTTCGCTTCTGGGTGAGCTGGCGGAGTTGCGCTTTTTCATGGCCGACCGCCGCTTGATTCCCCCGGTACAGACGCTCATCGACGAGGCGCTGGAGAAAGACCCGCGCCAGCCCAAGGCGCTCAGCCTGCTCGGGGTAGTCGCTTTCGATCAGGGCGACTACGCGCTTGCCATCGACCGCTGGCGCCGGGCGCTGGCGAGTCTCGGTGACGGCACTACCGCCGAGGCGCTGCGTGAGGGTATTCGCCAGGCCCAGGCGCGAATGGGTGCCGATGACGCTAACGTTTCGACCGACGCTGTGGTTGAATAGCCCGCTCGTTTTTTTCGTTTTCAAAGAGCCGCGATGCGCCTAACGTCCATACGCCTTACCGGGTTCAAATCCTTCGTCGATCCCATCACGGTGCCCTTCGATGGCAACATGACCGCGATCGTCGGGCCCAACGGCTGCGGCAAGTCCAATATCATCGATGCGGTGCGCTGGGTGATGGGGGAATCCTCCGCCAAGACCCTGCGCGGCGAGTCGATGGCGGACGTCATCTTCAACGGCTCCACCGGGCGAAAGCCCGTCGGCCAGGCCTCGATCGAGCTCAAGTTCGACAATCGCGACGGCGCCATGGGCGGCGCCTACGCCCAGTACTCGGAGATCGCGGTCAAGCGCCTGGTGACCCGGGACGGCCAGTCCAACTACTTCTTCAACGGCCAGAAGTGCCGCCGCCGCGATATTGCCGATCTCTTCATGGGCACCGGCCTTGGCCCGCGTTCCTACGCGCTGATCGGCCAGGGCATGATCTCCAGGCTGATCGAAGCGCGCCCGGACGATCTGCGCGCCACCCTCGAGGAGGCCGCCGGCATCTCCAAATACAAGGAGCGCCGGCGCGAAACCGAAAACCGCATGCGCCGCACCCAGGAGAACCTGGAGCGGCTGGACGACATTCGCGAAGAGCTCGACAAACAGCTCGAGCGCTTGAAACGCCAGGCCGAGTCCGCCAAACGTTACCAGACGCTGAAATCCCAGGAGTATCAGCTCAAGGGCGAATTGGCGCTGATTCGCGGACGCGCCTTGCGCGCGGAGCAGACCCGCCAGGAAGCCCAGGTGCGCGAGCTCGAGATCAGCGTCGAGAAGGACGTGTTCGGCGTACGCGCCTGCGAAACTCGCCTTGAGCAGGCCCGCGAGCGCCACGACGAACTCGCCGAGGTGCTCGAGCGCTATCAGCAGGCGTTTTTCGAAACCACCACGCGGATTGCGCGGCTGGAGCAGGATCAGGCGCACCGCAAGAGCCGCCAGAGCCAGCTTGCCAGCGACATCGAGACCGCCCGGCGCGATCTCGATGAGCAGCGCCGGGTAAGTGAAGGCGACCGCGAGCGGCTCGAGGCGATCGACGAGCGCTGGGAAACGCTGTTACCCGAGCTCGACGCTCAGGAAGAACAGCTCGAGGCGCTCGAAGAGACGCTGGCCGGCATCAAACCGGTGCTCGAGGAAGCCGAGCAGCGCTTTGCCGACATCGACGCGCGCTGGCGCGACGCTGGCCGCGACGCCGAGCGCCGCCAGGACCAGATCAACGACCTCGAACAGCGCATCAAGCGCCTGCAGAGCGAGCGCGGCCGCCGCGAGCAGCAGCGCGGCGAGCTCGACGACTCCGCCACCATCGGCGAGCAGCACGCCGAGAGCCGCGCCGCTCTCGACGACGCCGAGTACCGAAGCCAAGCGTTCGAGGAGCAGCGCGCACAGCACCAGGCGCGCTTTCAGGACACGCGCGCCGAACAGCAGGCCGCTTTTGATGAGCGCGACGCCAAACGAGGCGAGCTCAGCCGCTGCCAGGGCGAGCTCGCCTCGCTCCAGGCGCTGATCGACGCGGCCCTTGCCGATCACGACCCGGATCTTCAGGCCCGCCTCGAGGCGCTGGGACTCGAAAACGCCCCACGGCTGGGCGATACGCTCAAGGCCGAGCCCGGCTGGGAGTCGGTCGTCTCCTGGCTGCTCGCACCCTGGCTCAATGCGCGGCTGGTCGACGCTCAGGCGCTGAAGGCGCTGCCCGAGGCGCTGGCGACCGACTGGGCGCTGATCGAGGGCCGCGCCGCGCGCGCTGGCTCACCGGATCGGCTCGATGCGAAGGTGGAAGGTGCCGGGGCGCTCAGTGGCTGGCTTTCGCACATTCATACGGTCGAGCGCGACGACGACGCGCTGGCGCTGGCCGCGACCCTTCCCTCGGGGGAGAGCGCGGTCAGCCGCCAGGGGCTCTGGTGCGGGCCGGGCTGGCTTTCCCAAAAGGCGAGCGGCCAGGGGGTGGATGCGCTACTGGTCACGCGGCGGCGCTTCGACGAGCAGCGCCTGCGCGAACAGGCGCTGGAGGCAGCGCTGGAGGCGCTCGACGAGCGCTGCGACGCAAGCAGCGAGCGCCTCGAGACGCTGGAAACCGAGCGCGAGCAGCACGCCGAGGCCGAGCGCGAACACGCCGCAAAGCGCCAGCAGCTGGCGATTGCGGAGCAGCGCCTGGCCCAGCGCCTCGAGCACCTCAAGGGCCGCGCCGCCGAGATCGACGACGAGCTCGCCACGCTGAAAGAGGACGAAGCCACGCTGGCGCTGGACCTCGAGGAGCAGCGCGAGCGCTGGGGCGAGGCGATGGCCACCCTCGAGCAAGCCGCGACCGAGCGCGAACAGAGCGTCGAGCAGCGCGCCCGCACCCGCGAGGAGGTCGAGCGCCTGACCCGTGAACAGGCGCCGCTCAAGGCGAGCCAGCAGGCGCTGGCGCTGGAGCGCGAACGGCTGGTGACCGAGCGCGACAGCCTGCGCGCCCAGCAGGCTCGGGCCGGCGAGAGCGAAGAGCGCCTGACGCTGCGCATCGAGGAGCTCGAGGAGGCGCGCGAGGCGCTGATCGAACCCGACGAGCTCGCCGCCGAGGAGCTCGAGGTCCTGTTTGACGAGCGCGAGCAGCGCCAGGCGCGGCTCAGTGACACCCGCGAGCAGGCCCAGACCCTCACCGAGCAGCTTAGAAATGACGAGCTTGCCCGCCAGAACCATGAGCGCACCCTGGAGCAGAGCCGCGAACGGCTTCAAACGCTGCGCATGGAGGTCCAGGCGCTGAGCCTGAAAGCCGCCGCTCAGGACGAGGCGCTGGCCGAGCTTGGCCACGACCCCCAGGCGCTCGCCGAAGCGCTGGCCGACGACGCCGAGGAGTCGCGCTGGCAGAGCCTGCTTGAAAGCACCAGCGAGAAGGTCCGCCGACTCGGTGCGATCAACCTGGCGGCGATCGAGGAGTACGACCAGCAGGCCGAGCGGCGCAACTACCTGGAAGCGCAGCACGCCGAGCTCACCGAGGCGCTCGATACTCTCGAGCGGGCGATCAAGCGTATCGACCAGGAGACTCGGGTGCGTTTTCGCGAGACCTTCGAGCAGGTCAACGCCGGGCTGCAGGAGCTGTTCCCGCGGGTATTCGGCGGCGGTGCAGCGTGGCTGACGCTGACCGGTGAGGATCTGCTGGAAACGGGCGTTGCCATCATGGCGCGCCCGCCGGGCAAGAAGAACAGCACCATTCATCTGCTCTCCGGCGGCGAGAAAGCGCTGACGGCGCTGTCGCTGGTGTTTGCCATCTTCCGGCTCAACCCGGCGCCGTTCTGTATGCTCGACGAGGTCGACGCGCCGCTGGACGACGCCAATGTCGGCCGCTACGCCAAGCTGGTCAAGGAGATGTCGGAAAGCGTGCAGTTTATCTACATCACCCACAACAAGATCGCCATGGAAGCCGCCGAGCGCCTGATGGGGGTAACCATGCAGGAACCCGGCGTCTCACGGCTCGTCTCGGTGGGCATCGAAGAAGCGGCGGCGCTGGTCGACTAGGTGAGTGCGAAAAGCCGGTTAACCTTCGCCGAGCTCGCGCATCAGGGTGTAGAGTTTGGATTTGGCCTCGAAACCGATACCCGGAATGTCCGGCAGCGCCACGTAGCCGTTTTCCACGGCGATGCCGTCGGCGAAGCCACCGAAAGGCTGGAACACGTCCGGATATGACTCGTTGCCACCAAGCTTGAGGCCGGCCGCGATGTTGAGCGACATCTGGTGGCCGCCGTGGGGCACCACACGGCGACTCGACCAGCCAAGCTCGTCTATTACCTCCAGTGTCTTCATGTACTCCACCAGCCCGTAGGAAAGGGCGCAGTCGAACTGCAGGTAGTCGCGGTCGGCTCGCATGCCGCCGTGACGCAGCAGGTTGCGTGCATCCTGATGAGAAAAGAGGTTCTCTCCGGTGGCCATGGGGCCATCGTAGTGCTCGGCGAGTTCTGCCTGTAGCGCGTAGTCCAGCGGGTCGCCGGCTTCTTCGTACCAGAAGAGATCGTAAGGCTTGAGCGCTCGAGCGTAGTCGATCGCGGTCTTGAGATCGAAACGGCCATTGGCGTCCACCGCCAGGCGGCGGCCGTCGCCCACCACCTCGAGCACCGCCTCGATGCGACGCAGATCCTCGTCCAGGGGGGCGGCGCCGATCTTCATCTTGACCACTTCATAGCCGCGATCCAGATAGCTTCGCATTTCGTCCTGGAGCTTCTCGTTACCCTTGCCCGGATAGTAGTAGCCGCCGGCAGCGTAGACCCAGACCTTGTCGTCCGCCTGACCGTCGCGATAGCGCTCGGCGAGCAGGCGGTAAAGCGGCTTGCCCGCGATCTTGGCAACGGCATCCCACACCGCCATGTCGATCGTGCCCACGGCCACGGAGCGCTCGCCGTGCCCGCCGGGTTTTTCATTGCTCATCAGGGCTTTCCAGATAGCGAACGGATCGAGGTTGTCGTTGGCTTCATCAACGAGGCTCGCCGGGTCCGCCTCGAGTACGCGATCGATAAAGCGATCGCGCATCAGCGCGCCCTGGCCGTAGCGCCCGTTGGAGTTGAAGCCGTAGCCGATGACGGGCTTGCCGTCGCGAATGACATCGGTCACCACGGCAACCACGGAGCAGGTCATTTTGGAAAAGTCGATATAGGCGTTGGCGATGGGCGAGGCGATGGAAACCGTCTTCTCGCGAATGTCTACGATACGCATGGCATTACCTTTTATGAATCGAGTGGGTTCGAGACAACGATAGGCCTGGCGCCACTTCCCGGCTAATGCATATACTGGGGCACCCCATGCTGAAAAGGCATTGCCATGGAATTGGCCTGGCTCGAAGACTTCGCCGCTCTTGCCGAGCACAAGAGCTTCGTTCGCGCCGCGAATGCGCGCCATATCACCCAGCCCGCGTTCAGTCGGCGCATACGATCGCTGGAGCAGTGGATGGGAGTGGCGCTGTTTACACGTACCCCTCAGGGAACTAGGCTCACCGATGCCGGGCACCACGTGCACGCGGGGATGTTGGAGGCGAGTCAAACCCTCTATGCATTACGGGCCAGAGCTCAAGCGGTGGCTGGCCACGCGGCGAAGACCTTGCAGTTCGCGGCGACTCATTCGCTCTCGTTCACCTTCTTTCCACGCTGGATACGACGGATCGATGCAAGCCCTGTGGCCTCGATCCAGCTTCATTCGGATACCATGGCCGGCTGTGAACGTCTGCTGATCGAAGGCAAGGCGCATTTCTTGCTGAGTTATCGCGATCCTTTAGCGGATTCGCTCTTTCCCGCCAAGTATTATGAGCGTTGTATTATTGGTAAAGACTGGCTCATCGCGCTAGTGGGAAAAGACTTGAAGCGTCGACATCACGATTTTTTTCCTTATCTTGCTTACTCCGAGTCTTCCGGTCTCGGGCGCATTATCGATGATTATCCCATCGACGATAAAGTGCGCGAGTTAATCCTGCCGGCGCACTTCACCAGTCATTCGGCAGCGGTATCGATGTCGATGGCGCTTCAAAACAAAGGGCTTGCATGGCTGCCTAAAAGTCTTGTCGAACAAGAGATTGAAGAGGGGAGGCTGGTGCGCGCTTTTAACGAAGAGAGTGATATACCACTGGAAATACATATAGTGAAGCCGCGACTGTTAGCGAGTCACTTCGCTGAATCGTTTTGGCTAAAGCTCGCACGAGTTAACTAACGAGACTTGCGATTCAACTTTGATTGTGCTTGTTTGATGGATAATGGTGTCGCAATATTTTGTCATATTGAGTTTACACCTCTACAATTGACGCGTTAATGGGTGGCGGGGCGAACTTGAAGTTACCGCATCGATGAATAGAGAGCCCTGTTGCTCCTTCATCGAACCGTTTGTGAGGTAACGGTTGCGGGCGGAACGTACAGGCGCCAAATAATAAGGTACAGGAGCGTTGTAGAAGGAGAGTGAACGAGCAAAAAGGTGCCGGGAGGGCACTTTTTGCGAAATTACTTGTCCAAGCGCCGGACCCGTTACGCCGAATTATCATTGGTGAGCGTCATGGTCTCGCACAATAAGCAATAAGTTGCCCTTTTTTGTAGCAGCCGCACTATGCTTGGTGGTAAATATAGCGCCTGGGTGGACGCAGACATCATCAAGGTAGCGCCTTAAACCGGTTGAAATGACCCATGGAATGCTCGACATGGAACTAAGAGAGTGGTTAATCATTCTAGGATTGGCGCTGGTATCGCTTATCGTGGTCGATGGTGTTCGAAGGCTTCAGCGTCAGCGCCGTGTTCCCAGGCTCGACCAGGCGGTCGATAATCTGCCCAAGGCGTCGGTGGAAGAGCTCGATGATGAGGCCAAAGAGGCCGAGATCAACTGGGAGCTTCCCAACGGCGGCGCCCGCGTGGTCAAACCCGCCGACTACAGCGGCCTTGGTAAGAAGCCCCAGCTCGAGCGCCAGGAGCATCCTGGTCCTTCGCGCGTACTCTCTGATTTCAAGCGCTCTTTTTCTCGTGCCACGGGTCGCGGCAAGCCCGCCGCCGACGGCCAGCGGCTGGCGTTCGAAGGCGGTTTCAACGACGCTCGCAGCAGTGCCTCTTCCGCCTCGGCCTTTACCGCATCGAACCCTGCTGTCTCTCGCCCGGTCGAGCCCGCTCCCCGCGCCAGCGTGAAAAGTGAAAAACCCCCGGTGGAAAAAACCCCGGTAGAAGAGCGCCGCGAGCCCAGCCTGTTCGCCGAGCCCGTGCCGGCTGCCGCCAAACCTCAGCCCGCCGCGTCGATCGAACCCACCGAGCAGCCCGCGCCGGTCGAAGAGCGCATCCCCGCACCTGCCGAACCAATCGAGCCCACGCTTTCCGCCGAATCCGACGCTGCGTCAGAGTCCGCATCTTTACAAGAGACTTCCGGCGTCAAGGTCGATGCTACCGAGGCGCCGCCGGCGGCCGAAGAGGCCAGCGCAAAGGCCGACTCCGAGGTGCTGCGCGCCGAGCCGGAAGACGCCGGGTTCACCAAAACCGAGTCGCGCAAGCGCCGCCAGCTGCGCTCCCACACCGCCGGTGAACTCGACGATGAAGCCGTCGATGCCTACCGGCTGGTAGATTTCGAAGGTATGGGGCGCTCGTTCAAGCGCCGCATGATCGAGCGCCGCGAGACCCGCGCGCGCAAGAAGATCGAAAAAGCCGAGCGGGCGAAGGCGCTTGCCAAACAGAAGGCCGAGCGCAAGGCGCTCGAAGCCGAGCAGCGCCGCGAAGCGAAGGAGGCAGCCGAAGCCGAGAAGGCGCGGATTGCTCAGGAAAATGCCCGCGCGCGCGAAATCGAAGCCGCCCACACCGCCCCTCGTTTCCAGAACGACGAGCTCTACAGCGCCGAGCCTTCGATGAGCGCGCTGCGCCGGCACAGCGCCGAACGTTTCGATCTCGCTGATGAAGGCGAACGCACCGACGAGCCCGAGGCGTACTTCGATGATGCTTACGGCGCCTCTAGCGAGGATGAAAGCGTCGTGCGCGCCCATCCGACGCTCGAAAAAGCGCTGCGACACGACGTTTCCGGCGCTCGCGCCAAGGAGGCGTTGACCGACGCCTCGGAAATGATCGTCATCAGCGTGCTTTCCCGCGACGAAGAGGGCTTCGAGGGTGGCAAGCTGCTGGAGCTGATGATGGCCTGCGGGCTTCGCTACTGTAGCGCCATGGGCGTGTTCCACCGCTTCGAAACCGAAAGCGACGACAGCGGCCTGCAGTTCTCGATGGTCAACGTGGTCAAGCCCGGTACCTTCCCCATCGAGCAGATGGACGAATTCACGACTCCGGGCGTCACTCTGCTGATGCCGCTGCCCGGCGCGCTCGACGCCTCCGCCGCGTTCGAAGCGATGGTGGAAACCGCCATGGTGGTGGTTCGCCACATGGGCGGCGAGCTCAAAGACGAAAACCGCAGCGTGATGACCGCTCAAACCATCGAGTTCGCGCGCCAGCGGGTGCACGAGTTCGAGCGCCGCCACCGCTTGCAGCGCCACGCGCGCTAACCCCGTTCACTCCTTCTGCACCCGCCTTTTCAGGCGGGTGTTTTCGTTATGAAAGCGCTAGGCTATAGGCACGCTTCACTACGTACTGTTTCACGGAAACCGATTGCATGAGCAAGCCTTCCTCTCGCGTGCTCGAAGAGCTCGCCACCCTTCGCGCCGAGCTCGACGACGCCAACCACCGCTACTACGTGCTCGACGAGCCCGCACTCACCGATGCCGATTACGACCGCAAGCTCCAGGCGCTTAAGGAGATCGAAGCGGAGCACCCTGAGCTCGTCACCCCGGAGTCGCCCACCCAGCGCGTCGGCGCGGCGCCGGCACAGGGCTTTCCCGCGGTGGCTCACGCCATTCCGATGCTGTCGCTGGATAACGCTTTTGATCGTGACGGTATCTTCGCCTTCGCCGAGCGCGTGGCCGAACGCCTCGAGTGCTCGGCCAGCGAGATCGAATTCAGCTGCGAGCCCAAGCTCGACGGCGCCGCGGTGTCGCTGGTGTTCGAGCAGGGCGTGTTGACCAGCGGCGCGACCCGCGGCGACGGGCGCACCGGCGAAGGCATCACCTCGAACCTGCGCACGCTGCGCTCGATACCGCTCAAGCTGCGCGGCAAAAAGGTGCCCAAGCTTCTGGAGGTGCGCGGCGAAGTGATCATGCGCCACGAAGGCTTCGAAGCGCTCAACGAGCGCGCCCGAGAAGAAGAGGGGCGGGTGTTCGCCAACCCGCGCAACGCCGCCGCCGGAAGCCTTCGTCAGCTCGACCCGCGCGTGACTGCCAGGCGCCCGCTGGAGTTTCACGCCTACCAGGTGGCGCGGCTGGAGCCGGATGGCGGCGACACCAGCCACAGCGCGCTGATGAATAGGCTCAAGACGCTCGGCTTTCGTTCGAGCAGCGAGCTCGAGACGATTACCGGCCCGGAGGCGGTGGCGGATTACTGCGACGCGCTCGGCGAGAAGCGTTTGAATCTAGGCTTTGATATCGACGGCGTGGTGATCAAGGTCAACGACCTGCGCGCCCAGCGCGAGCTCGGCTTCGTGGCCCGCGCGCCGCGCTGGGCGGTGGCGTTCAAGTTCCCCGCCCAGGAGGAGATCACCACGCTCAATGACGTCGAGTTCCAGGTCGGGCGCACCGGCGCCATCACCCCGGTCGCCAGGCTTTCGCCGGTTTCCGTGGCCGGGGTCACCGTCTCCAACGCCACGCTGCACAACGCCGACGAGATCGAACGCCTTGGCGTGATGATCGGCGACACCGTGGCGATCCGCCGAGCCGGGGATGTGATCCCCCAGGTGGTGCGCGTCGATACCGAAAAACGCCCGAGTGATGCGCGTGCAATCGAATTTCCCACCGCCTGCCCGGCCTGCGGCTCTGACATCGAGCGCATCGAAGGCGAAGCGGTAGCGCGCTGCTCCGGCGGGCTTTTCTGCCCCGCCCAGCGCAAGGAGGCGCTCAAGCATTTCGCTAGCCGCAAGGCGCTGGATGTGGATGGGCTGGGCGAAAAAATCATCGATCAGCTCGTCGAGCGCGACTGGGTCGAGACCCCGGCGGATCTGTTCGCGCTCACCGCCGAGCGGCTTTGCGAGCTCGAACGCATGGGAGCGAAATCGTCGCAGAACCTGGTCGAGGCGCTGGAGAGCGCGAAAAACACCACCTTCGCGCGCTTCATCTACGCTCTCGGCATTCGCGAGGTGGGGGAGGCGACCGCCGCCAACCTGGCGCGCCACTTCGGCACGCGCGAGGCGCTCATGGCCGCCGACCAGGCCGCGCTCGAAGCGGTCAACGACGTTGGCCCGGTGGTCGCCGCCCACGTTCATACGTTTTTCCAGCAGCCGCGCAACCAGGCGACCATCACCGCGCTGATCGACGCCGGCGTCACCTGGGTGGAGGCCGAGGTCAAGCGCGGGCCGACGCCCCTCGAGGGCCAGACCTGGGTGCTCACCGGCAGCCTCGAGACCATGACCCGCGACGAGGGCAAGGCGCGCCTCCAGGCGCTGGGGGCGAAGGTCGCCGGCAGCGTGTCGAAAAAAACCGCCTGCGTGGTTGCGGGCGAAGCGGCGGGCAGCAAGCTCGCCAGGGCCGAAGAGCTCGGCGTCGAGGTGCTCGACGAAGCCGCTTTCATCGACAAACTCAAGCAATGGGAGCAGGGCGAATGAGCCGATTCATCGAAGTGCCGGCGCGCATGCTGCCGCCGGAAACCCTGAACGCGCTGCTCGAGGCCTTCGTCACCCGCCAGGGCTACGACACCACCGACACCAGCGGAGACGGTATGCACGGCTGGGTGGTCGAGCTCAAACGCCAGCTCGAGCGCGGCGAACTGCTGATCGCCCACGACATCGAGCTCGAGCAAACCGAGGTGATGACGCTTGCCCAGTGGCGCGCCTTCGGCCGCGATCTTGCCGACGACGAGGAGGAGGGCGATTACTAGCCGCGCGGTTTGGCCGACTCGGCGCGAATCAGCGCGCTGATCAGCCGCCGGCCCGGGTGCAGGTGATCGGCGATCGCGCCTTCGACGGGCAGCGGCTCATCGAGCATTCGCGAGGCGATCACCTCGGCGCACAGCGGGGCGCTGGCGAGCCCGCGGCTGCCGTGGGCCGCCGAGACCCAGAGGCCCGCGTGATGCGCGCCGGGAATCGAAGCCACCCGGGAGGCATCTTTTGAGAGCGCTGCGTAATCGCGCTGCCAGGCCTCTGCGTTGGGCACCGGCCCGGCGTAGGGCGTCTTGTCCGGGCTCGCCGCGCGTACCGCGGCGCGGCCGGTGAGCTTGGCTGGCGTCAGCGGCCCGCTTGCGCGCTCGAGCTCGTCGACCCACTCGGGAAGCGCCGCTCGAAGCTCATCGATATTGCGCTGGTGCTCCGCCTCACGCAGATCATTCGTTGCATCGTTGGGCACGAAGCTCGCGCCGAAGGTAAGCACGCCGTCAAGCGGTGGCGCCACGTAGCCGCCGGCGCAGACCACGCACTCGGGCGCACGCACGCCGTCGGGCAGCGTCAATGCGCTCACCTGGCCGCGCACCGGCTGGAAGGCAAGTGTTCGGGTCTGGGTAAAATCGCTTGCCTGGCGGGCGCAGGCGATGACCACCTGGTCCGCCTCCATGGCGGAGTTATCCCCAAGCGCCAGGCGCCAGCCCGACGTCTGTGCCTCTAGCCCGGTGACCTCGGCCTTTTCCAGCGTGATGCGCGGGTGGGCGAGTAGCGCTCGGCAGAGCGTCGCCGGGCGCACCCAGCCCGCCTGGGGGTAGTAAAGCGCGTGTTCGGTATGGCCCGCCACGTCGGCAAGCGCCTCAAGCGACCCCTGGTGCGCTCGCACCACCGCCTCGCCGAGCGGGTGGCGGGTGAGAAAGCGGCGCTGGCGGCTCGCTTCTCTTTCATTGGGGGCGAGCTGCACCACGCCGCAGGGCGACCAGAACGCCTCGCTTCCATCGAGTCCGCCAAGCCAGCGCGCGCTGTATAAAAGCCCGGCGAGATAAAAGCGGCTCTGGTCGTTGGTTTCGGCGGCGAGCTTGACGTAGAGCGCGCCCTGGCGGTTGCCCGAGGCCCCGGCGCCGGGTGCTTCGCGCTCGAGCACGGTCACGTTCACCCCGCGCCGGGCGAGTGCGGCCGCCGCGCACGCCCCGGCAAGTCCTGCGCCGATCACCGCGACCTGACGGGCGAGCCGCGGCGTCGGGGGCGTGAACCAGGGCGTGAGGCGGCGGCGGTGATCAGCCGGCGGCTCAATGATTTCGCCGGCGAGCATCTCGCGCTTGCGCCCGAACCCCGGCACCTTTCTGATCGAAAAGCCCGCCGCCTTCAACCCGCGCTTGACGACGCCTGCGCAGGTGAAGGTGGCGAAGGTTGCCCCGGGGCGCGAGCGTTCCGCCATCGCCTCGAACAGCGCCGGCTGCCACATCGCCTGGTTTTTCGAAGGCGCGAAGCCGTCGAGAAACCAGGCGTCGACCTGGCCGTCGAGCAGCGCCAGGCGCTCGGTGGTGTCGCCCAGATGCAGATCCAGCGTCACCCGCTCGCTCAGGTGCAGCCGGTGAATGCCGGCCACCGGCGCCGGCCACAGCGCGCAGAGCGTCTGCGCGTAGCGGGCAAGCGACGGCCAGGCGTTTAGCGCGCGGGAGAGCGCCTCGATTGGCATTGGATACTTCTCTGTGGATAACAGGTGCAGGCGCGCCTCGGGGGCTGCGTGCTGCTCGAAGCAGGCCCAGGCGCTGAGCACGTTGAGCCCGGTGCCGAACCCCGTTTCGCCGATCACGAAAGCTCGCGGCTCGCGCCAGGCGGCAAAGCGTTCCGGCAGCCGGTTGGCGTTCACAAAGACGTGTTCGGTTTCGGCGCGGCCATCCTCGCGCGAGAAGTAGACGTCGCCGAAGGCGTCGGAGTGCGGCGCGTCGCTCTCCCAGGTGAGCGACGGGGCGGTCAGGGCCTCAAGAGGCGGCAGGGTGGGGCGCTTGCTCACGCGGTCATCTCGTGGTGTTGGCGGTGGGTGATAAACGGTTAAAAAATGATCAATTCGTCAGCGCGGGCGCACACTCTCGCTTTGAGAAAAGCGTCCGCCGTGTTTGCACAGAGTTTTCCACAGCCTCTGTGCAAAAACCGGCGCCGCCGCACAGCGGCGAATGAAAATCAAGCCGCGTGCGATCAGGGCAGCACTTTCTTGAACGGCTTCACCTTGACCTTGGCGTAGACACCGGCGTCGACGTAGGGGTCGCTGTCCGCCCAGGCCTGGGCGTCGTCGAGGCTTGCGAACTCGGCGACCACCAGGCTTCCGCTAAAGCCGGTGTCGCCGGGGGTTTCGCTGTCGATCGCCGGATGGGGGCCGGCGAGCACCAGGCGGGCTTCGTCGCGCAGCGCCTCGAGCCGGGCGAGGTGGGCCGGGCGCGCCTTCATGCGCTGCTCGAGGCTGTCTGAGACGTCTTCACTGATGATGGCGTAGAGCATGGGGAGATCCTTGACGTGGAAAGCGGGGCCGGCGCGGGCCGTTGACCGGCCAGGTGGATGCGCGCACTATAGCGCGCTTGCAAGCCGCTCCGGGGCGGCGCCGGGCGTCAGCGCTCGAGCGTTGCGGCACGGCTACTTATACGTGAAGCCCCCCATTCTGACAAACTCCCCAACCGACGTCATGCCCATGCTCCGACTCCCCGTTACCGTGCTGCCCGAGACCTTCGACGCCGACCGCGGCTACCCGGTGGATCTGCACATGCACTCCACCGCCTCCGACGGTACGCTCTCGCCCACCGAGCTGGTCGCGCTCTGCGCCCGCCGCGAGCTTTCCTGTATCGCGCTGACCGACCACGACACCATGGACGGCGTCGACGAGGCCGCTCGCGCCGCCGAATACGAAGGGCTCACGCTGGTCGCGGGCTGCGAGCTCTCGACCCGCTGGCAGGGCATCAACATTCACGTGGTCGCGCTGATGCCCGGCGGCGCGCGTGGGGCGCTGGCCGAGGGGCTCAAGGCGCAGCGCCAGGCGCGTATTCAGCGCGCCGAGGTGATCGCCGAGCGGCTCGAAAAGGCCGGGCTCAAGGACGCGCTGGCCAAGGCGCGCCACCAGGCCGGAAGCGACCGCCCGCTGGGGCGCCCGGACTTTGCCAAGGCGCTTGTCGCGGACGGGCTGGTGCCGGACTGGGCCAGCGCCTTCAAGCGCTATCTGGGCAGCGGCAAGAAGGGCGACGTGAAGGCGCACTGGCCGGAGATCGGCGAGGCCGTGGGCTGGGTAGTGGCCTCCGGCGGGGTAGCGGCGATCGCCCACCCCTTGCGCTATGGGCTGACGCGGCGTAAGCGCGGGCTGTTGATGGATGACTTCTGCGCCGCCGGCGGCCAGGCCGCGGAGCTGGTCAGCGGCCAGCAGAATGCGGACAGCAGCCGCGATCTCGCCCGCCAGCTCGACGAGCGCGGGCTCTACGCCTCGCTGGGTAGCGACTTTCACTTCCCCGGCAGCCACGCAGCCCCGGGCAGCATGAGCGTGATTCCGCGCACCGCCGCACGGCCGATCTGGCAGCACCCGAGGCTGGCTCATCTGGGCGATGCGCCGGCGGGGCTGCTCGGCATCGGCGCGTAAGCCGGCCAACCTGGCTATTCTTCAGGAAGACCGCCCAGGCGGCGACGTATTCGCAACAGGAGGCAGCGATGAGCCAGTACTTTCAGATCCATCCGGAAAACCCGCAAAAACGCTTGATCGAGCAGGCCGTGGCGATCGTTCGCCAGGGCGGCGTGGTGGCATACCCCACCGACTCCGGCTACGCCCTGGGCTGCCACCTGGGGGAAAAGAAAGCGATCGAGAAGATCAAGTGGCTGCGCTCGCTCGACGACAAGCACAACTTCACCCTGGTGTGTTCGGATCTGTCCGAAATCGGCACCTACGCCAAGGTCGATAACGCCGTGTTCCGCCTTTTGAAGGCGCACACGCCGGGGCCCTACACTTACATTCTGGAAGCCACCACCGAGGTGCCAAGGCTCCTGTTGCACCCCAAGCGCCGCTCGATCGGCGTGCGCGTGCCGGATCACCGCATTACCCACGCCCTGCTTCACGCGCTCGGCGAGCCCTTGATGAGCGTCACGCTGATCCCGGTGGGTGAGGAGCTTCCGATGAGCGACCCGGAGGAGATCCGCGAGCGCTTCGGCGCCCATCTCGATTTGATCATCGACGGCGGCGCCTGCCACCTGGACCCGACCAGCGTGATCGATCTTCGAAAGCTTCCGCCCACCATCGTACGCGAAGGCCGCGGCGATACTGCGCCTTTCCAGAGCTGAAAGCGAAGCACTGCCGCCACGCCCGATCATCGAGGCGTGGCTTTTTATTGTTTGAGTGTTTAATAAAAATAAAATACGATGGTTTCATGCTCTTTCAATAACGCTGCGTTATTGATTTATCCGTGTGATGGCACGTTCAAAAAAGGAAGTGTGAATGAATCGCAACGTCAATCGTTTTGCGCTGAGTGCGCTGATTCTCGGGGTCGGTGGAGTGATGTCGGCAGGTGCGATGGCTCAGGAGTCTTCCAGCGAGCAGGCCTGTGAGCTCGACCAGTACGCCATGGGGCTTCGCTACCATCAGCAGTCCGCCGAAGTGGCGGCGCTTCAACGCCAGGGGTATGCGCTGGCGACCTACCGTTTGAAAGACCGCCTCGCCGAGCGCGATGACGAGACGCCGCTGGCGATCATTACCGATCTCGACGAAACCGTGATCGACAACAGCGCGCTGCTGGTACGCGACATGCAGGCGTGCCACGACTTCACGAGTTGGGACACCTGGAAGCATTGGGAGCGTGAGGGTGAGCCGCGACTGATCCCCGGCGCCAAGGAGTTCCTCGAGTTCGCCGACGAGCAGGACGTGGCGATCTTCTACGTGTCGGACCGCTATGAAGAGAACAAGGCCGCCACGCTCGACACCTTGAACGCGCTGGCGCTGCCCCAGGTGTCCGATGAGCACGTGTTGCTGTTGGGCCCGCCGAAAAGCGAGCGTCGCCAGCAGGTCACCGATGACTACACGCTGGTGATGCAGTTGGGCGATACGCTGCACGACTTCTCTGAGCTGTTCACTTCCGAGCTCGACGAGCAGCGCCGTCAGGTCGAGGAGAACGCCGAGCGTTTTGGCGATGACTGGATCATGTTCCCCAACGCCACCTACGGCAGCTGGAGCGACGCCGAGCTGGACGCTTGGCAGGCACCGTTCGAAGAGCAGTGATGAAAACGCCGCGATACGCAGAAGGCCGCCCACTGGGCGGCCTTCTGCGTCGATCAAAAGCATGTGGCTTTATGAGTCGTCTTCGCGGCGCTGCTCGTCTCTCTTCTTCTCTTTCTCGTCTTCCTTCTCCTGCGCCTCTTTGCGTTTCTCCTCGCGCGGGTCGTCGCTGAACTCGTCGAGCCAGGTGCCGCAACGCAGGCAGTAGCGGGCGTCCTTTTCGTGGCGATCATAACCGCAGCCGGGGCAGGCTTCGTCGGAGTAGCGATCTTCGCGAATCGAGCGCAGTACCTGAGCGGAGAACACCCCGGTGGGCACCGCGATCACCGAGTAGCCCAGAAGCATCAGAATCACCGTGATCGATTTGCCCAGCGGGGTGACGGGGACGATATCGCCGTAACCCACCGTGGTCATGCTCACGATCGCCCAGTAGATCGAGATCGGGATGCTGGTAAAGCCCGCCTCTTCGGACTCGATGGTGTACATCAGCGCGGCGAACAGCGTCACTACCATCAAAATGCTGCTGAAAAAGAGCAGAATCTGGCGCGAGCTGCGTTTGAGCGCCTCGAGCAGCATGTGCCCTTCGCCGACGAACTCCATCATCCGCAGAATGCGAAAGATACGCAGCACCCGCAAAAGGCGCACGATCACCAGCCCGTGAGCGCCAGGTACCAGCAGCACCAGCCAAGCGGGAAGAATGGCGATCATGTCCACCACACCGTAGAAGCTCTTGAGGTAGGAGAGCGGCCGGTCGAGACAGTAAAGGCGTACCAGCAGCTCGATGCTGAACAGGACCGTGATCGTCCACTCGATATAGAGAAACAGCTCCCCGTAAGGCTGAGCGATGCTCTCGACGCTGCCGAGGATGATGAGCGACACGCTGGTCAGAATGGCGATGATCAGCGCCAGGTCGAAGGCCTTGGCGCCGGGCGTGTCGGACTCGAAAATGATATGAAAAAGCTGCGAGCGCAGGCCTTCCGGGCCCGGCGCGAGGGGAAAACTCATGGCATCGTCCTTTTGCTGGCTAGCTGGTTCAGCTTAGCGCGCTTTGCAGGGCCAGGCGATGCGCCAGGCTCAGCGCGTTGTAGCCAAAGGAGATCGTCAGGCGCTGGTCGTCGAGGGCGCGGTAGAGCGCCGCCGCCGTCGGGCGCAGCGTCTCATCGAGGGCCGAATGCTCGGCCAGCGTCTTGTAGGCGTGCTCGGCGTGCTCGAAATAGGCGCGCTCGCCGCTGTCGTTGAACGCATCGAGGGCCACCGTGGCGCGGTGAAGCCACTCGCCGGGCGTGGTGGCCTCGGGCAGCGCCCACGCCTTCTGGCCCAGCGCGTTTCCCCGAGCGGCCTTGCTCGAATCGCTCGGGCGCAGCGGCGTCTGGGCCGACAGCGACAGCGCCAGCGACCAGAGCGCCTGGGGGGAGCCGCTCTTCAGCTCGAGCTCGACTTCACAGATGGTGGCTCGGGCGCCCTGGCACTCGATCTCGCCTTCGTCGAGCACCAGCTCGATTCGGCTGTCGCTCCAGTCGATCAGCCAGCTGCGCCGCTCGAAGTCGGTGCGCAGGTGGGGAGACAGGGCGGCTATCGTACTGCTCAGCTCGCCTTCGAAAGGGGGGAGCGCCTTGAGCGAATCGAGATCCAGCTCTCCCTTGACCGGCCACTCCCACTCGCTGCGCGTCGACAGCCCGCCGCCGCCGTGGCCCCGGGTCTTGACCGTTTGCAGCGTGGCGGCGCCTATCTTGCGCAGGCGCAGGGCGATGCCGGCGCTGGCGAGCGCACCGTCTGGCGTATCGTAATAGGTGTTGGCCAGGTGCGACCGGGTCGGGGCGGCGCCAAGGGCCGGGTAGCTCAAAAGCGCGGCGATAGACGTTGAAGGCAGCGCTAGCTTGAGCTCTACTTCAACCGGGGCGTGGTCTTTCATGACAATGGCTACCTTGACGTTGTGAAGATGGCGTTAAATTTTGATGACATTTATGAACTTTTCATGACGGCGGCGAGCGCACTCTTTATACTGGCGCCCGCTATTTCCAGGCTTTCGAACAAAGGCTCATAAGCTTTATGGCTACCAGCAATCCTTTTTCAGCGATGTTCGGCCGCTCGCCATTCCACCCGTTGCTGGCGCACATCGTCAAGGCCAACGAGTGCGCCGACCAGCTGCTGCCGTTTTTCGAGGCGACGCTCATTGGCGACTGGGACAAGGCCGCCGAGCTTCGCGAGAACGTGACCCAGCTCGAGCACGACGCCGATGTCCTCAAGACCGAACTTCGCCTGAACCTGCCCAATACGCTCTTTCTGCCGGTCTCGCGCACGGACCTGCTCGACCTGATCAGCGTGCAGGACAAGATCGCCAACAAGGTACGCGACATCACCGGCATCATGATGGGGCGCAAGATGCGGGTGCCGGACGAGTTGGCCGAGCTGATGCGCGATTACATCGTGACCAGCGTGGCCTGCGTGGGCCACGCCCGCCAGGCGCTGGAGGAGCTCAAGGAGCTGCTCGAGTCCGGCTTTGGGCGCACGGTATCGGACGTGATGCGCAACATGATTCGCGAGCTGCACAACTTCGAACATCAGGCGGACGATCAACAGGTCGCCATCCGCCGTCGCCTTTTCGAACTCGAAAGCCAACTGCCGCCGGTGGACGTGATCTTTCTTTACAAGATCATCGAGTGGATCGGCGAGCTTTCCGATCGCGCCGAGCGCGTGGGTAGCCGACTCCAGATTTTGACTGCGCGCTAAGGGGGCGTCATGCAGATTATTGCCCAGCACGGCGAGGTGTTCATCATCCTCGCCTGTTTGTTCGGCTTTTTCATGGCCTGGGGGGTGGGGGCCAACGACGTCGCCAACGCCATGGGTACCTCGGTGGGGTCGAAGGCGATCACCATCAAGCAGGCGATCATCATCGCGGTGATTTTCGAATTCCTCGGCGCCTGGCTTGCCGGCGGTGAGGTCACCGCGACCATTCGCGGCGGCATTCTCGACCCGGCCCTGCTGGCCGCGCATCCGGAGCTTCTGGTGTACGGCATGCTTTCGGCGCTGCTGGCGGCGGGGCTCTGGCTCATGGTTGCCTCCTCACGGGGCTGGCCGGTGTCCACTACCCACTCGGTGGTCGGCGCGATCGTCGGTTTCGGCGCCGTGGGTCTCGGGGTGGACGCGGTGGACTGGGGAAGCGTTGGCACCATCGCCTCGAGCTGGCTGGTGTCGCCGCTTCTGGCCGGCACCATCGCTTTCGTGCTGTTCAAGTCGGTGCATCACCTGATTTTCGAAAACAGCGACCCCTTCGTCGCCGCCAAGCGCTACGTGCCGGGCTACGTCTTTCTGGTCGGTTTCATCGTCTCGATGGTCACCCTGATCAAGGGGCTTTCCCACGTGGGGCTCGACTTGAGTTTTGGCCAGAGCTTCGTGCTTTCGCTGGTGCTGGGGCTTGCCATCACCGGGCTTGGGGTGGTCATGCTGCGCCGGATCAAGTACGAAAAAGCGGCCAGCGACCACTTCGGCTACGCCAACGTCGAGCGGGTCTTCGGCGTGCTGATGGTGTTCACCGCCTGTGCCATGGCCTTCGCCCACGGCTCCAACGACGTGGCCAACGCCGTTGGCCCGCTCGCCGCGGTGATCGGCGTGGTGCAGAGCGAAGGCATGATCGACAGCGCCTCGCTGGTGCCCTGGTGGGTGCTGATTCTGGGCGGCGGCGGTATCGTCTTCGGTCTGGTCACCTACGGCCACAAGGTGATCGCCACCGTCGGTACCGGCATCACCGAGCTCACGCCGAGCCGCGGCTTCGCCGCGACGCTGGCCGCCGCCACCACGGTGGTGCTCGCCTCGGGTACGGGTCTGCCGATCTCGACCACTCACACGCTGGTCGGCGCGGTGCTTGGCGTGGGCCTGGCCCGCGGTATGGCGGCACTGAATTTGCGCGTCATCGGCACCATCGTGATGTCCTGGCTGATCACGCTGCCGGCGGGGGCGGGGTTGGCGATTCTGTTTTTCTTCATGTTCAAGGGCATGTTCGGCTAACGCCGGCGTGCGCTGACAACGCGGCACCGTTTTGCTGGTCGTTCGAGCAAAGCGGTGCCGCTTTTTTTGGCGCTGTTTTTTCAGGCTCTGGTAAAGTAGCCGGTCTACCTACGCTTTCACTCACCTGCGCCGGAGAGCGGCCCCTTGGATACACGCTTCCCCTTTGTCGACTGGTTTCGCAACGCCTCCCCGTACATCAACGCCCACCGGGGGCGAACCTTCGTCGTACTGATCGAGGGCGACGCTCTGGCGGCGGGGCGCGGCGAGCAGCTGGTACAGGATCTGGCGCTGTTGCATACCCTGGGCGTTCGGCTGGTGGTGGTGTTCGGCGTGCGCCCGCAGGTGCAAAGCGCGCTGACCGAGGCCGGTATCGAGCCGATCCGGGTCGAGGGGCGCTGGGTGGCGGACCGCGCGGTGATGGCTCAGGTCGAGC
Organism: Halomonas sp. HNIBRBA4712; assembly: GCF_043558675.1. Classification (NCBI taxonomy): domain Bacteria; kingdom Pseudomonadati; phylum Pseudomonadota; class Gammaproteobacteria; order Oceanospirillales; family Halomonadaceae; genus Halomonas; species Halomonas sp. HNIBRBA4712. The sequence goes on along the minus strand of NZ_JBIFXR010000003.1, from coordinate 384,625 downwards.
GGGTTGCCTCGCACCAGCGGCTTTGGCTCGAAGCGAGGCTCTCGCTTGCGCTGCCCAACTCGCCGCTTCACGGCGTCGAGCTGAGCGTGGTCTCGGGTAATCTGGTGACTGCCAAGCCTTTCGGCGTGCGCGAAGGGGTCGACTTCGACCACAGCGGCGAGGTGCGCCGGGTGCGCGCGGCGGCGATCGAGGAACTGCTCGCTCAGGGGTCGCTGGTTCTTTTGCCGCCGCTCGGCTTTTCCAGCACAGGTGAGGTGTTCGATCTGGATGCGGCGGACGTCGCTCACCACGCCGCCGTCGCGCTCAAGGCGGACAAGCTGATTCTGCTCGGCGATTCCGAAGGGCTCGAGGATGAGCAGGGTGCGCTTTTGCGCCAGCTCACTCCCGCCGAGGCAGAGCCGCGGCTTGCGCGCGCCGAGCCGGGCTCGGAGCTTGCCCGTCACCTGAGTGCGGCCTGCGCCGCCGCGCGCCACGGCGTGGCGCGCACCCACCTTCTATGCTGGCGCGACCCGGATGCGCTGTTGGGCGAGCTTTTCACTCGCGACGGCGTCGGCACCATGATCACCGAGCACCGCTACGAGCAGCTTCGATCGGCCACGCTCAGCGATATCGGCGGTCTACTGGAGCTTCTGGAGCCGCTGGAGCGTCGCGGCATGCTGGTGGCGCGCTCTCGCGAGCGCCTGGAGCACGAGATCGACGACTATCTGGTGATCGAGCGCGACGGCATGGTGATCGGCTGCGCGGCGCTGCACGGCTTTGCCGACAGCGCCATCGGCGAGCTCGCCTGCGTGGCGGTGCACGAAAACTACCGCGGCGGCGAGCGCGGCGAGCGCCTGGCCGGGGCCATCGAGCAGCGCGCGCGCAAGCTGAACTTCACGGCGCTGTTCGTGCTCACCACCCATACCGCCCACTGGTTCGTCGAGCGCGGCTTTCAGCCGGCGAGCCTGGAGGCGCTACCGCCGCTCAAGCGCGACGCCTACAACCACGCGCGCAAGTCCAGGGTGTTGATCAAGACGCTAGGGTGAGACAGGCAAGACGCGCCGGGTCAAAAGCTGGATAATGGGCGCATCGCCCGATGCCTTTGAAAGAGCAGGGCACACTCATCGATCCGGACGTCTCTCCATGGAAATCAAGGTCAACTACCTCGACAATTTACGCCTCGAGGCGAAGTTCGACGACTTCAGCGTCGTCTCCGATCAGCCGATTCGCTACAAGGGCGATGGCTCCGCCCCCGGGCCGTTTGATTATTTTCTGGCTTCCTCGGCGATGTGCGCGGCGTACTTCGTCAAGGTGTACTGCAACGCGCGCAACATCCCGACCGACAACATTCGGCTTTCCCAGAACAACATCGTCGACCCGGAGAACCGCTACAAGCAGATCTTCAAGATCCAGGTCGAGCTGCCCGAGGATATCTCGGAGAAGGACCGCGAAGGCATGCTGCGCTCCATCGACCGCTGCACGGTGAAAAAGGTCGTGCAGACCGGCCCGGAATTTCAGATCGAGGTGGTCGAGAACATCGACGAGGACGCCCAGGCGCTCTTGATGGGCGCGCCGGAAGGCAGTGAAACCTTCATCGAAGGCAAGGATGCGCCGCTGGAGCAGACGATCGCCACCATGAGCGGCATCCTCGCGGATCTCGGCATGAAGATCGAGATCGCCTCCTGGCGCAATATCGTGCCCCACGTCTGGTCGCTGCACATTCGCGATGCCGCCTCGCCGATGTGCTTCACCAACGGCAAGGGCGCGACCAAGGAGAGCGCGCTCTGCTCGGCGCTTGGCGAGTTCATCGAGCGGCTGTCATGCAACTTCTTCTACAACGACCAGTACTTCGGTGAGGAGATCGCGGACAGCGACTTCGTTCACTACCCCAATGAAAAGTGGTTCCAGCCCGGCCCTGATGACGCGCTGCCCGAGGAGATTCTCGACGCCCACACCCGGGCGATCTACAACCCGGAAGGCGAGCTTGCCGGCTCTCACCTTTATGACACCAACTCCGGGCGCGTGGATCGCGGTATCGTGTCGCTGCCGTTTACCCGCCAAAGCGACGGTGAGACGGTCTACTTCCCGTCGAACCTGATCGAGAATCTCTTTCTGAGCAACGGCATGAGCGCGGGCAATACCCTGGCGGAAGCCCAGGTACAGTGTCTGTCCGAGATTTTCGAGCGCGCGGTCAAGCGCGACATCCTCGAGCAGGAGCTTTCGCTTCCGGACGTCCCCCAGGAGGTGATTGCGAAGTACCCGAGCATTGTCGAGGGCATCAAGGCGCTGGAGGCCCAGGGCTTTCCGGTGCTGGTCAAGGATGCCTCGATGGGCGGGCAGTTCCCGGTGATGTGTGTAACGCTCATGAACCCGCGCACCGGCGGCGTGTTCGCCTCCTTCGGCGCGCATCCGAGCTTCGAGGTGGCGCTCGAACGTAGCCTCACCGAACTCTTGCAGGGCAGAAGCTTCGAGGGCTTGAACGATTTGCCGCTGCCGACCTTCAACTCCCAGACCCTGGCCGAGCCCAACAACTTCGTCGAGCACTTCATCGATTCGGTGGGCGTGGTCTCCTGGCGCTTTTTCAGCGCCCGCTCGAACTTCGAGTTCGTCGAGTGGGACTTCACTGATGAGGGGCGCAAGAGCTCTCAACAGGAGGCCGAGACGCTGTTCGGCATCTTCGCCGAGCTCGACGCCGAGGTGTACATGGCCGTCCACGAGGACCTCGGTGCGCCGGTGTGCCGCATTCTGGTGCCGGGCTACTCCGAGGTGTACCCGATCGAGGATCTGATCTGGGACAACACCAATAAGGCGCTCGACTACCGCGACGACATTCTCAACCTCCACGCCCTTGACGATGAGGCGCTGACGGCGCTGGTCGAGCGCCTGGAAGAGAGCCAGATGGACGATCACGCCGACATCATCACGCTGATCGGTATCGAGTTCGACGAGAACACCGTCTGGGGCCAGCTCACCATTCTCGAGCTCAAACTTTTGATCTTTCTGGCACTCGGCCGGCTCGACGAGGCGCTGGACTGCGTCGAGATGTTCCTGCAGTACAACGACAACACCGTCGAGCGCGGGCTCTTCTACCAAGCGGTACAGGCGGTGCTGGAGATCGAACTCGACGACGAACTGGAGCTCGACGACTACCTGCCAAACTTCACCCGCATGTTCGGCGAGAAGCGCATGGCGGCGGTGGTCGGCTCCGTCGAAGGCTCCGTACGCTTTTACGGGCTTACGCCCACCAATACGCAGCTCGACGGTCTGGAGCGCCACCAGCGCCTGATCGAGAGCTACAAGAAACTTCACGCCGCGCGCGCTATCAAAGCGGGTCTTGCGTGATCGAACCCAGAGAGGCCGATATGACCCCGACGCTGCTGAATACTTCGCTGATCGCCACCGCTCTGACGCTGGCGCCACACGTAGCCCTTGCCCAGAGCTCCGAGCAGAGCCAGTCAGAGGTGCGCAAGCTCTACAGTGGCCGGATGATGCCCGACGAGCAGGTCGAGCTCTCCCGCCACATCGACCGGCTCTTCCCGACTCGTACGGTCAAGGCCGCGGCCGAGCCGCATCGGTTTGGCCAGCGCGACGCCTCGCTCGAGGATTTCTCGCTGACTCATGACGGCGTGACCTACGATATTTTCGACTTCATGGCGCTCAACCGGGTGAGCGGGCTGATGGCGGTGCACGACAACGACGTGGTGTTCGAGCAGTACGCCCTGGGCAACACCGCTGACACGCCCTGGATGTCGATGTCGATCGCCAAGTCGGTCTCCTCGACGCTGATCGGCGCCGCGCTCAAGGACGGCTATATCGAAAGCCTCGATGACGCCGTCAGCACCTACGTGCCGGCGCTCGAAGGCAGCGTTTATGATGACGTTAGCGTCGAGCAGATTCTCATGATGGCCTCCGGCGTGGCCTGGGACGAAACCTACGCCGATCCGGACTCCGATCGCCGCCAGATGCTCGAGCTTCAGCTCGAACAGCGCCCGGGCGCGATTATCGAGTTCATGGGCGGGCTCGAACGCGCCGCCGAACCCGGTACGGTATGGAACTACAGCACCGGCGAAACCCAGCTTCTCTCGGCGATCATCAACGGTGCGGTGGGCAAGAGCGCCTCCGAGTATCTCTCCGAGAAGATCTGGGCCGGTTACGGCATGGAAACCGATGCGAAGTGGTGGCTCGACGGCGAGGATGGTCAGGAGATCGGCGGCAGCGGGCTCTTGATCACGCTCAGGGACTACGCGCGCTTTGGCCAGTTCGTGCTCGAGGAGCAGCGCGCGCCGAACGTGCTGCCGGAAGGCTGGGTGACGGAGTCAGCTCGGCCCCACGAGATCGGCGGCGAGGAAATCGAGTACGGCTACTCCTGGTGGCCGGAAGGCGACAACGCCTTCTCGGCGGTGGGGATCTTCGGCCAGTGGGTGTTCATCGACCCGGACAACGACATGGTGATTGCCATGACCGGCGCCCAGCCCAAGGCGGAAGCCTTCGAGATCGTGCCGGTCACCGAGTTCTTCCACGCGCTGAGCGACCACCTGGCCGCCAGCGACGCCGAGCGTTAGACGGCCGCAACCCGGTCGCGCAGGCAAGGCCCACCCGCCAGGAGGTAGCAATGTTTATTCAGGAACAGCAACTCGAGGGCCAGCACGTGCGACTGGAGCCCTTGAACGCCGGGCATATCGAGGCGCTGGCAGAGGCGGTGCGCGATGGGGAAGGGTGGGCGCTCTGGTACGCCAGCGTCCCGCATCCGGATGACATGGCCGCCTACGTGGAGCGGGCGATGGAAGAGGCCAGTCGCGGTCACCTGGCCTACGCCGTGCGCCACCTGGCCAGCGGTGACATCGTCGGCACCACGCGGTTTTACGCCGTCGATGCCGCCAATCGCCGGGCGATGATTGGCTACACCTGGTACGCCGAGCGCGTGCGCGGCACCGCGGTGAACGCCGAGTGCAAGCTCTTGATGCTGTCGAATCTGTTCGAGGCCTCCCGGGCGGTGGCCTGCGAGTTTCGCACCCACTTCTTCAACCGCGCCTCCCGCGCGGCGATCGAAGCGCTGGGCGCGAAGCAGGACGGCATCCTGCGCGCCCACCAGATTCTGAGTGATGGCTCGCTGCGCGACACCGTGGTCTACTCGATCATCGAATCCGAGTGGCCGGCGGTGCGCGCCAACCTTCAAGCCAAACTGGCGCGTTTTGCCAGTCACTCCTGACACTATTGAAGGCTAGATCACCCGTGCACCCAGCACGTTCTCGAAGTGCGAAAGCGCCCAGGCGTGACCGGCCTGGTCGAAGCTCGCCACCGCGTCACGGTGCACGACGATTTGAAAGCCCTTGTTGTAGGCATCCACGGCGGTGTGCAGCACGCAGATATCGGTGCACACCCCTACCAGATGCACTTCAGTGATGCCGCGCTCGCGCAGCCTGGTTTCGAGATTGGTGCCGTGAAAGGCGCTATAGCGGCTCTTGTCGGTGTAGTAGACGTTGGCCGCACCCTGGATGGCGTGATAATACGCCTGGAGCTCGCCAAAAAGCGCCCGGCCTTTGGTGCCTTCGATATTGTGGGGCGGGAAGAGCCTGGTTTCCGGATGGAAGGGATCGTTTTGCGTATGCCGGTCGATGGCAAAGACGACGAAATCACCGGCTTCGACAAACGTTTTGGTTAGTGTCAGCAGGGCGTCATGAATAGCCTGGCCCGGCGCACCGCAGGTGAGGCTGCCGTCATCGGCGACGAAGTCGTTCGTGTAGTCGATGTTGATCAGTGCTTTCATGTTGGCCCCGCTGGTAGTGGTCTGGATGCGCCTGACACTATCTAAAGCGAGAGAAAGAACAAAATCAACGGCGGCGACAGAAGCGACAGCAGAAAGCCGCTGACTACCGCCACCGGCACGCAGGCGACGCCGCCGTGCTGCTGGATCACCGGCAGGGTGAAGTCCATCGAGGTGGCGCCGCCGTAGCCAATGGCGAGTGCGGCGTGACGGCGAATGACCAGCGGAATCAGAATGAAGGCCAAAAGCTCACGTGCGAGGTCGTTGAAAAACGCCACACCGCCGAGTAGCGGACCGAGCTGATCGCCGATCAGAATCGCCGAGAGCGAGTACCAGCCAAAGCCTGCGGCCATGGCGAGCCCTTGGGTAAGCGTCAGCGACAAGAGCGGCGCGGCGACCAACCCGGCCAGTAGCGAACTGGCCGCCAATGTGAGCGCGATGGCGAGACCCAGCCGGTTGAGCAGAATCTGTTTGAGCCCCATGCCGGAGTTGCGCAGCTGGCAGCCGATCAGCGCGAGCAGTGCGTAAAGCGCCCATTCGGCCAGCGTATCCGCCGTGGCAAACATTCCCCGCCCCACAAACGGGGCCAGTAACGCGCCAACCACGACGCCGATGACAACCGTGAGCATCAGCATGAGCGAGCCCTGGAGCGCGGCGAGCTTGCTGGTCGGGGCGTTCTCGAGCGCTGGCGAGGCGCCCGCCTTGAGCGCGAGTCGCCGCGAGAGCCAGCCCAGCGCTGCCAGGTTGAACACCGCCGTAATGGCGAACAGGATCAGGGCGCTGCCGCCCAGTCGCGCGAGCTGACCGGTCAAGTTCTCGAGGCCGGCCAGGCCCACGCCCATCAAGAACAAAATCAGATACACCGAGGCGCTGACGGCACGGTTGATACCTTCCAGAAGCGAAGGCTGGCGCAGACGTACGAGATACCCCAGCAGCAGGGGTAATAAAACGATCAGTAAACCGGTGAGCATCGATGAAAGGGCGCTTTAACCTGGGTTGAACTGGGTCAACGTGATGGTGGTATCCCGACGGCCATCCTTGAAGTACTCCGCCGAGAGAAGCAGCCCGGGCCACTCGGGGTGGAAGCTGATCTCCAGGTGCCGGTCGGGTTTTTCGACATCCTGGAGCGTGACGCTTTTGGATTCGAAGCGCCCGGCGGGCGTAGTGACGGTGGTCGTCGGGTTCGTGTAGTACTGAAACTGCTCGTCGCGCCCGCGATGATCGAGAAAAACGATATCGCAAGGGGCGCTTTCGGTACACTGCTCGTGGCCCGCGCGGCGGGAAAGATCGAACAGCGCCGCCTGGCGGTCCAGCGCCGAAAGCTCGTTTTCGTCCAGCTGGTAGCTGTCGCCGATCCCGAACAGCGAGTAGCTGCTCGAGTAGTAGAGCGAGCGCGTTTGATCATCCTCGAGGGCGAAGCGGCTGCGCTCCTCTCCCTTGGCCACCGCCACGGAAAACCGCATGCTGCTGAGCCAGTGAAGGCCCTCCTGAGCGAGCGTATGGCGCACCGTGGCACCGGGCCAGCCGCGCACTTCCAGCCGGTAACTCGCCTCGAACGGGCGCGGCGCTTCGAGCTCCGGGGTGTCGGCAGCGGCTTTGCCGGCGCCGCCCAGGGTTAAAAGCCCAATAAAAAGCGCGCCGATTGGCGCCAGGGCAGTGGTTGGCTTGTTGATGCAGGGCACAGGCTCTTCTCCTTTTCGATACGTCACCTTGAGAGCCTCGAGGCCGCCCATTCGTTCATCCGTTTGAATGACGCTTGACCAGGGTCTGTCTGAAAAGTCGGTGAGCGAAGACAAGACAAGGCAAAAATTGGCGAAGAAGCGGAGTTTACACCGTGTAAATGAGCATTCTGATCGGACTCGCGCACGAGCCAATATTTAACGCCGTATTGTCGAGCGCAGGCACTTTGCAGACAGAGCCTAGTAGCCCTCGTCCGGATTGACCGTCTCAAGCGCCTCGTTGGCCTCGAAGGCGTGGACGTAGGAGATCACCTGGTCGATGGCGTCCGCCAGCGGCGTGGGGGCGGCCATGTGGGGGGTGATGATAACACGCGGGTGGCGCCAAAGGGGGCTCTCAGTGGGCAGCGGCTCGCGTTCGAACACGTCCAGCAGCGCGCCGCGCAAATGACCAGGCGCGCTGCCATCGCCGAGTGCCTCTAAAAGCGCCGCTTCGTCGATCAGGCTGCCGCGGCCGGGGTTGATCACGCTGGCGCCCTGAGGAAGGCGCGCCAGCCGCTCGGCATCGAGAATGTGCCGAGTCGCCGCGGTATCCGGCAAAATGGTCACCACGCACTGCACCTGGCCCAAAAGCTCATCGAGCCCGGCGTCGCCGTGCAGGCATCGAATGTCGCGGAGTTCCTTGGGCGAGCGGCTCCAGCCCAGCACCGGGAACCCTGCCTGGTAAAGCGCGCTTGCGACCGCGCGGCCAATGGCGCCAAGCCCCAGTACGCCCACCGGCCACTGCGACTTTTCCACCACTTCGTGCGGCTGCCACTGCGCATCCGGCTGCTGAAGACGGTAATGATCCAGGCTGCGGTAGAAGTGCAGCACGCCGTAGAGCACGTAGTCCGCCATCAGCTCGCCCATGCCGGCATCGCGCAGTTTGACGATCGGTACATCCTTTGGGCGCTCGGGCGTTGCCAAAAGATGATCCACCCCGGCGCCCAGGTTGATGATGCCCTTGAGCGCGGTCTGCTCGGCCAACAGATGCCCCGGGGCTTTCCAAACGGCGAGATAGTCGGCGCCCTGGCGCTCTTTGGCAGGCGCGGCGCTTGTGAGTACCGTGGCGTCAGGGAGCGCCTCGGAAAGGGCGGTTTGCCACTGCTCGGCCTGATCGGTGTGGACCACTATCTTCATGACGGCTCCCGTGAATCGCATGTTGTAGGTTACCGGCTATCATGGGTTAAGTAGGGCGAGCGCTGCAAGGACGCCGCCACTCGAGGCCGCTTCTCAAGGCCGTCATTCATGGAGAAAGGAGATCACCATGACTACCCGCCAGGCCCGCGTGGTGACGCGAAAGCGCAGCGGCAAGGGCTTTACCTATAAAACCGCAGACGGTGAGACGCTCAAGGACGAGAAGTGGCGGGCCTGGATCAAGTCACTTGCGATTCCGCCGGCCTGGCGCGACGTCGAGATCACGCTCGACAAGCGCCACCACATTTACGCCACCGGGCGCGACGACGCCGGGCGCAAGCAGTACGTCTACAACCCCAAATGGCGCGAAAAGCGCGAGGCGAAGAAATTCGACCGCATGATCGCTTTCGCTCAAAAGCTCACGCCGATGCGCCGGGTCACCGGCCAGCATCTGCTTCTTGAGGGCTTGCCGCGCGAAAAGGTGCTGGCCTGCATGGTGCGCCTGATCGATAGCGCCTACTTTCGCCCTGGCAGCGAGCGCTACCGGGAGCAAAACGACTCCTACGGGCTCACCACCATGCGCTCGAAGCACCTGACCATCGACGGCGACGAGCTGATCTTCGACTACCGCGGCAAGAGCGGTCAGGACCAGCACCGGGTGGTGGAGGATGCCAGGCTTGCAAGCGTGGTGGCGGAGCTCGACGAGACGCCGGGCTACGAGATCTTCAAGTACTTCGACGAGAACGGCGACAAGGTGCGCGTCGACAGTCATGATCTCAACGACTACATCCACGAAGTGATGGGGGATGCGTTCAGCGCCAAGGATTTCAGGACCTGGGCGGGCACCTCGATCGCTGCGCTGGCCCTCGAGGAGCTGGGCGTCGACGACGACGAGAAAGTCAGCGAGAAGAACGTGCGCGAGGCCGTCGAGCGGGTGGCGAAATCGCTTGGCAACACGCCGAGCATCGCCAAAGCGAGCTATATCGACCCGCGGGTGGTGGAGAGCTATCTCGACGGTCAAACGCTCGAGAACTTTCGCCAACTGGTAGAGGTGGAGCTCGAGCAGGAGGATCTGACCGGCCCGGACGAGCGCGCCGTGCTCGAGCTTTTGAAAAGCCGACTCAAGCGCAAGAGGTAGCACGTATGCGGGTAAAGGTGCGGCGGCGCTTAAGCGAGTTTTGCAAAAGGCTTTGACCAACTGGCAAGGGTGGGTGCTAGTATCGGCTGAAGACGACAACGGCGGCGCTCACGCGGCCTGTCGCTGCCCTGGCCCAGCACGCTGGATTTAGCGATCTTGAGAAACGAGTTGCTCGATGAATGAGGTTTCCCTGCCGTTCACCCGCGAAGAGTACGCCAGCCGCCTCTGGAAGGTGCGCGCTGAAATGGCCGGCCGCGGTATCGACGTACTGATCGTCAGCGACCCTTCCAACATGGCCTGGCTGACCGGCTACGATGGCTGGTCGTTCTACGTTCACCAGTGCGTGCTGGTGGGCCTCGAAGGCGAGCCGGTCTGGTTCGGGCGGCGCATGGACGCCAACGGGGCGCTGCGCACCTGCTGGATCGACCCGGAAAACATCACCTACTACCCCGACTACTACGTGCAGAACCCCGACATGCACCCGATGGAGTATCTGGCGCAGTCGATTCTGCCTGGGCGCGGTTGGCACACCGGGGTGGTGGGCATGGAGATGGACAACTACTACTTCTCCGCCAAGGCCTATCAGAGCCTTCTGCGCGAGCTGCCCCACGCCCGCTTCATGGACGCCAACTCGCTGGTCAACTGGTGCCGGGCGATCAAGTCGCCCCGGGAGATCGAGTATCTGCGCGTGGCCGGCAGGATCGTCGAGGGCATGCACTCGCGCATTCTCGAAGTGATTGAGCCGGGCCTGCCCAAGAGCAAGCTGGTCTCCGAGATCTACCGCGTTGGCATCGAGGGCTTCGTCGACGAAAACGGGCAGGTGTTCGGCGGCGACTACCCGGCGATCGTGCCCATGCTGCCCACCGGCAAGGACGCCGCTGCCCCGCACCTGACCTGGGACGACACGCCGTTCAAGAAGGGCGAGGGCACGTTTTTCGAGATCGCCGGGGTGTTCAAGCGCTACCACGCGCCGCTGTCGCGCACGGTGTTTTTGGGTACGCCGCCGACGGACTTCATTCGTGCCGAATCCGCGCTGCTCGAAGGCATCGAAAACGGTCTGGCGGTGGCCAAACCCGGCAACCGCACCGCGGATATCGCCATGGCCCTGGGCGCGGCGATGGACAAGTACGGTTTCGATCGCGGCGGCGCCCGCTGCGGCTACTCCATCGGGCTCTCCTACCCGCCGGACTGGGGCGAGCGCACCATGAGCTTGCGCCCCTCGGACGAAACGATTTTAAAGCCCGGCATGGTGTTCCATTTCATGCCCGGACTCTGGGTCGACGAGTGGGGCCTGGAGATCACCGAGAGCATTTTGATCACCGACGACGGCTGCGAGACGCTGGCGAATTTTCCGCGCCAGCTGTTCGTCAAGTAACGACCGCGCCGCAAGACTCGACCAAGGATACGTATGACTCAGCAAGCGCCGACCCGCCGACCCAGCCCCGTTTCCGCCACCGTCGATTTCGACGCCGACGGCGTTCAGCACGGCTTTTTGAAGCTGCCGATCTCCACCGATATCTCCGCCTGGGGCGCGGTGATGATCCCCATTACCGTAGTGAAAAACGGCGAAGGCCCCACCGCGCTTTTGACCGGCGGCAACCATGGCGACGAGTACGAGGGCATCACGTCGCTGTTGAAGCTCTCCAATGCGCTTACCGCCGACGAGGTCAAGGGCCGGGTGATCATAGTACCCTGTATGAACACGCCGGCGGTGATGGCCGGCACGCGCACCTCGCCGATGGACAAGGGCAACCTGAATCGGAGCTTTCCCGGCGACCCGGACGGCTCCGTCACCTCCCAGATCGCCGACTACTTCACCCGCGTGCTGGTGCCGATGAGCGATGTCGTGCTCGATCTGCACTCCGGCGGGCGCACGCTCGACATTCTACCGTTTGGCGCCTCCCACGTGCTCGACGACAAGGAGCAGCAGCAGGCCGCCCTCGAAGGCGCCAAGGCCTTCGGCGCCCCCTACGCCATGGTGATGTTCGAGCTCGACGCCGAAAAACTCTTCGATACCGCCTGCGAGCGCCAGGGCAAGGTGTTCGTGGCCACCGAACTCGGCGGCGGGGGCACCTCGACCCCGCAAAGCATGGCGATCACCGAGCAGGGCGTGCGCAACTTTCTCGTTCACTACGGGCTGGTCGACGGCGAGGTGGTCATGCCGGAAGGGGGCCAGATCTATCTCGATATGCCGGATGCCAGCTGCTACGTGCAGAGCCAGCACCAGGGCGTGCTGGAGCTGACCGTGGCGCTGGGTGAGGCGGTGAAAAAGGGCCAGACCATCGCCTACGTGTACGACATGTCGCGAAGCGGTGCCGAGCCGGTGGCCTACCAGGCCGAGCGCGACGGCATTTTAATGGCGCGCCGCGCGCCGTCGCTGATCAACATGGGAGACACGCTGGCAGTGATCGCCGATGTCGTCGATCGACTGGAGGCTTGAGCGCCGCGTGCATAAACTCGACCGTTATGATCTCAAGATTCTCGATATTCTGAGCCGCGAAGGGCGCATCACCAAGTCGCGCTTGGCCGAGGCGATCAATCTCTCGATCAGCCCCTGCTGGGAGCGGGTCAAGCGGCTGGAGAAAGCGGGCATCATCGAAGGCTACAGCGCGCGCATCAAAGCAGAGGCGCTGGTGCCGCGTAACCCGGTGTGGGTGCAGATCGAGCTCAAGGCGCACAACGCCGAGAGCTTTTCGCGCTTCGAGGCGCTGGTGCGCGAGACGCCGGAGGTCACCGAGTGCGTAGCCGTTGGCGGCGGGGTGGATTACCTGGTCAAGTTCGAGGCGCGCTCGATCGATAGCTACCAGCGGCTGATGGATCGCTGGCTGATCAGTGACGCCGGAATCGAGCGCTACTTCACCTATATCGTGACCAAGACCGTCAAACGCGAGCCGCTGGCGCTCGCCCCCGAAGATTTTTCATGAACAGGCATCGTTTGGCAGCGTAACAGGCGCTTGGGCATAACGTCGCTGACATGCTCGATTGCGCCCCTGCTGCTTGGCGTGGTAAAGCGCCTCGTCGGCGCAGCGTGTCAATGTCTTGAGCGTGGTTCGCTGATCGAGCGTCGCGCAGCAGACGCCCAGACTTGCCGTTACCCTGCCCGCTTGAGTGGTCCGATGCGCGATGTCGAGCTCGGCGATGCGTTGGCGAATGGTTTCGGCTTTGATCAGCGCCTTTTGCGCCATCACGTCGTCGCCGTTCGGCGCCTCTTCGTCATACTGCAATACCAGAAATTCTTCACCGCCGTAGCGGCAGACTACATCGCTCGGCGCGCAGGCACCCTTGATGGCGTTGGCGACGGCGCGCAGGCAGCTGTCGCCTTCGCCGTGGCCGTAATGGTCGTTGTACTCCTTGAAATGGTCGATGTCGACGAGGATGACCGCTGCTTTCAGCGGCGATCCCTGGCGCTTGGCCAGCTTCTCTTCGTGGTACGCCAACGCCCGGCGATTGGCAAGCCCGGTGAGCGGGTCGAGAGAGGAGAGGCGCTCGAGTTCGGCGTTTCTCAAGGCCAGCTCGCCACGCAACTGCTCCACGCGCAGGTTTTCAAGATAGAGTCGCAGGGATTCGGCACAAAAGCGGTAGTTGGCCATCAATGAGAGCACCAGCACCGGCACGCCCAGCGACACGTGATTGAGCACATAGGCGCTGGTGACCCCCTGTAAAAACCAGATCGTGGCGTAGAGACAAGCGAACACGAACAGCGAGGCGTACAGGCTGTACTCGAAAGGCGGCGTGATCACGATAGTGAGCACGAGGATGAATACCAGGCCGGCATAGAAGTAGTTGAGCACGTTGTGATCGTTCGAGCCGATCAGTACCCCACACCAGACCACGCACCCCAAACAAGAGACCAGGGTCGCAGCGAGCTCCTTGCGGCGAATGGAAGCCGGGCGCGTGTAGTAGAACCAAAGCGCGGCGGCGGCCGGCCCGACGATCAAGCTTCGCATCAGTATCGAGCGCCAGGTGATGTCGTCGAGAAGGTGGATGTCGACCAGCGTATAGGAGAAGTAGAAAAGCACCAGCCAAACGGTAATCTGCTTTAGCGAGCGCAGACGGTCGGCGTAGCGGTCCTCGTCGTACTGATCGCGCACGGAGCGATCACCGCTGCGTCGGCTAAGCATTTGATGGTAATACGTGAGTCGATACACGAAAGCGGCCTCTGAATCCGCCCAGCGCTCACGCCCTGGCCTCTTGCCATGGCAGCCCCTCGAACGCGACAGGCTTACAAACTCCCCATATTAGGCTGCCAGCTTACTCGACAACGGGCGTTTTGTACGCAGCCTGACGGGCCGTGGCCAAAAAAAACCGCTTGGAAAGAGCTGGCAGCAAAAAAAGTATGCCAATAACGCCATCGTTTCAAAAACACTTCGTGCGCGCCAGGGCGTACCGTAACGCTACTGATCCAGCGCTTTGCCGCTGTCGCGTTTTAGTGACTCAAGGAGGTTTAGATGACCGCGCTCTCCAATCGCCTCGACGACCCGCGCCTTTTTCGCCAGTACGCCTATATCAACGGCAAATGGACCCACGGTGAAGGTGGCCGCGAAGAGGCCGTGGTCGACCCGGCCACCAATGAAACCATCGGCCATATTCCGCTGCTCGAACCCAAGCAGGTCACCGCAGCGGTGGATGCCGCCGAGGCGGCATTCGCTCATTGGCGCCTGCTGCGCGCCGACGAGCGCTGCGAGCGCCTGCTCGCCTGGTATGACCTGATCCAGCAAAACCGCGAGGATCTGGCGCGCATCATGACCCTGGAGCAGGGCAAGCCGCTGCCGGACGCGCGTGGCGAGGTGGAGTACGGCGCAAGCTTTGTGCGCTGGTTCGCCGAAGAGGGCAAGCGCACCTACGGCGAAACCATCCCCAGCCACATTCCCAACGCCAGTCTCGGCACGATCAAGGAGCCGGTCGGCATTGCCGCGATGATCACGCCCTGGAACTTTCCGCTGGCGATGATCACCCGCAAGGCGGCGGCGGCGCTCGCCGCGGGCTGCCCGGTCATCGTCAAACCCGCCAACGAGACGCCGTTTTCCGCCCTGGCGCTGGCCGAGCTTGCCGAGCGTGCGGGTATTCCCGCGGGCATCTTCAACGTGGTGCTGGGCGAGCCTACCGAGGTTTCGAAGATTCTCTGTAGCGAGCCGCGCATCCGAGCGCTATCGTTCACCGGCTCTACCCGCGTGGGGCGGCTTCTGATCGAGCAGAGCGCGAATACCGTCAAGCGGCTGGCGCTTGAGCTCGGCGGCAACGCGCCGTTCATCGTCGGCCCGGATATGAATCCGCGCGAGGCAGCACTCGCCGCCGTGGCGGCGAAGTTCCAGACCGCCGGGCAGGATTGTCTGGCCGCCAACCGGATTCTGGTCCACGAATCGATCCATGACGAATTCGTCACTGCGTTTGCCGAGCGCATGGCCGCGCTCACCGTGGGCAACGGCTTCAAGAGCGAGGTGGACCTCGGCCCGCTGATTCACCGCCAGGCGGTAGAAAAAGCCGCCGCGATCGTCGACGACGCGCTCTCCAAGGGCGCGACGCTGGTCGCGGGCGATCAGACCGGCGCGCCGGGGGAAAACTTCTTCATGCCGGTGATGCTGACGGGCGTTACGCCGCAGATGAAGGTATGGCGCGAGGAGAACTTTGCCCCGGTCGCCGGTATCACCGCTTACGCCAGCGATGACGAAGTCATCGACATGGCCAATGACACCGAGTACGGCCTGGCGGCCTACGTCTACACCCACGACATTCGCCGCATCTGGAAGCTGATGCGGGCACTCGAGTACGGCATGGTCAGCGTCAACTCGGTCAAGATGACCGGCCCGCCGGTGCCTTTCGGCGGCGTCAAGCAGTCGGGCCTTGGTCGCGAGGGCGGTGCCACCGGCAT
This sequence comes from Halomonas sp. HNIBRBA4712, assembly GCF_043558675.1. Classification (NCBI taxonomy): domain Bacteria; kingdom Pseudomonadati; phylum Pseudomonadota; class Gammaproteobacteria; order Oceanospirillales; family Halomonadaceae; genus Halomonas; species Halomonas sp. HNIBRBA4712. Next base: position 369,023 of record NZ_JBIFXR010000003.1, on the reverse strand, counting down.
CGACGAGTACCTGGAAACCAAGTACTACTGCCTCGGGGCGCTAGGCTCGGTCTCCGGCAGCTGAATGTCCGGCGCCGAAAAGAGCGCGATGGTTTTGCAACGATCGTTTCCAACGACGTTTTTTCAAGATAGTGAATGCCCCGTTCGATGGCGGGCGGGGCGCGTGTACAGAAGGCAGCGTATGAGTCAGCATCAGCAGTTAATCGATCGCGACCGCAAGGTCACCTTTCACGCCTCGACCCACCTGAAGGACTTCGCCCACGGCGACGCCCCGGGCCGCGTGATCACCGGCGGCCAGGGCATCCATATCGTCGACAAGGATGGGCGCGAGTTCATCGACGGCTTCGCCGGGCTCTATTGTGTGAACATTGGCTACGGGCGCACCGAAGTCGCCGAGGCGATCTACCAGCAGGCGCTGGAGCTCTCCTACTACCACACCTACGTGGGCCACGCCAACGAGCCGCAAATCGAGCTCTCCGAGCGCATCGTCAAGGCCGCGGGCATGAACATGTCGAAGGTCTACTACGGCATGTCAGGCAGTGATGCCAACGAAACCCAGCTCAAGATCGTGCGCTACTACAACAATGTGCTGGGCCGTCCGCAGAAGAAGAAAGTGATCTCGCGGATGCGCGGCTACCACGGCTCCGGCATCGCGTCGGGCTCGCTCACCGGGCTCAAGGCATTTCACGATCATTTCGACCTGCCGATCGATACCATCCGCCACACCGAGGCGCCGCACTACTATCTGCGCGCCGCCGAGCAGCACGGCATGACCGAGCGCGAGTTTTCCGCGTTCTGTGCCGATAAGCTCGAGTCGATGATTCTGGACGAAGGCCCGGACACCGTGGCGGCCTTCATCGGCGAGCCGGTGCTCGGCACCGGCGGCATCGTGCCGCCGCCGGAGGGCTATTGGGAAGCGATCCAGGCGGTACTGAAAAAGTACGACGTGCTCTTGATTGCCGATGAAGTGGTATGCGGCTTCGGGCGCACCGGGTCCGCCTTCGGCAGCCACCACTACGGTATCGAGCCGGATCTGGTCACCATCGCCAAAGGCTTGACCAGCGCCTACCAGCCGCTCTCGGGGGTGATCGTCGGCGACAAGGTATGGAAAGTGCTCGAAGCCGGCACCGGCGAGTTCGGCCCGATCGGCCACGGCTGGACCTACTCCGGCCACGCGCTCGGCTGCGCGGCGGGGCTTGCGAACCTGGACATCATCGAGCACGAGAACCTGGTCGGCAACGCCGCCGAAACCGGCGACTACTTCCAGCGCCAGCTGAAAGCGACCTTCGAAGGCCATCCGCTTCTGGGCGACGTGCGCGGCGTGGGCCTGATGGCCGCACTCGAGTTCTCGCCGGAGGCGAAACAGCGCCTGCACTTCGACCCCGCACTCAAGGTCGGCCCACGGGTCGCCGCCGCCGCGCTCGAGGAGAACCTGATCGCCCGCGCCATGCCCCAGGGCGACATCCTCGGCTTCGCGCCGCCCTTGACCATCAACCGCCAGGAAGTGGACGAGGTGATCCGCCGGGCCAAACGTGCCGTCGACCGCGTCACCGACGAGCTGACCCGCTCCGGCGATCTCAAGACCGGTGCGCAGGAAGCGGCGTTCACCGTCTGACGTCTTGCGATCGTCATGATGCTGGTTCAAACGCCGCTGCGTAAGGCAGCGGCGTTCTTGTTTTGCGTCGAGCAAACTACGCTTGTAACACAGCGACTCACACAAGCGAGGTACACCATGCAGCCGGTTCTAGCTTTTGACGTCTACGGGACGTTGATCGACACCCAGGGCGTCGTTGATGAGCTTGAGCGTCGTTTGAAGACGCCTTCCAGCGCCCAGGAGTTCTCGAGGCGCTGGCGCGAGAAGCAGCTCGAGTACAGCTTTCGCTTCGGCCTGATGGGGGCTTACGTCGACTTCGCCGAGTGCACTCACAAGGCGCTGCTCTTTACCGATCGCGCGATGCAGGCCGGTCTCTCCGAGAACGACTGTGATCATCTGATGAGCGTTTACGCCGAGCTTCCCGCCTTCAGCGAGGTGGGCGCGGCGCTTTCGCAGCTCAAGGCGGCCGGGGTTCGCTGCGTGGCGTTCTCCAACGGCACCGAGGAGGCGGTTGGGGGGCTTTTGAGCAAGGCGGGGCTGACCGGCTACATGGACGATCTGGTGAGCGTGGATACGATCAAGCGCTTCAAGCCCGACCCCGCCGTCTACGCGTATTTGCGCACGCGGCTGGAGGCACGCCCGGAGCATACCTGGCTTGTGTCGAGTAACGCCTTCGACGTCATCGGCGCCAAGCACGCCGGGCTGAAAAGTGCCTGGGTGCGCCGGCGAAGCGATGCGCCCTTCGACCCCTGGGGCATCGAGCCGGACATGACCGTGACCGATCTCGAGGCGTTTGCGCAGCGTCTGCTGGACACCTGACTCACTCGAGCCTTGTCTCTCGGGCCGTATTGACAGGCGACGCGCGGACTCCTATAACCGCTCAAGACCCTTACCGACGAGCCACCATGCTGCTTCTGATCATCACCGCCACACTTGCGATTGCGCTGTCGTTTCTTTGCTCGATTCTCGAGGCGGCGCTTTTATCTCTCACGCCGAGCTACATCGCTCGGCTCAAGAACGACAACCCGCGGCTTCACGCTTCGCTTGATCACTTCAAGCGCCAGATCGACCGGCCGCTGGCGGCGATTCTCACGCTCAATACCATTGCCCACACGGTCGGGGCGACTGCGGTAGGCGCTCAGGCAGCGGTGGTGTTTGGCGAGGCGTCGATCGCCATCGTCTCGGCGGTGATGACGCTTCTGATTCTGGTGCTCTCGGAGATCATTCCCAAGACCATCGGCGCCACCTATTGGCAGGCCATCGCGCCGTTTCTGCCGCGCCTGCTCAAACCGATGATCGTCGCACTGCTGCCGTTCATCTGGCTTTCCGAACAGATCACGCGGCGTTTGGGCAGCGCCGAGCACGACGTGGACCTGCGCGATGAGATCAAGGTACTGGCCCGCACCGGGCTCGAGCAGCGCGTGCTCGATGAAGACGAGTCGCGCACCATCGTCAACGTGCTGAACCTGCACGAGATCAAGGTCTCTCAGGCAATGACGCCGCGCACGGTGTGCGAAACGGTGCCGCCCAACATGACCGTGGCCGAGTTCGACGCCCTCCACGGCAAAACCTCCTTCACCCGCTTTCCGGTGATGGATGCCGCCGAGCAGCCCTTCGGCTACGTGCACAAGGCCGATACCTACCACGCCGGCGACGAGCGCATCGTGAGCGAGCTGATGCATTCGGTCGGCCGGGTGGACGCCGCCGACAACGTCGAGCGCGTCTTCGTTTCGATGCTCAAGGATCACACCCACATGCGGGTGGTCCATGACGAGCACGGCACCTTCGTCGGGCTGATCACCCTCGAGGACATTCTCGAGACCCTGCTGGGCCAGGATATCGTCGATGAAACCGACAGCGTGACCAACCTGCGCCATCACGCTCGCCAGCGCTGGCTGGGCCGCGTCAAACGCGACCGCGAGGCGCCCACGCCGCCGCGAGAGTAAGCCGCGACGCCGACCCGGGCGAGCCAGGAACAGGCGGGGTTGAGTCACAGTCTTATAGCAAAACGTTCCATGGAGAATTGCCTGAACGTGGTTTAAGGTATTAAAAGTTCGCTCAATTGAAGAGGAGGCACCATGTCACTACGTATCAATGCCGTCGTTCCGGATTTCGATGCCGAGACCAGCCAGGGCTCGATTCGCTTTCACGACTGGATCGGCGACAGCTGGGCGATCCTGTTCTCCCACCCCAAGGATTTCACCCCGGTATGCACCACCGAGTTCGGCGCGGTGGCCAAGCTCGATGAAGAGTGGAAAAAACGCGGCACCAAGGTGATCGGGGTTTCCGTTGATGGCGTCGAGGACCACAAGCGCTGGGCGGGAGACATCGAAACCTACAGCGGCAGTTCGGTGGGTTTTCCGATCATCGCTGACGAGGGCCTCGAGGTCTCCAAGCTGTTCGACATGCTGCCGGAAGACGCCTACCTGCCCGATGGCCGCACGCCTGCGGATAGCGCTACGGTGCGTTCGGTGTTCATCATCGGCCCGGACAAGCAGCTGAAGCTCTCCATGACCTACCCGATGACGGTCGGGCGCAACTTCGGCGAGATTCTGCGCGCTCTCGATGCGCTGCAGGCAACCGCTCAACACGGCATCGCTACACCGGCGGACTGGACCGTGGGGCAGGACGTGATCATTCCGCCGAGCGTGTCCAACGAAGACGCGAAGGCGAAGTTCGGTGAGTTCGACGCGGTGCTGCCGTACCTGCGCAAGACTTCCCTGAAGTAACCCCTCTCTTGCCCGGATGCCCGGCGCAAGAGACGAAAAGGCGGCTACCCGAGCCGCCTTTTTGCTGCGCGCTTTTCAGACCTGAGCGCCGTGCTCAGGAGGATTGCAGTGCCAGGCGCTCAACAGAAGTGGAGACCCCGCGGGCGCCGGCGAGGATCTCGTTGACGATGACTTCGATTTCGCCAACGCTTGCCTGGCTGGTCTTGCCCTGTTCGACCACCTGGGAGACCGCCTGGCTCGTGCGCTCGACCAGCTCGCTGTTCTCCTTGAGCACCCGGGTAATCTCTTCGACCGCGTCGCTGGAGCCCTTGGCCAGTTGGCGCACCTCGTTTGCGACCACGGCGAAGCCGCGGCCCTGCTCGCCCGCCCGAGCCGCTTCCACCGCCGCGTTCAGCGAAAGAAGGTTGGTCTGGTTGGCGATCCTGGCGATCGAGGCAGTGATGCTGTTGATCGTTTGCGCCTGCTTGTTGAGTGCGGCCATCAGCGTTTGGGCGTCTTCCAGCGTTTGAGCCGCCTGGCGCGACTCCTCGAGCACCCGGTGCAGGTGGTCGAGCCCGTTCTGGGCGATCTGCTCGGTCTGGCTCGAAGTGCTCTGGGCGCTGAGCACCGCACGCCGGGCGGCTTCGCCTTCGCGCACCGCCGCGGTGATGTCGGTGGCGAACTTGACCACCTTGATCACCTGGCCCTGCTTGTCGTAGACCGGGTTGTAGGTCGCTTCGAGCCAGACGCTCTTGCCCTGGCTGTCGATGCGTTCGAACTTGCCCTGCTTGAACTGGCCGCTGGCAAGCTCTGACCAGAAGGTGGTGAGCCTGGGTAGAAAGTCGGCGGTGCAAAACAGGCGGTGATGCTGCCCCTTGATCTGGGCGCTTGAGTAGCCCATGGTGCGCTCGAAATTGGCATTGGCATTGAGAATGGTGCCGTCGGGGGTGAACTCGATCACCGCCATGGAGCTATCCAGCGCTTTGAGCACGGCGCTGTGGTTTTCGGCGCTCTGGTGGCGGGTGGAGATGTCGCTGGCGATCTTGACGATCCGGTCCACCTTGCCGCGCCGGTTTCTCACCGGCAGGTAGATCGCCTCGAGCCACAGGTCTTCACCGCTGGCGCTGATCCGGCGAAAACTTCCCTGCTGGGGTTCGCCCCGGGCAAGCGCCGCCCAGAAGCGCTGATAATCCTGAGAGCCGACCTCTTCCGGCGGGCAGAAAAGGCTGTGGTGCTGGCCCACGATATCCTCGAGCCGGTAGCCGATCTTTTGCAAAAAGATCGGGCTCGCGTCCTCGATGACGCCTTCCGGCGAGAAGTGAATGCTGGCGGTATGCGCCTGCAGAGCGAGAGGGAGCGCATCGTATTTGAGGAACGTGAGCATGGTCGGATCTCGGTGAGTAGCGTGGTCTGTCAGGAAAGAGTTTGTACAACTATTTGTACATAGTTTGTACTAAATTTTTAGTAGCGCAAATATTTATCATCACTCTTTTTCATTAGAGTAATGCTGGTCCGGGGTTTTGCGTACTGGTCGGTTGCAAACAATTGTGTCGTGCCGCCCGGGCGCAAGCCGGGTGGCAAGAAAAATGACGCTTGCTATAATCGCGGCTCCCAAAAGGGCCCATGCGTGTGGCTCTTGTCTCGATCACTTTCCAACCGGCTCTCTTTCATGCCCTTCACCGCACTCTGGAAGATGCTTCCACCCTAGCGCTGTGCCCCTCCTTTACGGCCTCGAGCCGCCAACGCCGCACCTCTGCCGGGCGCTTTCGCCTGTGCGGGTGCGCGAATGTTTCAATCGGTTTTACGGAGTAGGGCATGGCACTTTTCCAAAAGCACGAATGGTTTTCCAATATCAAGGGCGACACGCTGTCCGGCACCGTGGTGGCGCTGGCGCTGATTCCCGAAGCGATCGCGTTTTCGATCATCGCCGGCGTCGATCCCAAGGTCGGGCTCTACGCCTCGTTTTGTATTGCGGTGATCATCGCCTTCACCGGCGGGCGCCCGGGCATGATCTCGGCGGCGACCGGTGCCATGGCGCTTCTGATGGTGACGCTGGTGCGCGAGCACGGCCTCGAGTATCTGCTGGCGGCCACACTCCTGACCGGCGTTTTGCAGATACTGGCGGGCTACTTGAGACTCGCCGAGCTGATGCGCTTCGTTTCGCGCTCGGTGGTGACCGGGTTCGTCAACGCGCTGGCGATTCTGATCTTCATGGCGCAGCTGCCGGAGCTGACCAACGTCACCTGGCACGTCTACGCCATGACGGCGGCGGGGCTTGGTATCATCTATCTGTTCCCCTATTTGCCGGTGGTCGGTAAGTCTCTGCCGTCGCCGCTGGTCTGTATCGTGGTGTTGACGATCGTCTATCTGGCAAGCGGTATGGACATTCGCACGGTCGGTGACATGGGCGAGCTGCCGGACACGCTGCCGGTGTTTTTGTGGCCGAACGTGCCGCTTACGCTCGAAACGCTGGCGATCATCTTCCCCTACGCCATCATGCTCTGCGTGGTGGGCCTTCTGGAGTCGATGATGACCGCTACTATCGTGGATGACCTGACCGATACGCCCAGCGACAAGAACCGCGAGTGCAAGGGTCAGGGTGTAGCCAACATCGGCGCCGGACTTCTGGGCGGCATGGCAGGCTGCGCGATGATTGGCCAGTCGGTGATCAACATCAAATCCGGCGGGCGTACCCGACTCTCCACCCTGATCGCCGGCGTGCTGCTGCTGTTGATGGTGGTATTTCTCTCCGACTGGGTGTCGCAAATCCCCATGGCGGCGCTGGTCGCGGTGATGATCATGGTCTCGATCGGCACCTTCAGCTGGGCCTCGATCCGCGATCTGAAAAAACATCCCATGAGCACCAATATCGTCATGCTGGCCACCGTGGCGGTCACCGTCAGCACCCACAACCTGGCGCTGGGCGTGTTCGTGGGCGTGCTGCTGGCGGCGCTGTTCTTCGCCAACAAGGTCGGGAACTTCATGGCGGTATCGAGTACGCTGAAAGGGGATATCCGCGAATACCGGGTCGCCGGGCAGGTGTTTTTCGCTTCCTCCCAGCGCTTCAACGCCGCTTTCGATATCAAGGAGAGCCTGGATCGCGTGGTGATCGATCTATCGCGCGCCCACTTCTGGGATATCACCGCGGTGCAGGCGCTCGATCGCGTGGTGATCAAGTTTCGCCGCGAAGGCACCGAGGTGGAGCTCAAGGGGCTTTCCGAAGCGAGCGCCACCGTGGTGGATCGCTACGCCGTTCACGACGACCCGAAGGCGGTCGAAAAGCTGATGGGCGATCACTGATCGTCGTTTATGTGACACAGCGTCGTTTATGTAAGGAGCAGGCCATGACCGAGCACGTATTTGCCGCCATCGACGACTCTTGCTTCGCCCAAAGCGTCAGCGAATATGGCGCCTGGGCGAGCCTGGCGCTTGGAGCGCCGCTGACGCTTTTGAACGTGATCGATAATCACGCCACGCCGCCCGGCGAGCAGGATCTCTCCGGTAATCTGTCGCTGGGCTCCCAGGAGCAGCTGATGGAGACGCTCTCCCGGTTCGACGAGCAGCGCGCCCGGGAAAACCGCCGTCAAAGCAAAGCGCTAATGGAGCGCGCTGTCGCCCACGTCGATGCTGCAGGGGGTCGCGCGCAGACGCGCACACTCAACGGTACCTTCGTCGAGACCCTGCTGGAGCTTGAAAACGAAACGCGGCTTCTGATTGTGGGCCGCCACGGCGCGCACCACGAGTCAAGCACGGCGCTTGGCGAGCATGTCGAAACCCTGGTGCGCCGGCTCAAGCGCCCGGTGCTGATCGTACCCGAGACCTTTGCGCCGCCCAGGCGGGTAATGGTCGCCTTCGACGGCAGCCAGACGGCGCGCCGGGGCGTGGAGATGCTCGCCGGCTCGCCGCTTTTTCATGGCGCCGAGTACCGCGTGGTGAGCGTTGGGCACGACACCGCCGAGCGCCGCCATGATCTCGACTGGGCGCTCTCCACCCTGCGCGCGGGAGGGCACTCGGCGGAAGGGGCGCTGATCGAAGGCGAGGTCGATCGCGTGCTGAGCGATGAGATTGCAAGCCGCGGCGTGGATCTTCTGGCGATGGGCGCCTACGGCCACTCGCGCCTGCGCCAGCTGTTGATGGGCAGCACGACCACGAAGATGCTGCGCGGCGCGCGCGTACCGGTGCTGGTGCTGCGCTAGGTGATTGGGCGGGCGAGCCGTTCGCCCAGCGCCACGCCCAAAAGCCACAGCGCGATGCTGGTCAGCGTATACCCGAGCGCAAGCCAGGCGGCGCTTTGCATGAGGTGTAAAAGCTCGAGGCTGAACAGCGAAAAGGTGGTGAAGCCTGCGCAGAACCCGCTCACCCAGAAGGCCTGCGCGCGCGCCCAGCCGCCATGTGGCGCGTAGGTGGCGCGGGCGGCGAGCCAGCCGATCAAACATGAGCCCAGCGCGTTGGCCAACAGTGTCCCCCAGGGGAAGGCATCACCCAGCGTGGCCAGTACCGCGAGCGACACCGCGTAGCGGCACAGACTCCCCAGCGCCGTGCCGAGCCCTACCAGGGCATACGCCTTGACCGTCTTCACAGGGCCGCTCCACCCAACTGCCAGCCAAGCGCCGCCAGCGCCGTGCCTAACACCAGCGTGCCCCCAAGATTGACCGTTGCCGTCAAACGGCGCTGCGACAACCAGAGTGCGCGCGTTTGCAGCGCAAGCGAGGAAACCGTGGTGTAGCCGCCGAGCAGCCCGCCCATCAGAAAAAGCCCGTGGGGCGACTCTGCCAGCGTTTTGGCGCCGAAGTGGCCAAGCAGCGCCCCGGCAGCGAGGGCACCGCTGGCGTTGACCCAGAGCGTGCCCCAGGGAAAGGGGGAGTCAAGGCGCTGCGCCAGTCGGGTCACGGCAAAGCGCCCCATGCCCCCCAGCGCCGCGCCCAGCGCCAGCAGCGCCACGTTGATCAAAGCCTGCGCCATCGAGGCCCTCTGTTACCGGTGAGTGTGAGTTATTAGTCGCCGTACAACGCAACAAGGCCCGCGCGAGGGCGGGCCTTTGGCGTGGGCCGATCAGGCGGTGGCGTTTTCGGCGGTCGAGGCGGGGCGCTTGCCCGCGTCGCTTTGGGAGGCGTTGATGCCCGACAGCAGCGCCTTGAGCGAGGCGCTCACCGTGTCGCTATCCTCGGCCACCGCGCAGATGCGCTGGCCGTCGATGTTGAGCTGCACGAACGCAATGGCGTTGGCTTCGCTGTCGCCGCCGAGCGAGTGCTCGCTGTAATCGACGATCGCCACGTGGCTGCCGCTATGCTTGCGCCAGGCGTCGGTGAAGGCGGACATCGCGCCGTTGCCGGTGCCCTGTAAACGCAGCGTCTCGTCGCCTTGCGTCAGCGTGACCTCGATGCCTTCGTTCTGGCCTTTCGAGAGGCGGTAGTCGGCAAGCGCCAGCGGTGTCTGATGGCTAAAGTGATCGAACATCACCTGGCGCACCATTTCGCTGGAGAGCTCGCTGGCGCGCTCCTCGCTCTCCTTCTGTACGTAAGGGGCGAGCGCCAGCATCATCCAGCGCGGCAGGTTGATGCCGTAATCGCGCTCGAGCAAAAACGCCATGCCGCCCTTGCCGGACTGGCTGTTGACGCGAATCACCGCCTGGTAGTCGCGGCCGATGTCACGCGGGTCGATCGGCAGATACGCCACCTGCCAGGGCTCGTCGTCCTTCTGGTGCTTGAGCGATTTACGAATCGCGTCCTGGTGGCTACCGGAAAACGCCGTGTAGACCATCTCGCCCACCCAAGGGTGGCGCGGGTGCATGGTGATACCGGTACACTCCTGCACCACCTGCACGATCTCGTCCGGGTTGGAGAGATCGAGCTTCGGGTCGATGCCCTGGCTATAGAGGTTCATCGCCAGTGTCACGATATCCATATTGCCGGTGCGCTCGCCGTTGCCCAGCAGCGTACCTTCGACCCGGTCGGCCCCGGCCAGCAGCGCAAGCTCGGCGGAGGCCACCGCGCCGCCGCGGTCGTTGTGGGTATGCACCGAGATGATGACGCTGTCGCGATTCTTCACGTGCTGGCAGAAGTACTCGATCTGATCGGCGTGGTGGTGAGGGCCGGCGACTTCGACGGTGGTGGGCAGGTTCAGAATGCAGGGGTTTTCCGGCGTCGGCTGCCAGACATCCATGACCGCCTCGCAGATCGCGAGCGAAAAGTCGATCTCGGTGCTCGAGAAGCTCTCCGGCGAGTACTGAAAGCGCCAGGCCACGTCCGGGTATTTATCGGCGTAGGTCTTCACCCAGGTCGCGCCCTGCACGGCGATATCGGTAATGCCGCCGCGATCCATCTCGAAGACGCGCTCGCGCTGCACCGTCGAGGTGGAGTTATACAGGTGGATGATCGCGCGCTTGACGCCCACGAGGGACTCGAAGGTCTTCTCGATCAAATGCTCGCGGCACTGCACCAGCACGGCGATGGTGACGTCCTCGGGGATCTGGTTCTCATCGATCAGCCAGCGCACGAAGTCATAGTCCGGCTGGCTCGCCGAGGGAAAGCCGACCATCACTTCCTTGATGCCGACCTTGACGATCTGGTGCCAGAAGCGCTTTTTCTGCTCGACGGTCATCGGCTCCAGCAGCGCCTGGTTGCCGTCGCGCAAATCCTCGCTCACCCAGATCGGCGCGCGCTCGAGATCCCGGTCCGGCCAGGTGCGCTCAAAGGCAGGGACACGGGGGGCAGGGCGGTACTTGCGATGATCGAAGGCGGTCATGGTGGCTTCCTGACGGTTATTCGAGATAGAAAAGCGTAAAGGTGTCGCTTCAAACGATAGCACCAGTATACGCCCCGAGCGGCAGAAGGATATTGCTAATCCGAGCGGCTTTTGGCAATAATTGGCAGATAATAGCGCTAAAACCACTATCATTGGCAGGAGGTAGCCGGTGCTTCCCGTTCCGCTGGAGCTTGATCGCTTCGATCGACACATCCTGGACGTTCTTCAGCAGGAAGGGCGAATCAGCAACCAGCTGCTGGCCGAGCGCATCGGGCTTTCGCCTTCGCCGTGCCTTCGCCGGGTGCGCGCGCTCGAGGAGCACGGACTGATCGCGGGCTACCGCGCCGAGGTCGACGCCCGCCAGCTCGGGTTCGATTTGATGGTGCTCTTGCATATCGCCATGGATCAGCACACCGCCGAGCGCTTCGACAACTTCGAGCGCCAAGTGCGCGAGATCCCCAACGTCATCGAGTGCCTGATCATCACCGGTCAGGCGGCGGACTTTCAGCTCAAGATTCTGGTGCGCGACATGGACGACTACCAGCACCTTCTGCTGCACGTCATCAACCGTATCGACGGGGTAACCGGCGCCCATACCAGCTTCGTGCTGCGCCGGGTGTTCGAGCACCGCCCCGTACCCACCGGCGCCGCCAGGCGCCTTTCATAGCGAGGAGAGACCATGTCCATCGAACGTCACGATACCAAAGCGCGCATGAGCCGCGCAGTCATCCATCACGGCGTGGCCTATCTGTGCGGCCAGGTCGCCGGGCCCGACGCCCGTCACGGCGATATCACCGAGCAGACCGAAAGCATGCTGGCGCGCGTCGATGCGCTGCTCGAAGAGATTGGCTCGAACCGTAAGCGGCTTCTGAGCGCTACGGTCTATTTGAAAAACCCAGGCGACGTAGGCGCCATGAACGCGGTGTGGGACGCCTGGGTCCCCGAGGGCCATGCCCCGGCGCGCACCTGCGTCTGCGCGGCGCTGCCCGCCAATGAGCTGCTGGTCGAGATCACCGTGACCGCCGCTGTCGACGGCTGATCAGGCGGCGGCGAGAAGGGCTATTTCAGCGGAAAGCGAGTGTCGCGCAGGCTATCCTTGATCTTCTTCAGGTGCGGCAGAAAATCCTCGCCCCGGCGCAGCGTGACGCCGGTGGCGAGCGCGTCGATCAAGGTCAGCTGGATCACCCGCGAGGTCATCGGCATGTAGTGGTCGGTATCTTCGGGCGTGGCGACATCGAGGGTGGCGGTGCACTCCTGAGACAGCGGTGAGTTCGGCGCGGTGATGCCGAGTACCACCGCGCCCGCCGCGCGCCCGAGCTTTGCGATATCGACCAGCTCCCGGGTGCGCCCGGTGTAGGAGATGATCACGATCACATCCCCGGTGTGGCAGGCAGCGGCCACCATGCGCTGCATCAGCACGTCGACGTAGGCCATCACCGGCAGGTTGAAGCGAAAGAACTTGTGCTGCGCGTCCTGGGCGACCGCGCCGGAGGCGCCGAGGCCGAAAAAGTGGATGTGCTTGGCCTGGGTGAGATAGTCGACCATGCGCTCGATCGCCGCCGTGTCGACCTCCCGTTCGGCCTCCTTCAGCGCGGCGATGGTGGCGCCGAAGATCTTCGAGGTGTACTGGGTGGCGGTGTCGCCGGGCGCCACCGCGCGGGTGACGTAGGGCGTGCCGCCGGCCAGGCTCTGGGCCAGCTTGATCTTGAAATCCGGATACCCCTTGGCGCCGAAGTTGCGACAAAACCGGTTGACGGTGGGCTCGCTCACCCCCGCCGCCTGGGCCAGGCTCGCGATGCTCAGGCTCGTGGCGGCCACCGGGTCGTCCATGATGACGTTGGCCACCTTGAACTCCGAGCGGTTTAGTTCGTTGAGCCGTTCGCGTAGGCGGTCGAGGAGGTCGTGGGCCATGAGGGTTCCAGAACGTTGGTCGAAGATAAACGGGCGCTGTGCTGCTCGCACCACGTTTGGAACTCTTCGGCGGGCAGCGGACGTGCGTAATAATACCCCTGCGCCGCCTCACAACCAATGGAGCGCAGGTAATCTGCCTGGGCTTTGGTTTCGATCCCCTCGGCGACCACGTCGCACCCCACGCCGTGGGCTAGGCGGGTAATCGCCAGCGCCAGGTGGCGGTCGACCTCCATATCCTCGAGATCCATGACGAAGGCGCGGTCGATCTTCAGCGTCGAGAAGGGCAGGGTCTTGATGTAAGCAAGCGACGACTGGCCGGTGCCGAAATCGTCGATCGCCACGGCGATGTTGAACTCGGCAAGCCTTGCAAGCTGCGCCCGGGCGTTCTGAATGTCGCTCAAAAGGCCGGACTCGGTCACCTCCAGCGAGAAGAACCGCGGCGGTACGCCGCGCGCCTTGATCGTTTCGAGCAGGCGCTCGGCGAAGTCGCGCTTGGCGAGCTGGCGCGCCGCGACGTTGACCGCGATATGAAACCTGTCGTCCAGAAGCCCCTTTTCGCGCCAGTCGACGATATGGGCAAGCGCCTGCTCGATCACCCACTCGCCGATGGCGAGAATGTCGCCGCTCGCCTCGGCCAGCGGAATGAACTCCGCCGGCGACACCCGGCCAAGGGTCGGATGATCCCAGCGCAGCAGCGCCTCGGCGCCGAGCACCTGGCCATCGGCCAGCGAAATCTTGGGCTGGAAGGCCAGGCACATCTCGCCACGCTCGGTGGCGCCACGTATCGATTGCTGCAGATGCAGGCGCTGGCGCTGCAGGGTTTCCAGCTCCTCGTTGTAGCTTTGCACCCGCAGCGGGCCGTTTTGCTGCGGCAGCGCCAGCGCCGCCATATGCACCAGCCGCTCCGGGTCGAAGGGCTCATTGGTGCTGCTGATACCGATACGTACGTTCAAGGGCAGCAGCAGATCGCCGAGCGTCTGATCCTGATCGAAACACTCCACCAGCCGAAACGCTTGATTGATCAGTTTTTCGAGTCGGGCCTCGGGCAGCATGACCAGAAGCTCGCTGCCGCCCCACATGCCAAGCGTTGCCGCATCGTCCAAACGTTCGTTTAACTGTCGGCTGACATGGAACATGAGCTTGTCGGCAGTGGCGTAGCCGTGAAAGCGCACCACCTCGTCGAGCTGGTCGATGGCGATGAACAAAAGGCCGGTCGGCGCGCAGGCGTCGGAGGCGCTCTGAAGCGCCTGGGTCATCGCTCGGCGGTTGGGCAACTGGGTGATGGTGTCGGTGCGCGAGAGCTGGTCGAGATCCTGCCAGCGCTTTTCGGCCAGATCCTCGAAGCTGTGGGCCTGGCGGGTACGCAGCTGGTAGCGGTGCTCGAGTTCGAGTGCATTGAGAATGCGCTGGATCACATCGTCGTACTTGAAAGGCTTGGTGATGAAGTCCCGCACGCCCATGCGCTGAGCGCGGCGGCGGGTTTCGTCGTCGATCTGGGCGGTGAGTACGATGACCGGCGGCGCCGCGTCGCCGAACGCTGCAACGAGCGCCTCCATGACCGCGTAGCCGTCCAGATGGGGCATGCGGATATCGAGCAGAATCAGGTCCGGGCGCTGTGCCCGACAGTGCTCGAGCACACGGCGCGAATCGCTCAAGCCGTGGGCGTTGTCGAAGCCGTGATCATCCAGCACGTCGAGCAAAAGCTCGACGTTGACCGGGTTGTCATCCACGACCAGCAGGTGTTGGCGGGCAAACTTCATGGGGTCACTCCCGGCACTACGTGAAGATGCTCCTCGAGCACTTTGGTGAGTTTATCGATATCCAGCGGTTTGGTGAGGTACTCGTCGAACCCCGCGGCGCGCCCTTTCTCTATATCCTGGGGGGTGGCGTTGGCCGACAGCGCCAGCACTCTGAGCCCATCGAGCATCGGATTCTGGCGCAGTGTCTGGAGCGCCTGAAAGCCGTTCATGCCCGGCAGGTCGATGTCCAGAATGATCAAATCCGGCCTTGCGTGGCGCAGGATTTCGAGAGCCAGCTCGGCGCTCGACACGACCTCGAGCTCCACCGTCTCGAGCTCCTCAATGATCTCCTGCATTAGCCGCTGATTGGCCGGGTTGTCCTCGACGTAGAGGACTTTCTTGCGCCGTGAACCCGCGCTGAGCCGGGGGCTGCCATCGCCGGAGGCCCGATGCTCGAGGCGGGCCTCGGTTTGCGGCAGCGTGAACCAGAAGGTAGCGCCCAGGCCCGGCGCGCTTTCGACGCCGATGTGGCCCTGCATACGCAGCACCAGCTTGCGCGTGATGGCAAGCCCGATGCCGGTGCCTTCGATAGAGCCGTGCTCCGCGTCCAGCCGGTTGAACGGCTCGAAGAGCTCGCTCTGGCGCTCGCGGGCGATACCAGGGCCGGTATCCGTCACGCTGATTTTCAGGGCATCGCCCTCCGGGACGACGCCAATCTCGATCACGCCGCGAGCGCAGTTGTACTTGATCGCGTTGGAGAGCAGGTTCAACAGTACCTGCTTGGTGCGGGTGTAGTCCGCCAGCACCTGCCACTTCGCCGCGAGCGGCGCACGTTTGAGCCTCATCCCAGCCGCTTCGACGTTGGCCTCGAGGGTGGCGCAGGCGTCGTCGAGCACTTCCTCGACCGAGATCGGCTCCAGCGACAGCGCCAGGTAGCCGGATTCGATCCGCGCCAGATCGAGAATTTCGTTGATCAAGCCCAGCAGGTGCTGGCCGCTTTTTTCGATCTGCTGGACCTGGCGCAGCTGCTTTTCGCTGAGCGGGTCACGTCGGCCTTTCTCCAGCAGTTGAGCGAAGCCGATGATGGCGTTGAGCGGAGTGCGAAGCTCGTGGCTCATCGATGATAGAAACTCGCTCTTGGCCTGATTGGCTTCTTCGGCCTGGTCGCGGGCGGCAGCGAGCGCCTTCGCTACCTGCTCGCGCTCGGCCATCTGCCGGTACAGGTTGATCAGTAGTGCACAGGTATCGGTGAACGGCTGCAGCCAGTCGATCAGCGCCTGGTTGAGCGGCTGTTTGCTGTTGGCGATGGCGAACATGCCGATCACCACGTCGTCGCTCAGGATCGGCACGCCCAGATAGTTATCCAGCCGTGGATGGCCGTGCGGAAAACCGCCCTTGCTTCGATGGCCGTAGACGTCGTCGGTCATCACCACTTCGCCATGGGCGAACACCCGGCCAAGCAGCGTGTCGGCGTTGGTCAGCATCATGTCGCCGCGGCGCAATCGGTCCATCAATTGATGCGAGCTTTCGCTCCAGGAGAGATCGGTGATGGCGTGAATCTTGAGCGCGTTGGTGGTGTCGGTGGGCAGCACCTCGCCGATCAGCGCGTAGTCGCTGTCGGTGAGTTCCTTGAGCGCCTCCATCAGAAATTCCCAGAGCCCCTCACCGGACATCAGCGCCTGGTAGTCGGTGATGCCCTGGTGCAGCACCTTCAAAAGGCCCTGTTCTTTCACAATGCGACGATTGGCGGCGTAGATGCTGGTCAGGTCGGTCAACACACCGAGAAACTCGACGACGTTGTCGTGGGTATCGTGAATCGCGTTGATCGCCAGGTGAACCGGCACGCGAAAGCCCTTTTTATGCAGCGCCTCGACTTCGCGCCCGCGCCCGATCACCGTGGGCTCGCCGCCGGCCAGGTAGCGCTCGATGAAGCGGTCGTGCCCGGCCGCGATCTCGGGCGGGGTCAGCACCGCGATATTGCGCCCGATCAGCTCCTCGGCCTCGTAGCCCAAAAGGCGCAGCGCGAAGGGGTTGATTGCGGTGATGAGCCCGTCGCGGCCGATACGGATCTTGGCCGTCGCGCTTTTACTGAACAGCGCTTCGAAGCGCTCGGCGGTGCGTAAAAGCTCGGTTTCGCGCTTGTGTTGACGAAACAGCGCCTCGACCTGGGCGGCCAGCCTCTCCAGCAGCCGATGCTCGCGTTCGGTGAAGTGGCGCGGCGCGCGGTCGATGATACACAGCGTGCCGATGATCTGGTCATCGACCGGGCGCAGCGGATAGCCGGCGTAAAAGCGAATGTGCGGGTCACCCAGCACCAGCGGGTTGTCGGCAAAGCGCAGGTCCTTGAACGTATCCTCGATGACCAGCGCCTTGCCCTGATAAACGGCGTGGGCGCAAAAGGAGAAATCCCGGTGGGTTTCGCAGGCGTCGAGCCCAAGGTGCGATTTGAACCACTGCCGATGTTCATCCACCAGCGACACCAGCGCGATGGGTACCTCGAAAATATCGCGAGCAAGCTCGGCGAGCTGCTCGAACGCTTCGTCCGGCGGTGTGTCCAGTACTTCCAGGCTGTGCAGAGCCGCCAGTCGCAGCGTTTCGGTATCGGGTAGATCGGCAGCTTGCATAAGGGTCTCGAAAGTGGGCCAACCTGTTATTTATCGGACGCTTTCGTCCAGGCTTTAATGTGTCAGCGCGGAATCGACATTTTTTTATCTCCGTGCTCGAAATGCCGCGTTCGGGTTCTAGTGAACCGGGGATTGCGCGATACTCGAGTAAGCCAATGCCCACGCTACAATCCGAGGTGCTCATGCACGATGGCCTATCGTCACCGCCGCTCACACTGGCCACGCTTTCATCCATCGATAGCGTGGCCGCGCCGGCCTGGAACGCGCTGGTCAGCCGCGAGCAGCCCTTCTTGCGCCACGCCTTTCTGGCGGCGCTGGAGCGAAGCGGTTCGGCCAGTGCGGCTACCGGCTGGCAGCCGCGCCACCTGAGTGTCTGGCAGGGCGAGCGGCTGGTGGCGGCAATGCCACTGTATCTAAAAAGCCACTCGAGCGGCGAGTACGTGTTCGACTGGGGCTGGGCCGAGGCCTTCGAGCGCGCCGGCGGCGACTACTACCCCAAGGCGCTTAGCGCCATACCCTTCACGCCGGTGCCGGGCCAGCGCACGTTGATCGCAAGCGACATCGACGCCAAAAGCGCTTACGCGCTGCTGGCAAAGGGCTTTCGAGAGCAGTGCGAAGCGCTGGGCCTTTCGAGCTGGCACCTGCTGTTTGCCCAGGACGCCGATGTCGATGCCTGGCAGGCGCAGTGCCCGGAGCTGATCATTCGTCACGGCGTGCAGTTTCAGTGGCGCGACCAGCGCTTCGGCGATTTCGACGGTTTTCTCGCCCGGCTCACGGCCAAGCGGCGCAAGACGATCAAGCGCGAGCGGCGTATCGTGGCCGAGCAGGGTATCACCCTCGAGCGGCTGGAAGGCGAGGCGATCGATACGGCGGCCATGGCGCACTTTTTCCGCTGCTATACGATCACCTATCATGAGCGCGGCCGTCCGCCCTACCTCAACGAGGCGTTTTTCCAGGCGCTTTTGCGCGATATGCCCGAGGCGCTGATGCTGGTGCAGGCGCGGCTCGACGACCGCCCGGTCGCAGCCGCACTCTACTTTCGCGGCGCCACCACGCTCTACGGGCGCTATTGGGGTAGTGAAGTGATGGCTGACTGCCTGCACTTCGAGGCGTGCTACTACCAGGGCATCGAGTACTGCCTCGAACGGGGCTTGACGCTTTTCGACCCCGGCACCCAGGGGGAGCACAAGCTGGTGCGCGGCTTCGCGCCCACCGCAACGCGCTCGCTGCACTACCTGGCCCACCCGGGGCTCGCCGCTGGCGTTGCCGAGTTCTGCGCGCGAGAAGGCGAGCACGTGCGCGCCTACCGGGCTGCGGCGCGCGACGCGCTGCCGTTCAAAACCCTGGACGACACCTGAACACGGCTCGCCGCCTTGCGCGCTAGCTGGCATAATGCGCGCCGTTCATACCCAAAGCGTGCGCACTCGAGAACAGGAACTTCAGATGCATCGTTGGCTGGTCATCGCCCTGCTGGGCGTTCTGGGATTATTGCAGTATCAGCTGTGGCTCGGCAGCGGTGGCTGGCAGGATTTGCAGCGCGTCGAGCAGCGCGTGGCGGTTCAGGAAGCCGCCAACGCGCCGATGCGCGAGCGCAACGCACGCCTTGCCGCCGAGGTGACCGACCTAAAGACCGGTCTGGATGCCATCGAAGAGCGTGCCCGCAGCGACATGGGCATGGTGCGAAGCGACGAGCAGTTTTTCTGGGTACCCGGGGTGGCGATCGAAAACGAGCTGATCGGGCTCAACGCCACGCTTGCGATCAAGCCCGCCGCCGTCACGCCGGAGGCGCCGGATGAGTGAGCGGCTCTGGCTGGTGGTGCCGGCGGCGGGCCAGGGCCGTCGCATGGGCGCCGACCGCCCCAAGCAGTACCTGTCGATCGGCGCACGCCCGGTACTTTTTCATACCCTGGCGCGGCTTCACCGCGCCTTTCCCGAGGCCCGGCTGGCGCTCTGTCTCGATGCCGACGATCGCTGGTTCGATCCCGCCTGGGTGCCGTTCGCCCAGTGGCAGCGCGTCGACGGCGGCGCCGAGCGCATGCAGAGCGTGCAAAACGCGCTGGCCGCCATCGACGCCCGCGACGACGATCTCGTACTGGTGCACGACGTCGCCAGGCCGTGTGTGAGCGTGGCGGATCTGCGCGCGCTTTTTGACGCCGCGACCGCGCACCCAGGCGGGGCGCTGCTGGCGATGCCGGTGGCCGATACCATGAAGCGTGAAAGCGCCGCCGGCCTTTGCGCGCGCACCGAACCGCGCGACGGGCTCTGGCACGCGCTGACGCCCCAGGGGTTTCGTTTTTCGCTTCTGGCGCGCGCGCTTTCAAACGCCGTGAAGCACGGCGTGACGGTCACCGACGAAGCCTCCGCCGTCGAGGCGCTGGGGCATGCGCCCAAACTTGTCAGCGCGCGGCGCGACAACCTCAAGATCACCCATCCCGACGATCTCGCCCTCGCGGCGGCCATTCTGGCGCTGCAGGCGGGCAATAGCGAAGAGTAGCTGCAATGCGAATTGGTCATGGATTCGACGTACACCGCTTCGGCCCCGGCGATCATCTGATGATCGGCGGCGTCAAACTCGCCTTCGAGCAGGGCTTCGTTGCCCATTCCGACGGCGACGTACTGCTGCACGCGATCAGCGACGCGCTGCTCGGCGCCTGTGCGCTTGGCGATATCGGCCACCACTTTCCGGACACCGACCCGCAGTGGAAAGGCGCGGACAGCCGCGCGCTTCTGCGCCACGTAATGGGGCTGGTCAGCGAAGCGGGCTACGCCCTGGGCAACCTGGACGCCACGATCATGGCCCAGGCGCCGAAAATGGCGCCGCACATCGACGCCATGCGCCAGGTCATCGCACGGGATCTGGGGGTGGCGCTTGACCAGGTCAACGTCAAGGCGACCACTACCGAGCGGCTCGGCTTTACCGGGCGTGGTGAAGGCATCGCCGCCGAGGCGGTGGTGCTGCTCACTCCACGAGCGCGGCAATGAGTGGACTGCCCGACTGGCCCCGAGCGCTTGACGAGCGCTTTAGCCCGCGCCCGCCGGGGCGCTACCGCGAAGCGCCAGAGGACTTTTTCGTCGACGAGCAGCTGGACTTCACCCCGCAGGGTGAAGGCGAGCACCTGTGGCTGCGTATCGAAAAGCGCGGCCAGACCACCCTCGAGGTGGTCAGAGCGCTTGGCCGCCTGTGCGAGGTAAGCCCGCGGGCGATCGGCTATTCGGGTATGAAGGACAAGCTCGCGGTGACGCGCCAGTGGCTCAGCGTTCACCTGCCCGGGCGGGAAGCGCCCGCCGCGCTCGACGAGCGACTGGCCGCTCTGGGCGTGGTCGTGCTCGAACGCGGGCGCCATCCGCGCAAGCTCAAGCGCGGTGTTCACCGCACCAACCGCTTTCGCCTGCGCCTGCGCGGCGAGGCCGTTGGCTCTGAGGCGCTGATAACGCGCTGGGAGGCGCTGTGCGACGAGGGCGTGGCCAACTACTTCGGTCCCCAGCGCTTCGGCCTTCAGGGGCGCAATCTCGACAAGGCGCGCGCGGTACTGGAAAAAGGCTGGCGCAAGCGCGACGACCGCCAGGGGATGCTGCTTTCCACTGCGCGCAGCTTCCTGTTCAATGAGTGGCTGGGCGCGCGCGTGCATGACGCTAGCTGGGCGCTGCCGCTACCCGGCGACACGCTGATGCTCGACGGCACCCAGAGCGTGTTCGCCATCGAGGCGGTCGATGAGACGCTTTTATCACGGGCTCGCGCGCTCGATTTGCATCCAACCGGCCCGCTCTGGGGTATACCGGTAAACGGGGCGGATGAAAACGGGTCAGAGAGCCGTACCGCGCAGTTGGACGCTGCGCTACGCGCCCGCCATTCGGCACTTTGCGAGGGTCTTGTGCGCGCCGGGGCGAAGCGCCACCTGCGGGCGTTGAGAGCGCGGCTGACCGAGCCATGCTTGTCGCGCGAGGCGCATTCGGTCGTGCTCGAATTTTCGCTGCCGCGAGGCAGCTTCGCCACCGCGGTGCTGCGCGAGCTGATTACGCACCCGGATTTCGATTGACCACGCGCTAAAGCGCCCAGGGAGAGGCCCATGCGACGACTGCTTTTATCCAACGACGACGGCGTCTACGCGCCGGGGCTGCGCGCGCTGCACGACGGCCTCGCCGAGTACGCCCACCTGCGCGTGGTAGCGCCGGATCGCGACCGCAGCGGGGCGAGCAACTCGCTGACGCTTTCGCGGCCGCTGTCGCTGACGGCGCTGGATAACGGCTTTTATAGTGTCGACGGCACCCCGGCAGACTGTGTCTATCTCGGTGTGAACGGCGTCTGGGACGAGCGCCCGGACCTGGTGATCGCCGGCATCAATCACGGTAGCAACCTGGGCGACGACGTGCTCTACTCCGGCACGGTGGCGGCAGCGATGGAAGGGCGCAACCTGGGCATGAGCGCGATCGCCATGTCGCTTTGCGGCGAGCGCCATTTCGACAGCGCCGCGCGGGTGGCGGCCACGCTCGTCGGCGCCGCCGAGAACCTGTCACTGCCGCCGCGTACGCTGTTGAACGTCAACGTCCCGGACTTACCCTGGGAGGCGATCAAGGGCGTGCGGGTCACCCGGCTTGGCTATCGCGGTCCGGCGGAGAAGGCGGTGCCGATCAAGGACCCGCGCGGGCGCACTCGCTACTGGATCGCGCCCCAGGCGGCCAACGCCGACGACGGCGAGGATACCGATTTCGCCGCGATCAGCGCGGGGTTTGTCTCGATCACGCCGCTTCAGACTGATCTCACGCGCCATCCGGCTCGCGACGACGTACAGGCCTGGCTGGATGCGTTTGCCTGAGCTCTCACTCGGCGAGCGGCTAGGGCGTGGGATGACCTCCCAGCGCACGCGTGATCGCATGGTCGAGCGCTTGATCGACCAGGGGATCACGGATACCCGCGTGCTCGAGACGATGGCGTCGGAGCCGCGCCATCTGTTCGTCGATGAGGCGCTGGCGCACCGCGCCTACGAGGATACGTCGCTGCCGATCGGTTTCGGTCAGACGCTATCCCAGCCGCTGGTCGTTGCGCGCATGACTGAGCTGGTGCTCAAGGCAAACCCTGAGCGGGTGCTCGAAGTGGGCACAGGCTCCGGGTATCAGGCGCTGATTCTGGCGCGGCTGGTGCCAAGGCTCTACTCGGTCGAGCGGATCGCCACGCTCGCCCGACGCGCCGCGGACCGGCTCTGGCACCTGGACGCACCGGCGCATCTGGCGGTGGGCGATGGCGGTGAGGGCTGGCCCGGCAGCGGCCGGTTCGACGTGATTTTGCTGACCGCCTGTGCGCAGACGCTGCCCGAGGCGCTTCTCGAGCAGCTTTGTCGCGACGGGGTATTGATAGCGCCGCTGGAAGCGCCGGACGGCAGCCAGTGGCTAACTCAGGTCAAACGTATCGGCGGGGCGTTCGAGAAACGCCGCCTGGAGCCGGTGCGCTTTGTTCCATTATTGCAAGGAGTGGTGGATTGAAGCATCGACGCTTGGGCGTATTCTTGAAAGGCGCCGGCATGGGCGCCGCCGACGCGGTGCCCGGCGTTTCCGGAGGCACGATCGCCTTCATTACCGGTATCTACGAAGAGCTGATCCATACGATCAAGCAGTTCGGCCCCAGCGCCTGGCCCGCCTGGCGCCAGGGCGGCTGGCGCGGGCTTTTCACGCACCTGAACATCGCCTTTCTAGCGCCGCTTCTGGCCGGTATTGCGGTGAGTCTCGTCAGCGTGGCCCACGTGGCGCTCTGGATGATGCAGGCGCATCCGCTGTTGCTCGACGGCTTCTTCTTCGGGCTCGTGGCCGCCTCGGCGCTGGTAGTGGGCCGCGCCAGCGGACGCTGGCGGCTCTGGTACGTGCTGCCGCTGGTGCTGGGGCTGCTGCTCGCCCAGGCGCTGCCGGGGCTGATGCCGCTGATTCTGTTGATCGGCAACGAGGCGCTGATCGTCGCCGTGGCTGGAGCGATCGCCATCAGCGCGATGCTTCTGCCTGGCGTGTCGGGGAGTTTTCTGCTGCTGACCATGGGGCTTTACGGCACCATCATGGGGGCTATCAAAAGCCTCGACTTCGGTATTATCATGCTGTTTGGCATGGGCTGCCTGGTGGGTCTCATGCTCTTTTCGCGGTTTCTCTGGTGGCTTCTGAGCCGCTACCACAACGCCACGATGCAGCTGCTTTTGGGGTTCATCGTCGGCTCGCTGCCGGTGCTCTGGCCCTGGCGCGAACTTCTCGGCTATCAAATGGGTCCCGATGGGCAGGTCATCCCGCTGGCGCACCGCTACCTGCTGCCCGGCGACTACGCCGCGCTGACCGGCGGCAGCGCCCAGGTGGTAGCCGTGGTGGCGCTCATGCTCGTCGGCGCGTGTCTGGTAGTATTACTCAACCAGCGTGCGGCCAAGGGCCCCGCAGTTCGACATAACGCGCGCGGCGTTGAAAAGGAGTAGGGTTTGCATGCGTAAGGTTTTTACATTTTCCTTGATGGCGCTGGCCATCAGCGGCTGCGCGAACCAGCCGTCACACTCTCCCCAGGTCCGGGATTTGAGCGAAGCGCGCCGCGCGGTGGAAAGCTCGCCTCAATACACCGTTTCACCGGGGGATACGCTCTACGGGATCGCCTGGCAACACGGTCTGGACTACCGGGAGCTGGCGGCGATGAACAATATCGCGCCGCCCTATCAGATCCAGCCGGGCCAGACCATTACGCTGCGTGAAGGCGCGAGTAGCACCTCGAATGCCGGCTCAAACCAGGCCAGCGCGAACCCGCAAGGCCAGCCGCGCCCAAGCGGGGCGGTCGCTACGGGCCTTGGTGCCTCGCAGGCGGGTACGGGCCTTGGTGCCTCGCAGGCGGGTACGGGCAATCAGGGGGCGCAGAGCGTGGCCGCCAACCAGAGCGGCGATCAGCAGATGGACTGGCTGCTGCCGGACGAAAGCGCCATCGAGCGCAACCAGCGCATCAGCGCCGAGCGCAGCGAGCGCCAGGACGACGCGCAAAGCGGCGACACCGCCCAGGCGCCAGAGCCCACGCCGGCCGTCGAGGAGCCCGCCCAGACCGTGACGCCGGAACCGGAGCCCGAGCCTGCACCCGAACCCGAACCACAGTCAGAGCCGGAACCGGAACCCACCGCCACGGCGCAGCAGCCACCGGCACAGCCGGATCGCTCCGATCGCACCTTCACGCCGGCCGAGACCATCAACTGGCGCTGGCCGACGGATGGCCAGGTAACCGGTGCCTTCGGTGAAGGCGGTACCATCACCGCCGGCATTGATATCAGCGGACAAAAGGGGCAACCTGTAAGAGCCGCGGGGCCGGGCATCGTGGTTTACGCCGGCAGCGGTGTGCGAGGCTACGGCAATCTCATTCTACTCAAACACAACGACCAGTTCCTTAGCGCCTACGCGCACAACGACAGTTTGCGCGTCAGCGAAAACGACGTGGTCGAAGCGGGAGAAGTCATTGCCACGATGGGCGATAGCGACAGCGACAGCGTCAAACTGCATTTCGAGGTGCGCCGTGACGGCCAGCCCGAAAACCCCTTGGACTTTTTACCATCGCGCTAACGTACGCTCGTTAGACGGCTTGGCCAGAGCGCAGAGCGCCCTGGGGTCCCGATAGCTTGATAAGGGCGTCATATAACAATAACGGTGAGCGCGTACACACAGTACGACCACCTACACTTTTTTACATGGCGGTTAGGCAAGACAACGGGGGTAAGACCATGAGTATGCTGGAGAAGGATCTGCAGGAGGTTGACCTTGATACGGTGGAAGAGGCGCTAGACGACGCCGACGACAGCGCAAACGAGGAAGAGGATGCCTTCGAAAAAGCACTGGGGCGCGAAGATCGACAGTCGACCCAGAGTTTGGACGCTACGCAAATCTATCTCAACGAGATCGGTTTTTCGCCGCTGCTGACGCCCGAGGAGGAGGTCTACTACGGCCGTCTGGCGCGCAAGGGTGACCCGATGGGTCGCTCGCGAATGATCGAATCCAACCTGCGCCTGGTGGTGAAGATCGCCAGACGCTATCTCAACCGCGGTTTGACCCTGCTCGATCTGATCGAAGAGGGTAACCTGGGCCTGATTCGCGCGGTCGAGAAATTCGACCCCGAGCGCGGCTTTCGCTTTTCGACCTACGCCACCTGGTGGATTCGCCAGACGATCGAACGGGCGCTGATGAACCAGACCCGGACCATTCGTCTGCCGATTCACGTGGTCAAGGAACTCAACATCTACCTGCGCGCCGCCCGCGAGCTGACGCAAAAACTCGACCACGAGGCCACCGCCGAAGAGATCGCCGAACATCTCGACAAGCCGGTGGAGACGGTCAAGAAAATGCTGGGGCTCAACGAGCGCGTGTCGTCGGTGGACTACCCCATGGGCGGCGAAAGCGACAAGCCCTTGATCGATACCCTGGCCGACGACGACGTCTCCGGCCCGGAATCGCTGCTGGTCGACGGTGACGTGCGCGAGCACGTGGATCACTGGCTCGACGAGCTCAGCGAAAAGCAGCGCGAAGTCGTGGTTCGTCGCTTTGGCCTTCGCGGCCACGAGTCGGCGACCCTCGAGGAAGTCGGCGCTGAAATCGGCCTGACCCGCGAGCGGGTTCGCCAGATCCAGGTCGAAGCGCTAAAGAAGCTTCGCCGCGCGCTGGAAAAGCAGGGCCTCTCTCTCGACGCCATTTTCGAGAGCTAAGCCGCTGGCTCAGCGAGACTTGCCCAAGGCAAGCCGCGACGCACCGGGCACGCCCGGTGCGTCGACATTCAAGTACGTAACCCGGCCCACGACGTTGGGCTTTTTTATATCCGAATGACGCCCGCGTTCCCGAAAGCGCCGGGTAAGTGAGAACCACCATGCGTCCGCTTGCGGCCCATATCGATCTCGACGCGCTGCGTCACAACTACCGCGTGGCCACTGCCTGCGCCCCCCGTAGCCAGTCGGTGGCGGTGATCAAGGCCAACGCTTACGGCCACGGCGCGCTCGCCTGCGCGAAAGCGCTGGAGCCCTTGGCACCCGCGCTGGCGGTGGCGTGTATCGAGGAGGCGCTCGTTCTGCGCGAAGGCGGCATCACCGCGCCCATCGTGCTGCTCGAGGGTTTTTTCGACGCCGATGAGCTTGCGCTCGTCGACGCCCGGGGCTTCTGGGTAAGCGTTCACAGCGAGTGGCAGGTCGAGGCGCTCGAGGCGTTCAGGCCGCAAACGCCGATTCCGGTCTGGCTCAAGGTCGACTCCGGCATGCACCGGCTGGGCTTCGCGCCCGAGCGCGTGGCGGCCATCTGGCAAAGGCTCAAAACTGCGCCCGGCGTAGGCGAGCTTCACCTGATGAGCCACTTCGCCACCGCCGACGCCGGTGACAGCGGCTATTTCGAGCGCCAGCTTGCCCGCATTACAGCGCTTGGCGAGACGCTCGATGCGCCGCTGTGTCTGGCCAACTCGCCGGCCACGCTCGCTTACCCCGCCGCCCACGGCGCCTGGAACCGGCCCGGGGTGATGCTCTATGGCAGCAACCCGCTCGAAGTCGACAACGCCATCACCCGCGAGCTACGCCCGGTGATGAGCCTGCGCTCGGAAATCATCGCGCTGCGCGAGATCGCCGCCGGCGAGCCGGTGGGCTACGGCGGGCGCTGGCGCGCGGCCCGGCACTCGAGGATTGCCGTGGTGGCGGCGGGCTACGGCGACGGCGTCGACCGCCACGCCGTCGACGGCACGCCCGTGCTGGTCAACGGCCAGCGCTGCCCGCTGGTCGGGCGGGTGTCGATGGACATGCTTACGGTGGACGTGACCGACGTGACAAGTGCAGCCATCGGCAGCGAGGTGACGCTCTGGGGCCAGAGCGAAAGCGGCGCACACCTTGGCGTCGACGAGGTGGCGCGCTACTGCGACGCCATCAGCTATACCCTTTTGACCGGGGTACTGCCCCGCGTGCCGCGCCTTTACAGCGGCGCCTAATCAACGGTATCGGAATGTCGAAGAAACCCTTTCCCCGTTCGTTCGTTCACCCGCGCTACTGGCCGACCTGGCTTGCCATCGGCGCGATGTATCTTGTGGCCTGGCTGCCCTGGCGGCTGAAACTCGGTATCGGCCGACTCATCGGGCTGCTCGCCTGGTCGCTGACCAAACGCCGGCGGCGTATCACCGCGACCAATATCGCGCTCTGTTTTCCCGAAAAAAGCGTCGAGGCTCAGCGCCAGCTGGTGAAAGAGACGTTCATCGCCAACGGCATCGGGCTGGTCGAAACCGCCACCGCCTGGTGCCGGCGCGCCGAGGGCTTTCGCCACCGGGTGGCCTACAACGGCGAGGAGCACTTGGCCCGCGCCAAAGCCCAGGGTAAGGGCGTGCTGGTGGTGGGTATTCACTTTTCGACGCTGGATCTTGGCGGGGCGCTGCACTCGCTGTTCTTTCCCGCGGACGTTGTTTACCGCCCACACAACAATCCGCTGTTCGAGCGCTTCATGACCCGAGCGCGCTCGCGCATCTTCGGCCAGGCGATCGACCGCCACGATTTGCGCGGTGTGGTGCGCCGGATCAAGGCGGGGCACATCGTCTGGTACTCGCCGGACCAGGACTTCGGCCGCGACGTCAGCGTGTTCGCGCCGCTGTTCGGTCAGCAGGCGGCGACCATCCGCTTGACCTCGAAGATCGCGCGCATGACCGGCGCACCGGTGGTGCCGCTAATGTTCCACCGCAACCCGGACAACCGCACCTACACCATCGAGTGCCTGCCCGCCTTCGAGAACTTCCCGAGCAAGGATGAAGTCGAGGACGCCACCCGGGTGAACCAGTTCATCGAGCGGGCGATCCGTAAGCACCCGGAGCAGTACCTGTGGCTGCACCGACGCTTCAAGACGCGCCCGGAAGGCGAGGAGAAGATTTACTAGCCCATAAGAGAAGCCGCCGTAAGTGCTTGGCTGTAGTCCGTTAAACAGGGCTAACACTTGTGGGAGGGAGCTTCAGCTCGCGACTGGTGGCTTGGCCAAGGCGCCTGACGGCGCCATTCGCCCGCTGAAGCGGCCTCCCACAGTAGATTTACGGGACAGCCATAAAAAAAGCCGACGTCTATGCGTCGGCTTTTTTGTGTTCGATCGTTTGATGATCAATCGAGATTACGCGAGTAGAAGATCTCCAGCATTTCCTTGCGCAGGCGGCTTTCGATGTCGCGCGCCTCTTCGAAGGTGATGTCGCGCCGCGAGGTGCCGAACAGGTAGTTGTCGAGTTCGAAATCCTTGAGCAGCATCTTGGTGTGGAACATGTTGTCCTGATACACGTTCACATCCATCATCTGATACGCCTGCTTGGTATCCTCGGCGAGATAGTCCTGGATCGAGGCGATCTCGTGGTCGATGAAGAGCTTCTTGCCGTTCACGTCCCGAGTAAAACCGCGCACCCGGTAGTCCATGGTGACGATGTCGGAATCGAAGCTGTGGATCAGGTAGTTCAGCGCCTTGAGTGGGCTGATGTGACCGCAGGTCGACACGTCGATGTCGAGGCGAAACGTGCTGATGCCGTTGTCCGGGTGGGATTCCGGGTAGCTGTGCACCGTGACGTGGCTCTTGTCCAGGTGCGCGACCACGGTTTCCGGCAAGGGGCCGGGGCCGGGTGTGGTCTGGGCTACCGGCTCGTCGAGCTCGTGCTCGGCGATCAGGATGGTCACGCTCGCGCCGTGGGGCTCGTAATCCTGACGCGCAATGTTGAGCACGTGCGCGCCGATGATATTGGTCACATCCTTGAGAATCTGGGTAAGACGCTCGGCGTTATAAAGCTCATCGATATAGTCGATATAGGCGCTGCGCTGCTCTTCGGTCTTGGCGTAGCAGATATCGTAAATATTGAAGCTTAACGAGCTGGTGAGGTTGTTAAACCCGTGGAGTCGGAGATTATCAGACAATTCCGCGCCCCCTGATAGCAGTGAAAACACCCCGACGAGCCAGCGTCGGAACCTGATCCGTACATGGTTCTAAATGCATGCTTCCAAGTTCATGGTTTGACAGACATGCAGCCCGAAAGGCCGGGCGGGCGTATTATGCCCGCCCGGCCTTTGGCTTGCATACCGCCGCGCGGTTTTTATTGCGTGCCGGTCTCCTTGATCTCGAAGGAGTGGCTGATCTCGACGCCGCCTTTCACCAGCATGATCGAGGCGCTGCAGTACTTGTCGGCGGAGAGCTCGACGGCGCGCTGCACCTGTTTTTCCTTGAGGTTTCGCCCGGTGACCACGAAGTGCACGTGGATTTTGGTGAAGATTGCCGGCACTTCGTCGGCGCGCTCGGCGTCGATCTCGGCCACGCAGTCGGTGACATCGGCCCGCGCCTTGTCGAGAATGTTGAGCACATCAAATGCCGTGCAGCTGCCCATGCCCATCAACAGCATTTCCATCGGGCGCGGCCCGGTGTTGCGCCCGCCGTGATCCGGCGGCCCGTCGATCACCACGCTATGGCCGCTGCCCGACTCCGCCACGAACTGGCGCCCGTCTGTCCACTTCACCCGTGCTTTCACGCGGCTCTCCTCTTTGAGTGGTTCAATTCATTCTCGGTGGCGCGCAGCATAACACGCACGCCTTGAAAGCAGGCTAGCGTGTTAACGGCCAGCCGCCTTCGTCGATCGAGACGAAAGTGGCGATATCCGGGTTGTAGAGATACACCCAGGCCTCGCCGAAGCGAGTGTCGAGCGTGACACGCTGGTACTCGCCTTCAAGCGGCGCCTCGAGTCGGTAATCCTCGAGCACGTCCAGCCGGGCGAGCTGCTCATGGGTCACGCGGTAGATCTCGATGAGGATTCCGCGCGAGTCGCGGCGCTTGGCGCCGGGGTAGGGGCCCACGTCATAAAGGGTAAGCAGGCGGCTGGTGTCCGCGCCTACGAACTCGGCGCCCTCCAGCAGATGGGCGTTGACCAGCCCCTTTTTCAGCGTGCCGTAAACGGCCACCAGCGGGGTGCGGGCGATATCCTCGGCCAGACTCATGGCGTCTTCTGCGGGCGCCGCCTTCTTGGATGAGGGCGTGTCGTTCAAGTGGCGCTCGAGGGCGGCGAGCCGCTCGGGGGTGCCGACATCGACCCAGTGGCCGCGAAAGTGCTCGGCGCTGACCTGGCCGCGAATGATCGCCGCCTTCAAAAGCGGCGCCAGGGCGAAGGCGCCGGGCGAGCAGCCTTTGAAAAGCGCCGGGTCGATCACGCTTACGCCGGCGTAGGTAAGCGCCGGAGCATCGAGCCCGGCGCGCCCCTCATGAAGGGAGAAGTCGCCCTGGGGGTGCTGGGGCGGGTTATCCACCAGCACCAGATGCGCAAGCGTACCCGTACCCGGCGCTTCAAGTGGCAGGCGCTCGCACCAAACATCGCCGTTGACCAGCAGAAAGGGCGCCGGGCCAAGAAGCGGTAGCGCCTTGAAGATACCGCCGCCGGTCTCCAGCGGCGTCTCTTCCACGCTGTAGATGAGCGAAAGTCCGAAGCGCGCGCCGTCGCCGAGTGCTGCCATGATCTGCTTGGCACGGTAGCTTACGTTGATCACCACCTCGCGAACGCCGGCCCGGTAGAGGCGCTCCAGGTGGTGCTCGATCAGCGCCTTGCCGGCAACCGGCAAAAGCGGCTTGGGGCAGGTGTCGGTCAGCGGGCGCATGCGCGTGCCGAGCCCGGCGGCCAGAATCATCGCCTTCATGAGCTTGCCTCGCGCTTGGCGACGATGGCCGGGCGCAGCGTCTGCCGACACCAGCGGGCGAACTCGGCGTGCTCGGGAAGCGCCGCCAGGCTGTCGTCCAGGTGGTCGAGAAAGTGCGGCAGGCGCTCGAGGTAGCCGGTTTTTTCATCGCGAAAGGTTAGGCGGCAGAAGATACCGAGCACCTTGAGCGAGCGCTGGGCGGCCATGGCGCGGCACTGGGTGATGAAGCTCGCCTCACTCACCTCGGCGCTCAGGCGCCCGTCGCGGCGTGCCTGGGCGTGGAATTCGCCTGCCAGGGCGTCGAACGTCGCCGGGTCGAAGCGCCAGTAGCGCCCGCACAGTATCGAAATCGGATCATAAGTGATGGGGCCGGCGACCGCGTCCTGGAAATCGATCATGTAGAGCGTGCCCGCGTGGGGCATGAGGTTCATGGCGTCGAAATCGCGATGTACACTGACCGCCGGCTGGGAAAGCGCCCGCTCGACCAGATCCCGACACAGCGGCGCAAAGCTCGCCGGCGTTTCAAGGCCCAGGTAGCGCTCGAGGCACCACTCGGGAAAGAGCGCAAGCTCGCGGTTCAAAAGCGGCGCGTCATAGCGGGGCAGCGGCGAGGGATCGGCGGCGTTTTGCAGCGAGGCGGCCAGCGCCAGCGCCTGGCGGGTTTGTGCGCGGGCGTGCTCGCTACTTTGAAACAGCGCCTGCAGCGGCGTATCGCCCAGGTCCTCGAGCAGCAGAAAACCGGCGTCCAGATCCGCGTGATGGATGGCGGGCACCGCCAGCCCGGCGGCGCGCCAGCGCCGGCCGATGGCGACGAAGCTCGTGGAGTCCTCTTGCTCGGGCGGGGCGTCCATGACAATTTGGGTGTCGCCGCCTGGCAGGGTGAGGCGAAAATAGCGGCGAAAGCTTGCATCGCCCCCGGCCGGGGCGAGGGTAAAGGCGTCCGGTTCTAGGCCGGTCGTGTCGGCCACCCACTGGGTGAGGGCGCGGGTCCTGGAAATGGACATTGAGGCTCCTTGCTGGTCGGCCGTCTGGCGAGCTGTATAATACCGATTCTGGATGCCAAGGATAACGAACATGGGCAAGCGATTGACGGGGACGGCGCTGGCGGGACACACGCTGGTGGGCATGGTGACGCTCGCGGCGACGTCGGCGGCGGCGCAGAGCGAGCCTCTGCCCGGTGACGCGCTCGATTGGCAGCCCTACCGGCCGGAAGAGGCTGCAAGCCAGCTGTGCCGCGGGCGCTACGTGATGCCGGGCTACCGCCTGCCCGCCGAGCAGAACCCGGAAACGCTCTCGGTGGAAACCAGCGAAGCCGACTACGCTCAGGACGGTGAGGCGCTGCTGCGCGGCGATGTGGTGCTGCGCCGCGCCGACAGCGAGCTACAGGCCAATCAGGTCTTTTTACCGGCGGATCGCGAGCAGGTTCAGGCGGCCGGGCCGCTTGCGCTGCGAAACGGCGAAGCGCTGGTGCGCGGCGAGCGCGCCACGCTATGGCTTGGGGAAGATCGCGCCACCGTTGATGACAGCCACTACGTGCTTTACGAGCCGCACCTGCGCGGCCAGGCGCGCCAGCTCGAGCAGACCGGCGAGAACCAGTACCGGCTGCACAGCGCTAGCTTCACTACCTGCGACCCGGGTGAAAATACCTGGCAGATCGTCAGTAGCGACATCCGCCTCGATCAGGCGGCGGGTTTCGGCACCGCGCGCAACGCCCGCCTCGAGGTCAAGGACGTGCCGGTCTTCTACTGGCCCTGGGTGCGCTTTCCCCTCGACGACCGCCGCCAGAGCGGCTTTCTGTGGCCGACGCTCGGCTTTTCGAGCAACGGGCTCGACTACGCCCAGCCCTACTACTGGAACATCGCGCCCAACCAGGACGCCACCATCACCCCGCGCTTCATGACCGACCGCGGCCTCTTGCTCAACGGCGAGTACCGCTACCTGACCCGTCAAAGCCGAGGCATGGTCGAAGGCGGCTACCTGGCCGACGACGGCGGCCGGCGCACCGGCGACAACCGCTTCGAAGGCGAAGAGCGCTGGTATATCGACGCCCAGCACCGGGGCCGAATCGACCCGCGCAGCAACTACGCCCTGCGCTACGGCGCGGCCAGCGACGGGCGCTACTTCGACGACTTCGGCGCCGAGTTCGGCCGAAGCGACCGGGTCGGCATGGAGCGGCTGGCGCAAGTCGACTACCGCGGCGATCTCTGGCAGCTCGACGCCCGCGCCCAGGGCTTTCAGCGCCTGGAGGACCCGCTTTCTGATAGCGACAAACCCTTCTACCGGCTGCCGAGTCTGACCGCCAACACCACGACCCAGCCGTTTGGTAACGGCTTTTACGGCCAGTGGCGCTCCAATGCCACCTACTTCTGGCGCGACGTGAACGAGAACCTGGTGCCCGAGCGCGAAGCCGCCAACGGCTCGCGCCTTCACCTGACGCCGGCGGTGGGCTGGCGCTTCGAGGAGCCCTGGGGCTATCTCGAGCCGCGCACCGAGCTCTGGAGCACCAGCTACCAGCTCGATTACGGCGCCCGCGCCACCGACCGCGATACCTCACCGACGCGCAACGTCGCCGTCACCTCGATCGACGGCGGGCTGATTTTCGAGCGCGACCTGGCCTTTGGCGGTGACGGCTACCGCCAGACCCTCGAGCCTCGTCTCAACTACGCGTTCGTTCCGCGCACCGACCAGTCGGAGCTGCCCGAGTTCGACAGCCGCGAGCGGGCGTTCTCCTGGGATCAGCTCTGGTCGCCGCTGCGCTTCTCCGGCGCCGACCGGGTGGGCGATCTCAACCGCCTCTCCTACGGGGTGCAGTCGCGCCTGATCGAGGACGATGGCGGCCGCGACCGGCTCACCTTCGGCGTAGGGCAGAGCGCCTACTTCGCCGAGCGCCGCATCGACCAGGACGGCGATGCGGATACGCTGCCCGCGCGGCCCGAGGAGAACCCCTTCGTCAATCCCGAAAGCCGCTACCAGGCCACGCGGGATCGTTCGCCGGTGGTCACGCGCCTTGATTGGCAGATCAACGATCGTTTCAGCACCGGCTACGAATGGCTCTACGACGATCAGCGCCAGCAAACCGAGCGCTCCTCCGTCGACTTGCGCTATCGCCATCCGGAAGGACACGCGGTGAACCTTGGCTACCGTTGGGAGATCGAAGGCTTCGATCCGGGCGTGGTGCCGGGCGACGACGCCTTTCGCGACTACAGCCGCGAGGAGTGGGATTTATCGGTCGGCTACCGCGCCGCACCGCAGATCGATTTGATCGGGCGCTACCTGTATGACCAGACCAACGACCGGGCGCTTGAGCAGCTCGCTGGCGTACAGTGGAACGACTGCTGCTACGGCGTACAGGTGGTCTGGCGCGAGTGGATCGACGACAACGATACCGCACGGGTCGGCGACGACTTCAGCGACCGCGGGCTGTTCTTGCGCTTCGTATTCCGCGGGCTCGGCGGCGTGGGCCAGGGCGCGAACACCTATTTCGACCGGGCGGTGCCGGGCTTCACCCCGTCTCCCTTGTAGAGAGCGTGCCGCCATGTTTGCCTTGCACGGCGCGGTGACTTCATTCAACAGCGAAGAGATGTGTGTATGACGACTCAACAAGACCTGACCCAGGCGCGTCGGGTAACCCGATTCAAACGGCTCTCGACGGTCACCGCGCTGGCGCTCTGCCTCGGCGCGGGCGCAATGCTCGGCAGCGCCGCGGCGCTGGCCCAGAACGCTCAGAACGGCTTTCAAAGCGGCTTTGGCAACAGCCAGCGTCAGGCGCTCGATAGCGTCGTGGCGGTGGTCAACGACGGCGTGATCATGAAAAGCGAGCTCGACGATCGGGTCAGCCAGGTCGAGCAGCAGGCCCAGGCCCAGGGCGGTAACCTGCCGCCGCAGCGCCAGCTCCAGGAGCAGGTGCTCGAGCGCATGGTGCTCGACGAAATCCAGCTGCAGATGGCCCGCCAGGCGAATCTGAGCGTCGACGACACCGAACTCAACCGCCAGCTTCGAAGCATCGCCGAGTCCAACGGCATGAGCATGGACGCCTTCGCCGACGCCCTCGAAGCCGACGGCCTGACTCTGGCCTCCGTGCGCGAAGAGGTGCGCCGCGAAATGCTCATGCGCCAGGTGCAGCAGCGTCAGGTGCAGCAGCGTGTCAACGTCAGCGAGCGCGAAGTCGAGCGCTTTCTCGAACAGCAGGGCGGCCAGCAGAATCAATCCTTCATCGAGGAGCGCCGCGCCCGCCACATTCTCGTCGAGCTGAACCCGACCCGTAACGATGACCAGGCTCGCGCTCGCGCCGAGCAGGTGCGCTCGCGCCTGCAGCAGGGCGAGGACTTCGCCGCCGTGGCGCGCGAGTTCAGCGACGACCGCGGCAGCGCCCTGAACGGCGGTGATCTTGGCTGGGTGCGCCCGGGCCAGACCGTGCCGGCTTTCGAGGAGGCGATGAGCGCGCTGAGCCCGGGCCAGATCTCCGCGCCGGTGCGCTCGCAGTTCGGCTATCACATCATCGAGGTGCTCGATAGCCGCCGCCAGGACGTGACGAATGAGAGCCGCCGCGACCAGGTACGCCAGGCGATCTTCCAGCGCCGCGCCAACGAAGAGCTGCAGAACTGGCAGCGCGAAATCCGCGAACAGGCCTTCGTGGACATCCGCCTGTAATGTTGCCAAGCGCTCCCTTGCCGCTGCTGGTCACTACCGGCGAGCCGGCGGGCATCGGCCCGGAGCTTACGCTGATGCTGGCCGCGCAGAAACGCCTGGCGCCGGGAACGCTGGCCGTGGGTGACCCGAAACTGCTCGCCGAGCGCGCCGAGCAGCTGGGGCTCGAGGTCGATATCGTCGAGGTCAACGGCTTCGATCAGCTCGATA
Organism: Halomonas sp. HNIBRBA4712; assembly: GCF_043558675.1. Taxonomy (NCBI): domain Bacteria; kingdom Pseudomonadati; phylum Pseudomonadota; class Gammaproteobacteria; order Oceanospirillales; family Halomonadaceae; genus Halomonas; species Halomonas sp. HNIBRBA4712. Next base: position 333,212 of record NZ_JBIFXR010000003.1, on the reverse strand, counting down.
CAAACGCCGCCAGGCCGCAGCTCGGCGTTTGGCCGGTGTGGCTTCGCGCGCCCTGCACCCCCGGCGTGTGTGACCCGGCCAACGCCGCCTACGTGATCGAAACGCTCGAGATCGGTGTGCGCGCCTGCCGCGAGGGCAAGGCCGGCGGTATCGTCACCGCGCCGCTCAACAAGGGCGTGATCATCGACGGCGGCTTTACCGGCTTCACCGGCCACACCGAGTGGCTGCGCGACGCCTGCGGGGTCGACGAGGTGGTGATGATGCTCGCCACCGACCGCGCCCTTCACGCCCAGCGCAGCGAGTGGACCGGCAGCGCTGACCTGCGCGTGGCGCTTGCCACCACGCATCTGCCGCTTCGCGAAGTGGCCGATGCCATCACCTTCGAGCGCCTGACCCGCATCACGACGCTTCTCGCCGAGGATCTGACCCGCCAGTTCGGCATCAGTGCGCCGCGCATCGCGGTGTGCGGGCTCAACCCTCACGCCGGTGAAGAGGGCCACTTGGGGCATGAAGAGATCGAGATCATCGCGCCTGCGATCGCGCACCTGCGCGGCCTTGGGCTCGACATTCGCGGCCCGTACCCGGCGGATACGCTCTTCACGCCGAAGCACCTCGACGGGGTCGACGCGGTGCTGGCGATGTATCACGACCAGGGACTGTCGGTGCTAAAGTATGCCGGGTTCGGCCAGGCGGCCAACATCACCCTGGGCCTGCCGCTGGTGCGCACCTCGGTCGACCACGGCACCGCGCTCGACCTCGCGGGCCGGGGCGTGGCAAGCCCGGAAAGCCTTCGGGTCGCGATCGACCTGGCGCGAACGCTCAGCGAACGCCGTGCGCGCCCCGCTTAGCCTTCTTCAACCCCGTTACACGCTTTCTCCTACTCAAGGACCTTGCTTCGATGTCTCAAGCGCCTCTTCAACACCGCGCCCGAAAACGCTTTGGCCAGAACTTTCTTCGCGACCCCGGCACCATTTCGCGCATCGTGCGCGCGATCGGCCCGGCGAAGGGCGACCGGCTGATCGAGATCGGCCCGGGCCAGGGGGCGCTGACCGAGCCGCTACTGGAGGCCAACGGCGCGCTCGAAGTGGTCGAGCTCGACCGTGACCTGATTCCCGGGCTCAAGGTGCAGTTTTTCAACTACCCGGAGTTCGTGATCCACGAGGGCGACGCGCTGAAGTTCGACTTTCACGCCCTCAAGGGCGACGGCCCGGCGCTGCGCGTGGTAGGTAATCTGCCCTACAACATCTCCACGCCCTTGATCGTGCATCTTCTCGGCATGGGCGCGGCGGTGAAGGACATGCACTTCATGCTGCAAAAGGAGGTAGTCGAGCGCCTTGCCGCCGAGCCCGGCGGCACCGACTGGGGGCGGCTGTCGGTGATGGCGCAGTACTACTGCCAGGTCGAGCAGCTCTTCATCGTACCGCCGGAGGCCTTCGTGCCCAGGCCCAAGGTCGACTCGGCAATCGTGCGGCTCACGCCGTTCGAGGCGCCGCCTCATCCGGCGGAGGATCCCGCGCTGCTGTTCGAGCTGGTCAAGCTCGCCTTCGGCCAGCGGCGCAAGACGCTGCGCAACAACCTGAAGGGCCGGGTCAGCGTCGAGACCCTCGAGGCGCTTGGCATTGACCCGGGTCGGCGCCCGCAGACGTTGAGCGTGGCCGAGTACGTCATGATCGCCAATCAGGTGGCGCGCGACGACGCCGAGCGGGGTGAGCCGTGAGTGGGCTTGATATCGAAGTGAGCGTGGTGCCCGAGTACTGCCTGGAGGAGTCGAGCGTGAGCGAATCGCGCTTTGTGTTCAGCTATACCGTGACGGTGCACAACCAGAGCCCGCACAGCGTGCAGCTGATGGCGCGCTACTGGAAGATCACCCAGGGCAGCGGCGACGCCCAGGAAGTGCGCGGCAAGGGCGTGGTCGGCCAGCAGCCCCTGATCGGCCCCGGCCAACGCTTTCGCTACACCAGCCGGGCGATTCTGCAGACCCCGGTCGGGGTGATGGAAGGCGCCTACACGCTGCTCGATACCTACACCCAGCGCGCCTTCGACGCGCCCATCGCGCCGTTTCGCCTCGCCGCCCCCCGCCAGCTCCACTGAGCGTGTGAATCAGACGCGGCCTTGCGTCAGCGCCTCATCCAGATGAATGCCAAGGCGCAGGGCGAGCTGTACGATGGTCAATGTCGGGTTGGCGTGGCCGGCGCTGGCGAACACGCTGGAGCCGGCGACGAACATGTTCGCTTGATCGAACAGCCGGCAGTTGCGATCGACCACGCCGAGGCGGGCGTCGTCGCTCATGCGCGTGCCGCCCATGTGGTGGCGCCCGGCGATTTCGCCGTCGACCGGAAGCATCACCGGCTCATTTACCAGCCAGTCGGCAAACTGCACCCGGCCGATATTCTCCTTTAGCAGATACTCGGCCAGCAGCATCAGGCTTTCGCGGATGGTGTGGCGATCCAGCGCCGACTGCTGCCACACCAGCCGACTTCGCGGCACGCCCAGCGCGTCGCGCTCTTCCATGAGTTCCACCGCGTTGTCGAAACGCGGCTCCTGCTCCCAGGCGGCGCGCAGGTAGACGCCGTGGGCGGTGCCCACGCTTTGGACAAGGGTTGCTTCGAGCCCCGGCGCCTCGGCAGCAAGTGCCTGGGAAAGCTCGCGGGTGGCCTCCGGCGCCATGCGGTGCAGGCGCAGCCCGCAGTTGAGAATGCCGCGCTCGCGCATCGCCGCAGGGGTGGGCGAGAGGTAAACGTTGTAGTCGACGTCGAGCCCGAAGCGGGCGGATTCGAAAATTAGCGCCTGGCCGATCGTGGCGTGGGGATGCTCCATCCAGTAGCGCCCGAGTGCGGTGGTATCCGTTACCAGCCGGCCGCCGCTTTGCTCGTTGCACCAGAGCAGCAGCCGCGAGTTTTCGATACCGCCGCAGGCGAGTACGAAGGCGCGAGCGCGGATCGTCTTGCGCCGACCTTCGAAGTCCTTGAGGATAGCCGCCTCGACCCGGCCGTCGCCCACTGTGAGCCCCACCAGATTGGCGGTCAGGCAGTAGGTGAGGGTATCGAGCCCGTTGAGCGTGGCGGCGAACTTGTCCTTCATGCGGGTCGGGTGGCCGAGGGAAAAGCGCACCCGGTCGAGCCCGGCGCCGGGAATCGGCGTATCCGGCGCAATCGTCTCCAGATCCAATAGCGCCGCCGCGGCGGCGTAGTAGGGCTCCAGGTCCGCCCGGCGAATTGGCCAGCGGGTTTGCGGCGCGGCGGCCCTGGCGGTGAAGTCGTGGCTATCGAGCGGGCGACACACCCCGCCCCAGTGATTGGTCGACCCGCCCAGGTAGCGCAGCCGGATACTGGCCAGATCGAGGTACGTATCGCCCAGGGTGTCGCCGCGGTAGAGCGCCTGAGAGCGCTCGCTGAAAGAGGCCTCGCCGCCTTCGCACAGAAGCACCCGGTGGCCCTGCTGGGCGAGCGTCATCGCCAGGGTGATGCCCGCCGCTCCCGCGCCGATCACACAAGTGTCGAAAGTCTCGCGCTCGTCAAGCGCTTCGAAGGGCTGATACATTAGCGCTTTTCACCCGCAAGGTCGGCAGGGCTCAAAAGCCAGCCGTTTTTGAACCGAGGGGCACTCGACGGCTCGAGCGCGGCCCATACGACGGGCGCTCCTGGCAAAAGCGCGCCGCCTGCGCCAAGCGAAAACGTTTTCAACAGCGCCCGTCGGCCGGGGCGGGCTGGCAATTGCAGTGGTGCATTCGCATCAAACGTCGGCCCGGTGGGCCTTGAGTGAGGTTCATTCATCGTCGTCGCCCGTTCGCGCAGGGAGGGTTCTACCTGACTATGAAAACTATAGTAGCGCCAGGGCGACGCGTGCGGCGGGCGTTTCATTCAACGCTTTGACATCCGCTCGCCCACCCAGCGGCTTTGCACGAGTCCTGGCGTGACGGTGCGCGGTATTTCACGACTAACGGGGTTTCATGAGTATCTATGCCATTGGCGATCTGCACGGCTGCCACGCGGAGTTCGTTGCCCTGCTGGAGAAGCTCGCTTTCGATCCGGCCCGCGATACGCTGTGGCTGGTGGGCGATCTGATCAACCGCGGTCCGGGGTCGCTTGCGTGCCTGCGCGAGGCCAAACGCCTTGGAAGTGCGGCGCGCTGCGTGCTGGGCAACCACGATTTTCACCTGCTGGTCGCGGCGCGCGGCGGCGGTCGGCTGAAAAAGCGCGACACCCTCGACGGCATTCTGAACGCGCCGGAGCGCGAGGCGCTGCTCGACTGGCTGCAGGCCCAGCCGCTGGCGGTATTCGATGAGCGCACCCTGATGAGCCACGCCGGAGTACTGCCGAGCTGGAGCGTCGAGGCTGCGCTTGGCTACAGCGCCGAGGTGCAGGCGATGCTTGAAAGCGAGTCCGCCGGGGCATTTCTCGAGGCGCTTTATGGCAATAAGCCTGCGCGCTTTACCGAGTCGCTCGAGGGCATGGACCGGCTGCGCGCGCTGGTCAACGTCTTCTGCCGGATGCGCTTCATCAGCGCCGATGAAACCCTCGACTTCGACGCGAAAGAGGGGCTCGATAGCGCCCCGGCCGGGTTTTACCCCTGGTTCCAGTTTCCGCGCGGTGACGACACCCGCTTGATTTTCGGCCACTGGGCGGCCCTCGAAGGCAAGACGCCGAAAGCGCGCATCGACGTGCAGGCGCTGGATACCGGCTGCGTCTGGGGCGGTCGGCTGACGGCGATGAACCTCGCCACCGGCGAGCGCACCTCAGTGCCAAGCCGCCAGGAGGGCACCTGACATGGCCGGAAACGACGCGCTCGACGGGCTCGAAGTGTACCGGGTAGGCGGCGCGGTGCGCGATACGCTGCTGGCGTGGCCGGTGTATGACAACGACTGGGTGGTAGTCGGCGCCACGCCGGAAGAGATGACCCGGCGCGGCTTCAAGCCGGTGGGCAAGGATTTTCCGGTGTTTCTGCACCCGGAAACCTTCGAGGAGTACGCCCTGGCGCGTACCGAGCGCAAGGCCGGGCGCGGCTACGGCGGGTTCGAGGTGCACGCAAGCCCCAACGTGACCCTCGAGGAGGATCTCTTGCGCCGAGATTTGACCATCAACGCCATCGCCCAGCGCCCGGATGGCTCGCTGGTCGACCCCTTCGACGGCCAGGGCGATCTCGCGCGGCGCTATCTGCGCCACGTTTCCCCGGCCTTTGCCGAGGATCCGCTGCGGGTTTTACGTACCGCCCGCTTTTTGGCCCGCTATGCCCGCCTTGGTTTTCGCATCGCCGAGCAGACCAAAGCGCTCGCGCGCCAGGTCGTCGAAAGCGGCGAACTCGAACATCTGGCCGCCGAGCGGGTGTGGGTCGAAACCGAAAAGGCGCTGAAGGAGCCAACCCCACAGGCGTACTTTCAGGCACTTGAAGAGTGCGGTGCGCTTGCGTACTGGTGGCCGGGGCTCGGCCAGCATCTGGACCAGGCCCTCGCGCTTTTGCAAAACGCTCCGCAGGCGGCTGGTGTGCTCGCCCACTGGCGCATGGCGCTGCTGGCAAGCGCCCTGGAGGAGCCGGAGCGCGAGGCGCTCATTAGCCGACTGCGTTTGCCCAACGCCGTGGCGGCGCTGTGTCGTCACGTGGCGCTGACCCGGGCGCTTTTGCGCGAACCCGACACGGCGGATGCCGTGTTTGACTGGCTCGAGCGCCTCGACGCCTTTCGCAAGCCCGAGCAGGTCACCGCGCAGCTCGCGCTGGTGGCGATGCTTGACCCCGAGCGTGAAAGCGCGCTCGCGGCGGCGTTTCAAGGCGCCCGGGCGGTCAGCCCCCAGGCGCTGATGGCCGAAGGGCTTCGCGGCGGCGAGCTTGGTCGGGCGCTTCGCCAGCGGCGCCGGGACGCCGTTAGCGAGGCGCTGGGATTGTAAGAGCGCGTGAATAGTGAGGGGTGAAAAGAAAAGGGAAACGTATCAGGGCGATCGCCGCACGCCGCACCAGGTGAAGGGCACCGGCCAGAGGCGCTGGTCGCGAAAGTCGGCGCGCGCGAGAAGCTTCGCGTAGGGCGTGCCGCAGCGCGGGTGGGGCTGGTTCGGCAAAAGCTCGGCGAGTGGGGTGAGCACGAAGGCGTAGCGGGTGATATCCGCGCGCGGAAGCGTCAGCTCGTCGAGCGCCAGACACGTATCGCCCACGCTCAGTAGATCGATATCCAGCGCCTTGGGAGCGTGGCGGCGCCGGGGCCCCGGCGGGTTCTGCGCCGCCTCCTGGCGTTTGGTCCAGGCGTTTAGCGCCAAGGCACTCCAGTCGCTTTCGAACGCGGCGACCGCGTTGAAGAAGTTGGCCGCACCCGGGCAGCCGACCGGCTCGCTCTCGAAGATGCGCGAGAGTCTGACCGCGCCGAAGGTGCGCTCGAGAGCGTCGAAGCAGGGGCCCAGATAGACCTCGGGGGCGGCGCTGCTGCCAAGCCCGAGACAGACCAGGCTCACGGCGTATCGCTTTCGAGGGTGGCGGGAAGCTCGCCGCGGGTGATTTCGAGACCCACGCTTTGCGCCGCGGGCACGGCGGCAGGTTTACGCACCGCCAGACGCAGCCAGCTGATCGGAAACTCGTGGCGCAGGCATTCGCAAAGCCGCTCGGCGAAGGTTTCGATCAGCGCGAACTGATGCTCGTCGGCGAACTGCTGGATACGCTGGCAGATCGCGGCGTAGTCGAGCGTCAGGTGCAGGTCGTCGGTTGCGGCGGCCGGGCGGATGTCGGTGGCAAGGGTCAAATCCAGGCGCAGCGACTGGGTAATGGTGCGCTCCCAGTCGTAAACGCCGATAACGGTTTCAATCGCCAGGCCTTCAATTAAAATACGATCCATACGCTTTATCCCTCACAATCAGGACCTAGTGTACGTGAGCAGCCCAACGAACGATACATGGACGGGATGAGTACGCCCCTGTGGCCGGCGCTTGGCTGGATGCTGCTGGGCTACGTCGGCGCCGGCTGGCTCGGGGCGATTCTCGTCTGCCGGCTGGCGGGCGTGGCCGACCCGCGCCAGCGCGGCTCGAAAAACCCCGGTGTCTCCAACGTGCTGCGCCTTTACGGGCCCAGGCTTGCCGCCGCTACGCTTACGCTCGACGCTGCCAAGGCGGCGCTGGTGCTCGGGCTGGTCAAGGCCCAGGGGCAGCCGGTGTGGGTGCAGGGCGCGGTGGGGCTTGCGGTGCTGCTGGGCCACAGCTACCCGCTCTGGCACCGCTTTCGCGGCGGCAAGGCGGTGGCCTGCGCCTTCGGCACGCTGCTGGTGCTGGTGCCCTGGGTGGCACTTGTGTGCGCAGCGTGCTGGGCGCTGCTCGCCTGGCGGCTTCACACCGCGGCGGCGGCCTCTCTACTCAGTGCGCTGGCCGCGCCGCTTCTCACACTTTGGCTGGCGCCGGACTACACCTTCGTGGTCGCCGCTTTCACGCTGGTGGTGTTTGTGCGCCACGCGTTCAATATCCGCCGCCTGCGCTCCGGCGAGGAGCCCGACCTGCGCCGCCGCCGCTAGGCATCCGGCGCGGCAAGCTCGTTGAGCGGCCAGCGCGGCGTGGCCTGCATCAGGCCAGTGTGCCCGCGCTCACCGGCGGCCAGGCGCAGCGCGCCGACGTAGGCGATCATCGCGCCGTTGTCGGTGCAAAAGCGCGCGCGCGGGTAGAAGGTTCTGGCGCCGCGCTTTTCGGTTTCGATTGCCAACCGCTCGCGCAGGCGCGTATTGGCGCTGACCCCGCCGGCCATCACCAGCCGCTTGAGCCCGGTCTCATCCAACGCGCGGCGGCACTTGATCACCATGGTATCCACCACCGCTTCCTCGAACGCTCGGGCCACGTCGGCACGCGCCTGGTCGTCGAGCGCGCCGTCGGCCTCGAGCTTCTTGATCGCGGTCAGGGTGTGGGTCTTGAGCCCGGAGAAGCTGAAGTCGAGACCGGGGCGGTCGGTCATCGGCCGGGGAAAGCGAAAGCGCGCCGAGTCGCCCCGCTCGGCGAGCTTCGCCACCTGGGGGCCGCCGGGGTAGGCCAGGCCCAGCATCTTGGCCGCCTTGTCGAAGGCTTCGCCTGCGGCGTCGTCGACGGATTCGCCGAGTAGCCGGTAGCGCCCGAGCCCGGCGACCTCCACCAGCTGGGTGTGCCCGCCGGAAACCAGCAGCGCAACGAAGGGAAAGGCCGGGGCGCTCTCCTCGAGCATCGGCGCCAGCAGGTGGCCCTCCATGTGGTGCACGCCCAGCACCGGTATATCCAATGCCCGTGCCATGCCGTGGGCGGTGCTCGCGCCCACCATCAGCGCGCCCACAAGCCCTGGCCCCGCGGTGTAGGCGATGCCGTCGAGCTCGCGCTTTTCAAGGCAGGCGTCTGCCAGCACCTGGTCGATCAGCGGTAAGAGCTTGCGCGTATGATCGCGCGAGGCGAGCTCCGGCACCACGCCGCCGTACTCGGCGTGCATCGCCACCTGGCTGTAGAGCGCATCGGCTAAAAGCCCTTCACCGGCTGGCTTTTGGGTGTCGAAGATCGCGACGCCGGTTTCATCGCAGGAGGTTTCAATGCCAAGCACTCGCATAAGGGTCTCTGTCCAGAACGCATATAGAGTGATTTTATCACGCTTGCACACGCGTCGCCCCAGAGCGAACGCGCCTACCGTTTGACGCCGGGGAGGGCTCGACTAGGTTTAGTAAGGTCATTCATTCACACAAGGAAGTCGTCATGCGGGACTCGTTGACTATCACTCGGCGCAAGCTTCTCAGTGGAATGTCCGTTCTGGCCGGGTCGAGTCTGATCATCCCCGGTGCCTACGCCAGCGATACGAGCACGGAGAGCGACGAGGAGACCGAGAGCGAGTCGCCGCGGCGCTGGTGCATCAAGAACGCTACCGTCCTGACGATGGAGCCGGGCCAGGCGCCGCTTACCAAAGCCGATGTGTGGGTCGTCGACGGACGCATCGAAGCGGTAGGCGAAAGCCTGGACACTGGCGACAGCGAAATGATCGACGGCGAAGGCTGCATCGTCATGCCGGGGATGGTGGATACCCACAACCACATGTGGCAGACCCAGATGCGCGGCATGTTCGGTCAGCGCGAAGGTAGCCTGTTCTTTCCGGTGACCAAAGAGCTTGGCGAACACTTTCGCCCGGGGGATACCTGGATTGGCGAGTACCTGGCGGCGATGGAGAACGTCAATGCCGGGGTGACCACCAGCAACGACTTCTTCGATAACAACCGCGGTCCGGAGCATAGCCAGGCCGCGCTCGAGGCGCTCGCCGCCTCACCCCTGCGTGCACGGCTTCTGTTCGGCAACGAAAGCAAGACCACCGATGGTCAGATCGATCTCGAGCGTCTTACCGAGCTTCACGAGAACTGGGAGCGCTACGCCGAGCGCGGAAGGCTTTCGCTCGGGCTTGCCTGGCGGCTGCCGGAGAATCTCGACAACCAGGACGCCATGGCCATGAAGCGCCGCGAGTTCGATACCGCCCGCGAGATGAACCTGCCGATCGCCGTGCACGTCAGCGGCGAGAACCACCATGGCATGTTCCAGACGCTGATCGACGGCGACTTTTTGATTCCCGAGCTGCAGGTGGTTCACGCCACCGACGCCCGCGAAGAGCACATGGACGCACTCAACGAAGCGGGCGCGAGCCTGGCGCTGACGCCGATCACTGAGCACCGGGTCGCCTACGGCCTCACGCGGCTTTCCCACTTCGAGCGCGTCGAGCGTCAGGGGCTAGGCATCGACGGCAACGCCCTGGCCGGCAGCGGCGACATGTTCGAGATAATGAAGCACGCCGCGCTGACCGAAATCGCCGCCAGCGAAGACGAAACCAGCGTCGACTGCGAGCGGCTGGTGGCCCTGGCCACGCGGCTGGGCGCGGAGTCGATCGGTATGGGCGACGAGATCGGCACGCTCACGCCCGGCAAGCAGGCGGATCTGATCATGATCGACACCAAGCGGATCAATCTGGGCATGCTGCCCACCGAGCCCTATGCCTTCACCGTGTTCGCCGCTACCCCCGCCGATGTGTCGCTGGTCGCCGTGGGCGGGCGCATCGCCAAGCGGGGTGGAAAGCTTCTCGACATGGACGAAGAGCAGATCGCCTCGCGCATCGACGCCTCGCTTTCCCATCTGCGCGACAATCTCTAGCGAAGGCGGGCAGGGCAACAGGCCGCGTTGAGCTGCGGCCTCAAGCCGGTTGCAAAGTAGCGGTTTCACGACTAGACTACTTGGCGCTGTAAAAAGGGTCGTACACTGTATCTTTAACGTCTGAATGGGCGTGTTTTGCGTCTGTGACAACGTGGTATTAAGCGGTGTGCGCACTATCCGAACTCAAGACTCCTTAAGGTAGGTGAGTGCTTAATGCCTTCTGTAAAAGTACGTGATAACGAGCCGTTTGACGTCGCCCTGCGTCGCTTCAAGCGTTCTTGCGAAAAAGCCGGCGTTCTCTCTGAAGTACGTCGTCGCGAGCATTACGAGAAGCCGACTGCCGAGCGCAAGCGCAAGGCCGCTGCTGCGGTAAAACGTCACGCCAAGAAGCTTCAGCGTGAGCGTAAGCGTTTCGAACGGCTCTATTGATCCGTACCCAGAAACACCCGCCTCGGCGAGTGTTTCAAGAGGGATGCCAAACGGCCGCCGTCAGGTGGCCGTTTGTTTTTGGCTCGAGACCGTTTCAAGTGAGCTAACCCAAGGCGGCTTGGTTTAGCTCATTGTGTATTGGCTCACTGTCGCCTTGCCCCGCCCAGGAAAGCCCACGCCATGGCCGGACAGATTCCCCAGCGTTTCATCGATGATCTTCTGGATCGCACCGACGTCGTCGAGGTGGTGGGCGAGCGCGTTCAGCTCAAGAAAAGCGGACGCAACTACTCGGGGCTCTGCCCGTTTCACCAGGAGAAGACGCCCTCCTTCACGGTCAGCGCGGACAAGCAGTTCTATCACTGCTTCGGCTGTAGCGCCAACGGCAACGCGCTGCGCTTTTTGATGGAGTACGAGAAGCTTTCGTTTCCCGAGGCGGTCGAGCAGCTCGCCGCTCGCCTTGGCCTCGAGGTGCCGCGCGAAGGTGGCAGCGACCCGCGTCAGCAGCAGCGCGAACAAAAGCGCAAGCAGGCGGTGAGCCTGCTGGAGCTGGCCGGCAGCTTCTACCGCGAGCGGCTGAAGATGCAGGAAGGAAAGCCCGCGCGCGACTACCTTGAAAAGCGCGACCTTTCCAGAGAGGTAATCGCCGCCTACGGTATCGGCTTCGCTCCGGATAGCTGGGAGGCGCTCAAGCAGCATCTCGGCGCCAAAGGCGTGAGCGAAGCGGTACAGATCGAGTACGGCCTTCTGATCCAGAAAGAGGAGACCGGGCGCACCTATGACCGCTTTCGCGACCGGGTAATGTTTCCCATCCGCGATCTGCGCGGGCGCACGCTGGGCTTTGGCGGGCGTATCATGGGCGAGGGCCAGCCCAAATACCTGAACTCCCCGGAGACCCCGGTGTTTCACAAGGGGCGCGAGCTTTACGGGCTTTATGAGGCGCGAAAGGCCAGCGCGAAGCTCGAGCAGCTGATCATGGTGGAAGGCTACATGGACGTGGTGGCGCTGGCGCAGTACGGCATCCACAACGCCGTGGCAACGCTTGGTACCGCGACCACCGAGGATCACTTGCACCGGCTGTTCCGACTGGTGAGTCGCGTGGTGTTCTGCTTCGACGGCGACCGCGCCGGGCGCCAGGCGGCGAGCCGGGCCCTGGAGACGGCGCTGCCGCAGATGATCGACGGGCGCGAGGCGCGCTTTCTGTTTCTGCCCGAAGGCGAAGACCCGGACTCGCTGGTACGCCGTGAAGGTGAGAAAGCGTTTCAGGATCGCGTCACCTGCGCGATGCCGCTTTCGGAGTTTCTCTTCGAGCAGGCGGGCCAAGGGCGCGATTTGAATACGGTGGAAGGGCGCGAACGCTTTGCAAGCCACGTGCTCAAGGCGCTGGGCCGGGTGCCCGAGGGCATGCTCCGCTCGCTGCTGCTCGAGGAGCTGGCCAAACGCAGCGGGCTCGAAAGAGTACAGCTTTACGCCATGCTCGAGCGCTCCGAGTCGGCTCGGCCCCGGGCCGAGCAGCAGGTCGAGGCTTACGCTGCGCCGGCGTTCGATGGGCCGCAGGAGGTGCCGCACTCGATTGCCCCGCCGAGCAAGCCCCGCCCGGCGGGGCGCCGGGTGCTCTCGAGCGTGGAGCGGGTCAGTCAGCTGCTGCTACGCGAGCCGCGGCTGATCGAGGCGCTGCCCGAAAGCCTCGACTGGCTGCCGGAAAGTGACGAACAGGCGCGGTTGTGTCGCGAGCTGATCACGCTTTTGCGCGCCGGGCGCTACAAGAGCCCCCAGGTAGTGCTGGCGCATTTTCAGGGCAGCGAAGAGGGGCAGCGGCTCGCCGAGCTCGCCCGCCGGGAGCTTCTGATCCCTGCGGCCACGCGCGAGGCCGAGCTTTCCGGGCTGGTCGAGCACTTGCTCACCCGGCAGCGAAAGCGCTCGCCGGAAGAGGAGTACAATGCGCTGCTCGCCCAGGAGCGGGCGGGGCAAAAGCTCGATAAAAGCCAGCGGCAACGTTTGGCCGCCCTGGTGGTCGAACTCGCACGCAGGCAGTAGCGCTAAAACGTCAGGTATGAGTGCGGCGAACGGGTTGAAATCCCGCAGCCAGGCGCCATATTCAAGAACATCAGAGCCTTGTATAGGCTTAACCGAGTAAATTAACACACCTGGTGGGCGGCGCAAATACATTGTGCTGGGAAAAATGCGCTCATTTGCGCTATAATGTTCGGCTTATTGAGTTCAATCGATTGAGCGCCCCAGGTGTTTCATTCTTCTTCGTCGAGATAGGGTTTCTATGGCTGGAAATGCGCAGCAGCAGTCACGTCTGAAGGAGTTGATCGCGCGCGGCAAGGAGCAGGGTTACCTGACCTATGCCGAGGTCAACGATCATCTACCCGAGGATATCGCCGACCCGGATCAAGTGGAAGACATCATTGGCATGATCAACGACATGGGTATTAGTGTCGTTGAGGAAGCGCCGGATGAAGACACTTTGATGATGTCGGATCACTCCACGGACGAGTCCGCTGCGGAAGAGGCCGTTGCGGCTCTCGCCGCCGTGGAAAGTGACGTCGGTCGCACGACCGACCCGGTGCGCATGTATATGCGCGAAATGGGCACGGTCGAGCTTCTAACGCGTGAAGGCGAGATCGAAATCGCCAAGCGGATAGAAGAGGGCACCCGCGAGGTGATGTCCTCGCTTGCCTACCTGCCGGGTGCGGTCAGCTCCATTTTGCAGGCCTACGACGCCACCCAGGATGAAGAGGCCCCGGGGCGCCTGTCGGATCTGTTCTCCGGGTTCATCGACCCGGACGAAGGCATTCCTGGCGTTGCCGAAGCCGAAGCGCCGGAGCCCGAAGAGGAAGCCGAGCTTGCCGACGGCGATGATCTCGACGGTGACGACGAGGACGAAGACGACGACAGCACCGCCAGCGAAGGCGGCCCGGACCCGGAAGAGGCGCGCGCGCGTTTCGAGCAGATTCGCGAGCAAAACGCCGCGGTAGAAGCTGCTTACACGAAGCACGGTCGCGGCAGCGCCGAGCTCAAGTCCGAACAGGCGCGCCTGGCGGAGCTGTTCTCGCCGATCAAGCTGGTGCCCAAGCACTTCGAGCGTCTGGTGGGCCAGGTGCGCATCAGCGTCGAGCAGGTGCGCGCCCAGGAGAAGGCGATCATGCAGCTCTGCGTCAAAAAGGCCAAGGTGCCGCGCAAGCTGTTCATCAAGTCCTTCCCCGGTAACGAGTCCAACCAGAGTTGGCTCGATACCTTCCAGGACGAGCAGCCAAAGTACGCTGATCGCCTCGAGCCGCTGCGCGCCGATATCGCCCGCTCCCAGCGCAAGATCGCCTTCGAGGAGGACATGGTCCAGCTGATCGTGGCCGATTTGAAGGAAGTCAACCGCAAGCTCTCGATCGGTGAAGCCAAGGCGCGTCGGGCGAAGAAAGAGATGGTCGAGGCGAACCTTCGCCTGGTGATCTCGATCGCCAAGAAGTACACCAACCGCGGCCTGCAGTTCCTGGATCTCATCCAGGAGGGCAATATCGGCCTGATGAAGGCGGTGGACAAGTTCGAATACCGCCGCGGCTACAAGTTCTCGACCTATGCCACCTGGTGGATTCGCCAGGCGATCACCCGCTCGATCGCCGACCAGGCGCGCACCATCCGCATTCCGGTGCACATGATCGAGACGATCAACAAGCTCAATCGCGTATCACGCCAGATGCTCCAGGAAATGGGTCGCGAACCGACGCCGGAAGAGCTTGGCGAGCGTCTTGAAATGCCGGAAGACAAGGTGCGTAAGGTGCTCAAGATCGCCAAGGAGCCGATCTCCATGGAGACGCCCATCGGCGACGACGACGACTCGCACCTGGGCGACTTCATCGAAGATGGCACCATGCTGCTGCCGATCGACCTGGCCACCGGCGAAGGTTTGATCGAAGCCACCCGCAACGTGCTGGGCGGACTGACCGCCCGCGAGGCGAAGGTGCTGCGCATGCGCTTCGGTATCGACATGAACACCGACCACACCCTCGAGGAAGTGGGCAAACAGTTCGACGTTACCCGCGAGCGTATCCGCCAGATCGAAGCCAAGGCGCTGCGCAAGCTGCGCCACCCCAGCCGCTCGGAGCCGCTGCGCTCGTTTCTCGATGAGTGAGTGGTAAAGAGTGAAGAGTAAAAAGTAAGTCGTGAGTCGTAAAAAGCCCGCCGTTCATCGAACGGCGGGCTTTTTTGTGCTCAAGCGGAGCGCTTACATCGTGTAGGAGCGCTTACATCGTGTAGTAGGTCGGTGCGTTGGGGCCGACCGGCAGGCCGAAGACGAACACCCAAACGAAGAACAGAATACTCCAGCCCACCAGCATGAACAGCGTGTAAGGCAGCATCAGCGCGACCATGGTGCCGATGCCCATGTCGCGCTGGTAACGCGTGGCAACGGCGAGGATCAGGCCGAAATAGCTCATCATCGGGGTGATCAGGTTGGTGGTGGAGTCGCCGATCCGGTAGGCGGCCTGGATCACTTCCGGGGCGTAGCCCATCAGCATCAGCATGGGCACGAAGATCGGCGCGGTCACCGCCCACTGGGCCGAAGCGCTGCCGAGCGACAGGTTGACGAAGGCGCACATCAAAATGAACAGCGCAAAGAGGCCCGGGCCGCTGAGCCCCAGCGACTCCAGAAGACTTGCGCCGGCCACCGCCGTCACGGTGCCGAAGTTGCTCCAGTTGAACAGCGCGACGAACTGCGCGGCAAAGAACACCAGCACGATGTAGAGCCCCAGCCGGCTCATGCTTTTGGCCATGGCGTCGACCACGTCGCGGTCGGTATGCATGGTGCCGGCCAGGCGCCCGTAAACGAAGCCGAGCAGCGTGAACGATACCGCCACGATCACCACGATCCCGCTCAGAAACGGCGAGCCGCCGATCGCGCCGGTCTCTTGGTTACGCAGCAGCGCGTTTTCCGGCACTACCAGCACCAGCAGCACGGCGACGATGGCGAGCATCGCAAGGCCGGTGCCTTTCAGCGCGCGCTTCTCGACGGGCTCGAGGGTGGCCATCTCTTGGCCGTCGATTTCGTCGCTTGCCTGCTCCACATCGAACTTGCCGAGCTTGGGCTCGACGATGCGCTCGGTCACGAGCCCGCCAATCAGCGTGACGAAGAACGTGCTCACGAACATGAAGAACCAGTTGGCCTCGGCCCCCACGGTGTAGCTCGGGTCGAGTAGCTGAGCGGCTTCCTGAGTGATGCCCGAGAGCAGCGGGTCGACGGTGCCGATCAGAAGATTCGCGCTGTAGCCGCCGGAAACGCCGCAGAACGCCGCCGCCAGCCCCGCCAGCGGGTGGCGCCCTAGCGAGTGAAAGATCATCGCCGCCAGTGGAATCAGCACCACGTAGCCAAGCTCCGCGGCCATGTTGGAGAGAATACCGGCGAAGACGATGGCGTAGGTGACGATACGCGGCGAGCGGTTGAGTACCAGCGCCCGCATGGTGGCGGAAATGAGTCCCGAATGTTCCGCCACACCGACGCCGAGCATGGCGACCAGCACGGTACCCAGCGGCGCGAAGCTGGTGAAGTTGGTCACCACTTCGGTCATCAGCCGGCGCAGGCCGTCCGCGTTGAGAAGTGAGTTGACCGCGATCCACTCGCCTTCGTTGGCCGGGCGCGGGTCCGCCACCGATACACCGAGCGCGCCGGCGATGCCGCTGGCCAGCACCACCAGCACACACAGAATGGCGAACAGCGTCGCCGGGTGGGGCAAAAGGTTGCCCAGCCACTCGACGCTGTCGAGAAAGCGCGTAAAGGCGCCGCGCCTGGCGGCCCGTTCGGGTTTGTTGTCGTTGGTCATGAAGGTATCCGGTTAAGGCGCTGGCAAAAAGCGCCAAGCGTTGAGAAAGAGTGAACCGGAAACAGTAGGGGGTCGCCGAAAGCCGGGCAAACGACATTACGTATAGCGATATATAAAAAATGAAACGCCGCCCCGAGGGGCGGCGTTCAACGAGCGGTAAAGGCTGCTCAGCTTAGCGGCGCCTGAGTCTTGCGCGCCAGATACACGCGCCGCGCCAGCAGCAGAAGCTCCAGTGTCGCGAACAGGATCAGGCTGTAGCCCAAAAGCTCGACGACCTCCTCGGCGGCGTCCTTGAACGTGCGGTCGTAGCCTTCGCCCAGCACCGCCTGCCAGAAGATACCGCGCCCGTACAGGCGCGAAAAGACGTAGGTGGTCAGCACGCCGCCGGCGAACAGGCCGAAGGCGAAGGTGTTGCTGTAGTGGCGAAACTCGTCGAGAAACGCCCGGCGCTTGATCACGACCCAGGCGATCGAGGGAATGATGATCAGTGACACCAGTACTTTCCATGTGTGACGCGCAACGTACTCATCAAGGAAGTAGTCTTGCTCCCTTACCAGAGAGGAGGCGATGAAGGCGAACAGTAACAGCGTCACCGTCGGCCATACCTTCAGCACGTGGCGCACGTAGAGCAGCATCAGACAGCAGGTGGCCAGCACCGCCGTTTGGGTCAGCTCGGTAAAGCCGTATTCGCTAAAGCGAAGCTCGGGCATGTAGAGCGCTTCCAGGTAGGCGCCCTGGGCAATGGCCCCGATAAACAACACATAGAGGATCGCGCGCATGAGAGTCGTCTTGAAATTGATGGGCCAGGGAGGTGGGGCGAGTGACATCGATTATCCTTACAGGGTAGTGCGCAAGCTGGAAACATTCATTACTGAATGTTGCATTATATCGCCCTTGCCGCGCGCTCGCACGCCGAGTTTATCTTCGATGACGTTACGGCTATCGCCTGACCCGGGCCCAAGTAGACAGTGCCACGCAAGCGCCTTCTATCGTGGCGTCGAGCGAGTCGGCAGCCGCGTGTCGATATGGGCCGCCAGATGGTCCACCAGCTGGCGAATCTTGGGCGAAAGGTGGCGGTGGCGCGGATAGACTGCCCAGACAGCGGTATCGTGATGCTGGAAGGGCTCGAGCACCGCGACCAGCTCGCCGCTTTCAAGGTACGGTGCCACGTAGTAGTCCGGTAGCTGGGCAAGCCCCAGCCCCTTGAGCGCAGCGTCGAGCAGGGCCGGGCCGGAGTTGGCGTGCCAGCGCCCTTCAAGGCGCACCTCGCGGCGCTGGCCGTTGACTTCGAACAGCCAGAACGGCCGCGAGCCCAAAAGACACGCGTGCTGGCTGAGCTCGGCGAGCGTATGCGGGCGCGGCGCCTGGCGGAAGTACTCCCTTGATCCCACAATGTACTCGCGCCGCTCGCACAGCCGCTTGGCGATCAGGCTCGAATCCTTCAACACCCCCATACGAATCGCGATATCGAAGCCCTCGTCGATCAGTTCGACGGCGCGATTGGTGAAGTGCATCTGTACTTCGAGGCTGGGGTGCAGGCGCTGAAAGTCGTTGACCAGCGGCGCGACGAAGCGCTCGCCGAAGGTGGTCGCCGCGGTGAGCTTCAACAGTCCGCTCGGGGTCGCCTGCAATTTGTTGATCGTCTGTTCGGCGTCGCGCAAGCCGTCGAACAGATGCCGGCAGTGCTCTACATAGATGGAGCCGGCGTCGGTCAGGCGTATCTGACGCGTCGTACGGTAAAGAAGCTGCACCCCGAGCTGGTTCTCGAGCTGGCTCACCAGCCGGCTGACGTGCGATGTCGAGACTTTCAAATGGCGCGCCGCAGTGGAAAAGCCGCCCAGCCGGACCACTTCCACGAACGCCTCGATGCGATCCCAGCGCTGCATTTTTCTTTTACCTCTTTACGGCTTTTCAGCCAATTGTTGCCAGTGAGCAATAATGTTGTGAGTGTATCCCGGTTTATCACCCACCACTAGCTGGCTACACTGACCTCCATGAGAAACGCCCTTTAGCTTTCATTGGAGTAACGTCATGAAGTCACGCGCTGCGGTAGCGCTCGAGGCGGGCAAGCCCCTTGAGCTGGTCGAAATCGATGTCGAAGGCCCGAAAAAAGGTGAAGTGCTGGTGAAGATGGCCGCCACGAGCGTGTGCCACACCGACGCCTACACGCTTTCCGGCGCCGACCCGGAAGGCAACTTTCCCGCCGTGCTGGGTCACGAAGGCGCCGGCGTGGTGCAGGAAGTGGGCGAGGGCGTGACCAGCCTCAAGCCTGGCGATCACGTGATTCCGCTCTACACCGCCGAGTGCGGCGAGTGCAAGTTCTGCAAGTCCGGCAAGACCAACCTGTGCGGCAGCGTACGCGCGACGCAAGGCAAGGGCGTGATGCCGGACGGCACCTCGCGCTTTTCGCTGGATGGCAAGATGCTCCATCACTACATGGGCACCTCCACCTTCAGCGAGTACACGGTGCTGCCGGAGGTGTCGTTGGCGGTGGTCTCCAAGGAAGCGCCAATGGACAAGATTTGCCTGCTGGGGTGCGGTGTGACCACCGGTATCGGCGCAGTGCTCAACACCGCAAAAGTCGAGCCGGGCGCGACCGTTGCCGTATTCGGCCTCGGTGCCATCGGGTTGGCGGTCATCCAGGGCGCGGTGATGGCGAAAGCCGGCCGGATCATCGCCATCGACGTCAACGAGGACAAGTTCCCGCTTGCCAAACAGTTTGGTGCCACCGATTTCGTCAACCCGAAGAAGTACGCGGACCCGATCCAGCAGGTGATCGTCGATCTGACCGACGGCGGCGTCGACTACTCCTTCGAGTGCATCGGTAACGTCAACGTCATGCGCTCGGCGCTCGAGTGCTGCCATAAGGGCTGGGGCGAGTCGATCGTCATCGGCGTGGCCGGTGCCGGCGAGGAGATCTCCACGCGCCCGTTCCAGCTGGTCACCGGCCGGGTCTGGAAAGGCTCCGCGTTTGGCGGGGTGAAGGGCAGAAGCGAGCTGCCGGGTTACGTTGAGCGCTACATGAACGGCGAGATCAATATCGACGACTTCATCACCCACGACATGCCGTTTGAGAAGATCAACGACGCCTTCGATCTGCTTCATGAAGGCAAGAGCATTCGTACGGTGCTGCACTACTAACGCCCGTCGCAGGCTTCGAACTGCGCCTTGACTGGTCTATGCTTTGAGACCCGAGTCACTTCAACGCGGTGGGCTTCCACCGCGTTTTCATCTTCAGGAGCCTTTCCATGAGCATGAGCGAATCCCTGGAGCTTGTGTCCGCCAACCGAAGCTTCGGCGGCTGGCATAAGCGCTACCGGCACTACTCGCGGGCGCTGGACTGCAACATGGTCTTTGCCGTCTACCTGCCGCCCCAGGCGGAAACCGAGCGGGTGCCGCTTCTCTGGTGGCTTTCCGGGCTTACCTGCAATGACGAGAACTTCATGCAGAAGGCCGGCGCCCAGCGCGTCGCCGCGGAGCTTGGTGTGGCGATCGTCTGTCCGGACACCAGCCCGCGCGGCACCGACCTGCCCGGTGAGCACGAGAGTTTTGATTTCGGCTCCGGCGCCGGCTTCTACGTCAACGCCACCCAGGCGCCCTGGAAAGGCCACTACCGCATGTACGACTACGTCATCGAGGAGTTGCCCTCGGTGGTGCGCCAGCATTTTCCGGTCAACGGGCGCGAATCGATCAGCGGCCACTCCATGGGCGGGCACGGTGCGCTGATTCTGGCGCTGCGCCACCCCGGGCGCTTCTGCTCGGTGTCGGCGTTTTCGCCGGTCGTGAACCCGATGAACTGCCCCTGGGGGCAGAAGGCGTTCACGCACTACCTGGGCGAAGACGAATCACGCTGGCGCCAGTACGACGCCTGCGAGCTGGTCGCCAACGGCGCCTCGCGCCAGCGGCTATTCATCGACCAGGGCGACGCCGACCAGTTTCTCGACGAGCAGCTCAACCCCGAGCGTTTAGAGGCCGTGTGCGATGAGCACGATCACCCGCTAACGCTTCGCCGTCAGCCAGGCTACGATCACAGCTACTTCTTCATCGCCTCGTTCATCGAGGAGCATCTGCGCTATCATGCGCAGCACCTCATGAAATCTTAAGGATGCCGTAATGCTCAATCGCGCGCTGCGCCGCTATTTGCGTCTTGTATGGCGGTTCGCGTGGCGCGTGGCGCTGGGTTTCGTGGTTCTATCGGTCGCGCTGGTGCTGCTGTTTCGCGTGGTGCCGCCGCCGGGCTCGATGATCATGGTCGAGCGTAAGGTGCAGAGCCTCGTTCGCGGTGAGCCGATCACCATTACCCGCCAGTGGCGAAGCTTCGATGAGCTATCGAACAACGCCAAGCTCGCCGTGATCGCCGCCGAGGATCAGCGTTTTCCCGAGCATCGCGGCTTCGACCTGGTCGAGCTCAAGCGCGCCTGGCAGGCAAGTCAGGACGGCCGGCGGCTTCGCGGCGCCAGCACCTTGAGCCAGCAGACCGCCAAGAACGTGTTTTTATGGAGCGGTCGAAGCTGGGTGCGCAAGGGGCTCGAAGCCTGGTTTACGCTGTTGATCGAAACCTTCTGGAGCAAGAGCCGCATTCTCGAGGTGTACCTCAACGTGGCCGAGTGGGACACCGGCGTGTTCGGCCTCGAAGCCGCGGCGGATCACTACTTCGGCGCCTCGGGAAGTGCCATGACCGAGCGCCAGGCGAGCCTACTGGCGGCGATCCTGCCCGACCCGCGCAACCGCAGCGCCGCGCGTCCGGACGCCCAGGTCGAGCGGCGCAGCCAGTGGATTCGCCAGCAGATGCGAAACCTGGGCGGCGTCGGTTATCTCGAGCGGCTCTGAGCCGGCGCGCCGGTTTGACGAATTACCAGCATCACTCCCGCAATCGCCACCCCCATGCCCACAAGACCCAAAAGCGGTAAGCGCTCGTCGAACAGCCACCAGGCCTGCAGGGCCGTGACCGGCGGTACCAGGTAGAAAAGGCTTGCCACCTTCGAAGCCTCGCCCTGTTTGATCAGCGCCATCAACAGCAAAATGGCGGCGATCGAAAGCACCAGTACCAGCCAGCCAAGCGTGAGTAAAAACGTTGGCGTCCACGCCACCTGCCGGCTTTCCAGCCAAAGCGCCGCGCCACCCAGCAGCGCTCCCGCGGCCAGGTATTGAATCACCGTGCCGGAAAGTAGCGCCATCCGCGTGCAAAAGCGTTTTTGATACAGCGTTCCCAGCGAGATACCCAGAAGTGCTGCGACAACGCAGGCAAGCGAGCCGAGCCCGAACCCTTGAAAGAGTAGCCGGCCCGGGTCGAGCTTGCTGCCGAGCACCAGCAGGATGCCGGCAAGGCCAAGCGCCAGCCCCAGCCACTGCCGAGCCGTGACGCGTTCGCCCAGAAAAGGGCCGGCCAAAAGCGCCGTCAAAAGCGGCTGCAGCCCGACCAGAAGGGCGGCCAGCCCCGAGGGCATGCCGAGATGGATACCGTAAAACACGCCGCCCAGGTAGGCGCCGTGAACCAAACACCCGGACACCCCGATATGCGCCCAGAGCGCGGGTGAGCGGGGCCATGGCGCTTTCAGGAGCAAGGCCAGCGGCACCAGCAGCGAAAGCGTCAGCGCGAAGCGAATGAATAAAAAGGTGAAGGGTTCGGCGTAGGGCAGGCCGAACTTGGCGCCGATGAATCCGGTGCTCCATAAAAGTACGAACACCAGCGGCATGGCGGCCACGCCCCACTGCGTCGTGGTGCGTGTGTTGATTAGGCTCAAGGGATGCGGCATGGCGTACCTCTCAAAGGGTGGTCGTATTTATTTGCTTTTTGTTACTTATAATTACATTAAATTTTGAACCTGTGGGTTCACGCCGCGTCTGACTCAGGACATACATAACGCGCAAAGAGGTTTCTTATCATGCAACGTATGACTGCTTTGTTCTCAGCTGCACTGCTTGCAACCGGCCTCATGGCAGGTACCGCTCAGGCTCAGCAAGCAGAAGATCCGGCTCAGGATCCGATGGCGACTCAACAGGCGCCGGCTCAGGATTTCACCGATCAGCAGCTCCAGCAGTTTGCCGATGCTTCTCAAGAAATCGCCGTGATCTCCCAGGAGTACACGCAGCGTCTGCAGGAAGCAGAAGATGAATCCGCCCAACAGGAAGTTCGCGCTGAAGCCAATGATCGCATGATCGAAGTGGTTGAAAACAGCGGCCTAGATGTCGATACGTTTAACGCGATTGGCCAATCCATCCAGCAGGACCCGGAGATGATGCAGCGCGTTCAGGAAATGGCCAGCCAGTCCTGATGACGCGATACGCCTGACGCGCACCGTGTCAGGCAACCCCGCTCCCGCGGGGGTGAGGGCCCGGCCTTTTTTGGTCGGGCTTTTTTGTGCGCGACGCTTTACCGCTTGCGGCCATGGCGCCACACTTGACCCCAACGAGCGAGCGGGGAGGCAGTATGGATGTAGAACTATGGGAAATTCGCCAACACATGGGCCAGTTTCCCCCCTTCGATGGATTGTCCGACGAGCTTCTCGACGTGATCGCCGAGAACGTCGAAGTGCGCTACTTCAAGAACGGCAGCGACGTGCTCACACTCAACGAGACGATCGACGAGCTCTGCTATATCCGAAGCGGGGCGATCGAGGTCTACCGGCGCCGGGGAGAGCTCTATAACCGGCTGGGGGAGGGCGATATATTCGGCCACTTCAGCCTGTTGCGAAACCACCGCGTGCGCTTTCCCGCGACCGCCATCGAAGACACGCTGATGTACTTCATCCCCGACGCGATCTTCCAGCGCCTGTGCGAAGAGGACGAGGATTTCGCCGACTTCGTCGAGCTCGAGCGCCCCAGGCTCGAGAGCGTGGCCGAGCAGCAGAAAAAGTCCAACGACATGATGGTCACGCGCATTAGAAAGCTGGTGTCGCGCTACCCGGTCATGGTCGAGTCCACGCTCAGCGTACAGCAGGCGGCGATTCAAGCCACCCAGGCCCAGGCCTCGGCGGTGCTGGTGATCAACGAAGGAAGCCGCAACCCGCGCTACAGCTTCAAGGACAGCGAGGGCAAGAGCTGGCAGATGAGCGGTATTCTGACCGACAGCGACTTTCGCAACCGGGTCGTGGCACGCGGGCTTTCGCCGCAAACCCCCGTTGGCGAGATCGTATCGAATCATCTGATCACGGTGCAGTCCGACGCCTCGATTCATGAAGCGATGCTGGTGATGCTGCGAAGCAACGTCCACCACCTGCCGGTGCTCTACCGCCAACGCCCGGTCGGGATCGTACATCTGTCCGATATCATTCGTTACGAAACCCACAGCGGGCTCTATCTGGTCAGTAACATCTTCAATCAGGTCAGCGCCCAGGGGCTGGCGCGGCTTGCCGCCGACGTACGCGCCGCCTTCGTGCGCATGATTCAGGAAGGTGCCAGCTCGATCATGGTAGGCAGCGCGCTTTCGACCATCGGGCGTAGCTTCAGCCGCCGGCTTCTGGAGCTCGGCGAAGAGGAGCTGGGGCCGCCGCCGGTGCCGTACTGCTTCATGGTCAACGGCTCCATGGCGCGCAACGAACAGGGTATCGTCACCGACCAGGACAACGCGCTGATTCTTTCGAACGACTTCGACCCTGAGCTTCACGACGACTACTTCAAGGCGCTGGCCACCTACGTAAGCGACGGGCTCGATGCCTGCGGCTACACCTACTGCAAGGGTGATATCATGGCGACCAACGCCCGCTGGCGCCAGCCGCTCAGGGTATGGCAGAGCTATTTCGAGGAGTGGATTGCCAACCCGACGCCGGAAAAACTGCTTCACAGCTCGATCTTTTTCGATCTCGACAGTATTTACGGCGAAGATCACTATGTGGAAACGCTGCAGGACTTGATTGCGCACCAGGCGCCCCAGTCGCCGCGCTTTCTCGCCGCGATGGCGCGCAACGCCCTCAACCGCACGCCGCCACTCGGGTTTTTCCGTACCTTCGTGATGGAGAAGGACGGCAAGCACAACAACTCGATCAACCTCAAGCGCCGCGGTACCGCGCCGATGGTCGATCTGATCCGCGTGCATGCGCTGGCCTGCGGCTCCAGGGCGCAAAACAGTTTTCAGCGCTTGAAGGACGTCGACAATACCCAGCTGCTTGCCTCGGGGGTGAGCGACAAACTGAGCTACGCGCTCGAGTTTTTGCACATGTCCAGGCTGCGCCACCAGATGATCGACCTGCAGGAGGAGCGTGAGCCGGATAACAACATCGAGCCGGAAAACGTCGACGACAGCGAGCGCCATACCCTCAAGGACGCTTTTCAGGTGCTGAGCAACGCGCAGAAGTTTCTCAAGTTCCGCTACCCCATCCCGGCCCAGCGCTAAGGACGACTGCATGATCGAAATACGCCCGCGGCCGCGCCTCAACCAGCCGGACTGGACCGGCTACATGCTAAAGCGCGCGGCGGCGGCTCAGGAGGGCGCGCTCAAGCGCTTTTACGCCACCGCGCTACCCGACCCGGACACGCCGATCGACCAGGTGCCGATGGTGGCGCTGGATATGGAAACCACCGGGCTCGACGAGCGCCGCCACGCCATCGTCAGCATAGGTCTGATTCACTTCACGCTCGATCGCATCGCGCTCTCTACCCGGCGCTACTGGGTGGTCAAACCGCCCAGGCCCTTGAGCGAGGAGTCGATCACCTACCACCACATCACACACTCGGAGATCGAGCGCGCGCCGGATCTGGATGCCATCATCGAGCCGCTGCTCGAGGAGATCGCCGGGCGGCTGGTGGTGGTGCACTTTCGCAACCTCGAGCGGCCGTTTCTGGACGCCGCCGTCAAGGCGCGCCGTGGCGAAGGCGTGCTGTTTCCCATGATCGACACCATGTCGTTGGAGGCGAGGCTTCACCGCCAAACGCACTGGGCGCGGTTTCGCCGCTGGCTGGGCCGTCCGCCGGTCTCCATCCGTTTGGACGCCAGCCGCCAGCGCTACGGTTTGCCCACCTACCAGGGCCACCATGCGCTGGTCGATGCGCTCGCCACCGCCGAGCTTTTTCAGGCCCAGGTGGCGCACCGCTACTCAGGTCAAACCCCATTGAAGCGCTTCTGGTGCTAGCGATTGGTCCAACACGAAAGTACATAAAAAACGGGCGGCCCGAAGGCCGCCCGTTTTTCATTGCGTGTAGAGGGTGTATCACACCGCCTTGGGTTCGCTCATCAAACCCTTGATGATGGCGTAGCACGCCACCAGCAGGATGATCGCGAACGGGAAGCCCGTCGATACCGCCATGGTCTGCAGCGCGGTCAGACCGCCGCCGAGCAGCAGGGCAATGGCAATCGCACCTTCGATGAGCGCCCAGAACACCCGCTGCGGGATCGGTGAGTCGACCTTGCCGCCGGCGGTGATCGAGTCGATCACCAGCGACCCGGAGTCCGAGGAGGTGACGAAGAAGACGATGACCAGCACGATGCCGATGAACGAGGTGATCTGCGATAGCGGCAGCTGCTCGAGCATGAGGAAAAGCTGCAGGTCGACGCCGGCTTCACGCACCGATTCGATCCCCTGGCTTACGTACTGGTCGATGGCGGTGCCACCAAAAGCGGTCATCCACAGCACCGAGACCACCGAGGGCACGATCAGCACCGAGATCAGGAACTCGCGCACGGTGCGGCCGCGGGAAACGCGGGCGATGAACATGCCGACGTAGGGCGACCAGGAGATCCACCAGGCCCAATAGAAAGCGGTCCAGGACTGGACGAAGCCGCTATCGTCACGGCCGAACGGGTTGGCAAGCGCCGGCAGGTTGACCACGTAGCTTAGAAGGTTCTCGAAGAAGCCGGTGGCGATGAACAGCGTCGGCCCCACGGCGATCACGAAAAACAGAAGCGCAGCGGCCAGGCCGATGTTGATCTTGGAGAGCAGTTGAACGCCCTTGTCGACGCCGGCGATGATCGAGCAGATCGCGATGATGGTGATACCCACGATCAAAAGGATCATGGTGACATCGCTTTCCGGCGCGCCAAACAGGTAAGAAAGACCCGCGGAGGCTTGAGTTGCACCCAGCCCCAGCGAGGTCGCCAGGCCGAACAGGGTGGCAAAAACCGCGAGAATGTCGATCAAGTGCCCAGGCCAGCCCCAGACGCGCTCACCCAACAGCGGGTAGAACACCGAGCGCATGGAGAGCGGAAGCCCCTTGTTGAACGAGAAAAGCGCCAGCGACAGTGCCACGACCGCATAGATCGCCCAGGGGTGGAGGCCCCAGTGGAAGATGGTAGCGGCCATGCCGAGTGCCGTGGCTGCCGCGGCGTCACCTTCGGCGCCGGCGAGCGGCGCGCCGCTTGCTCCCTCGAACGAGGTGCCGAAGTGGGTCAGCGGTTCGCTCACGCCAAAGAACATCAGCCCGATACCCATGCCGGCGGCAAACAGCATCGAGAACCAGCCCATATAGGTAAAATCCGGCTTGGCGTTGGCCCCGCCAAGGCGAATTTTACCTAGCGGCGAAACGATTAGCCCGAGGCAGAGAATGACGAAAATATTGGCGGTGAGAATGAAGAACCACGCCAGGTTACCGGTCAAAAAGCTGAAGATGGCGTCGTAGATGAACGAGATATTATCCTGAAGCGCCAGCGTCAGTATGACGAACAGCGTCACCACGATGGCCGAGATGGTGAACACCTTGCCGTGAAGATCCAGGCGCAAGCCCATCTTTTCGGCAGTAAAATTGTCCTGACCGATGACGTAATCGGTATCGATCAGGTTCGCAGGCCCGTCTGGCGAGGGAATGCCCTCACTCACCGGCTCATCCTGAGACTGATTGGGTTTTTCGTTATCCACTCGATCTTTCTCCATGTTGAGTCGAAGTGATGCGTGCGAGAACCAGGGCGCTATTTGTACAGCTTGTAACGGGTTTGTACAATATATTAAAGCTATCGACCGGGCCGCATTGAACGCGCCCGGTCGATCGCTACAGGCTGATTACGAATCGAGCCACTGCTCGACGACGTCCTGATTCTCTTCGACCCACTGCTTGGCGTTTTCATAGGGGTCGCTGCCGTCTTCCTGATTCATGAGCATGACTTCGCCCATCTGATCCGGCGTCCACTCGAAGGCGTCGAGAATGGCGTAGGCTTCAGGCATCTCGTCGGCAAAGCCGTTACGGACCACGGTGTGGATCTGCTCGTCGCCGCCGAAGACGCCTTCCGGGTCCTCGAGGTACTTGAGATCCCAGCGCGCGAACATCCAGTGCGGCGTCCAGCTGGTCACCACGATGTCCTCTTCGTTGTTGATCGCGTTGCTGAGCGCGGCGACCATGGTGGCGTCGCTGCCGCTACGCAGACGAAGATCGAGGTCATAGGTATCGACGGCTTCTTCGGTCACGCCCATCAGGCCGGCACCGGGGTCGATACCGATGATCTCGCCGTCGAACAGCTCGGCGTTATCGTTGAGCTCGGTGATCGAGTCAACGTCGGTGTAGTCGGGAACGACCAATCCCAGCTTGGTACCGTTCAGGTTCGGGCCCAGGTCCTCGACGCTGTCACCCACGCGCTCCATGTAGTCGGCGTGAGTGGTCGGAAGCCAAGCGGCGACGATCGCATCGGCATCGCCAGTGGAGAGCGCCTGGAACATGGCGGCGGCGGAGAGTGAGGTCAGGTTGACCTCATACCCTGCCTGTTCGAGCACGGCGGCGATCACGTTGGTCGAGGCAACCTCGGACGACCACTCGACGTAGGCCAGGTTGACCGTACCCTGCTCCTGAGCCTGGGCAGCGGTGCCCGCCATCAGCGCGCCGGTGGTGGCAAAACCCAGGGTGGCAAGACGAATCGAACGACTGATGCGTGTTTTCATGCTGTTTCCCTTTTTAATGAATGAAGCGTTTGCACAGGGTGGCGGTTGCCAATAATGCTTTTATAGGAGGCGCGGGCCTCATCGTTGAAAACGCCGGCGCGCGCGCCGGCTTCTCAAGCATGGTGGCTAACGGAAGGGGCATCAAGTGCGCATACCTTCCGCCACCGAAAACGTCACTGGCGTTTGGATTTGCGCAGCGCCTGGGTGAGCCGGTCGAGCAGCATGGCAAGGATCACCACCGCGATACCGGCTTCGAAGCCGTCGCCGGGACGCAGCCGCTGAATCGCGCGCCACACTTCGCTGCCCAAGCCGTCGGCGCCGATCATTGCCGCGATCACGACCATCGAAAGCGCCAGCATGATGGTCTGGTTGATACCCGCCATTACCGTGGGCAGCGACAGCGGCAGCTGTACCTTGAACAGTTTCTGGCTACGGGTGGCGCCGTAGGCGTCGGCGGCTTCGATCAGATCCGACGGCACCTGGCGAATACCCAGCGTGGTAAAGCGTATCGCTGGCGGCATCGAGAAGATCACGGTGGCGAAAATCGCCGACACCGCGCCGATACCGAAAAACGGAATCGCCGGGATCAGGTAAACGAAGGCTGGCATCGTTTGCATGAAATCGAGAATCGGCATGATGACGCGGTAGAGCCGATCCGAGAGCGCGGCCAGAATACCGATCGGCAGCGCAATCACGACCGCCACGAGCGTGGCGATCACCACCAGCGTCAGCGTCTCGATCATTGGATTCCAGAGATCCATGTTCCAGATCAGCGCCAGGCCCGCTACCGCGCCGATAGCAAGCCTGGAACTCGCCAGCCGCCAGCACAGCAGGGCGATGAGCGCCATAAGCGCCCACTCGGGCAGCCACATCAGGGCGTCGTTGAGGCTATTGATACCGCTTTGGGTAAAACGCGAAATCGCGCGGGTCACCACCGAGTATTCGCTGGTCAAAAAAACCAGCGCGCTCTCGATCCAGCTACCCAGCGGGATACGGGGAATATTCTCCATTACTGCTCTCCTGCTCGTGCCAGTTCATCCAGTACCGCGCCCTTGGTGACCACGCCCATCAGGCACTTCTGGTCATCGACGACGGCGATCGGAAAGCTCTTTTCGCTGAACATGGCGAACAGGTTTTGCAAGGGTTCCTCCGGTGTGACCTGACGAAAATCCTGACTCAAGTAGCTATCCAGCTTGTCGGCGCCGGCCTCGATGGCCTGACTGGCGGCGTCCGCCTCCAGAAGACCCTGCAGGCGGTGGTCGCGGTCGGTGACGTAGATGGAGTCGAGGCTGTTGTCGCGCATGCGGCGAAGTGCGGTGCGCGGGCCATCGCTTTCGCGGGCGGTGGCGCGTACCGGGCGCATGGCGCTTTCGGCGGTGAGAATGCGTGAGCGGTCGACCCCTTCGATGAAGCGCCGGACGTACTCGTCGGCGGGCTGGGTCAGAATCTCTTCCGGCGTACCGATCTGAACCACTTCACCATCCTTGAGCAACACGATGCGATCGCCGATGGAGAGAGCTTCGTCCAGATCGTGGGTGATGAATACGGTGGTTTTCTGCATGCGCGTCTGAAGCTGCAAGAGCTCCTGCTGCATCTCCTTGCGGATCAAGGGGTCGAGCGCCGAGAACGCCTCGTCCATCAGCAGAACGCTTGCATCGTTGGCCAGTGCACGCGCCAGGCCCACGCGCTGCTGCATACCGCCGGAAAGCTGGTTGGGGTAGGCGTCTTCCCAGCCGCCAAGGCCGACCTGCTGCAGCGAGTTATAGCCAATCTCACGCCGTTTGGCCTTGTCGACGCCGCGAATCTCGAGACCGAACTCGGCGTTTTGCTGCACCGTACGGTGGGGGAACAGCGCGAAGTTCTGAAATACCATCGAAAAATGGCGTCGGCGGCACTCCAGCAGTTTCTTTTCACCGAGCGAAGGAATGTTTTCACCATCGATGACGATCTCACCTTCGGTAGAGTCGATCAGACGATTCAGGCAGCGAATCAGCGTCGACTTGCCCGAGCCGGAAAGACCCATGATGACCAAAAGCTCGCCTTCAAAGACGTCGAAAGAGATATTGGAAAGGCCCAGCGTCTGGCCGGTCTTTTCCAATATTTCAGGGCGTTTGAGCCCCTGGTCGCGCAGCTCGAGCGCCTTTTTAGGATTCTTTCCAAACACCTTGCTTAGATTTCGAACCTTGATCTTGACCGGTCGCGAATCATCCATTAATTGAACCTTCTATAGCGTAATTCATTAGTTGCTACCCATGTGGTTAGGCAGGGCGTATCAGCCCTGTCTGAACACGGTTAACCAATTTTTATAAAAGCGTGTTAGCGATGGCCCTTCGATTTATTAAAAAATATTATACATATATGATGCCGATGTGTCACAACGCCCCTGGTGACCCGACTTTAAACGTTACATGTGCCATTTTGATCCCACGTTGATTAGCATAGATTAATCGAGGATATTGCGCGGAGTTTTTATAAGTTATTGTTTATAAATTAAAAAATATTCTGTAAAAGAATCTGGCATGAGTCATGTAATCAGAGTTTCAAACGATTCATTGCATTGAACGTCAGGGCAGGCCCGATTGATCTTGCTGACCTGATGGCTCTTGACCACTTCAAGGAGGTAGTTTCCATGGACAAACAGGATAAACCGATGTTGAAACGCAAGTCGCTGATTGCATTGGGTATGCTGTTGACGGCCAGCTCATTGACGCTCGCCGGCTGTGGCAATGATGAAGAAGAGCTACCGCCGGCTCAGGAGCCGGGAGCGATGGAGGAGGGGACCATGAACGACCCCGCCATGAATGATCCCGCTACGAACAGTGACCCCGGCATGGCGAACGATCCAGCCATGTCGAATGACCCGGGTATGGCGGACGAGCCTGCCATGAACAATGACCCGGGCATGAGCAGTGATCCGGGCCTTGAGAGTAACGCCACATCTTCCCAGGAGCCGATGCCGGGTGACGACGATGTCATGTCCGAGCAGGATCCGGAAGAGAATCCGGGCTTTGGTGACGGCACCGAGCCAATGCCGGGTTCCACTTCCAACGACGATGAACAGACGAATCAGTAAGCGAGCTTACTCGAAAACGCTCCCTACGGTGGTGGACTGGTAAGGCTGTTCGTTCCCTGCGGCTACTCCATAAGGTCCATCACCATTACCCCCGCCCCCCGCGGGGGTTTTTTTGTACTCGATAAACGCCAGCACGGCTGGAAGGGCGCTGGAGCTTATCGGCTGACTGGAAAAAAGCCGGCGCTGGCGCTACGTTGAAAAGGCCTCAACCGGCAACGTGCTTCAAGGAACGCGGCTTATCAGGTCAAGGAGAACGACATGGCTAAATCATCTCATCAACGCGCCCGCGCGCTGCTCTTGAGTGCCCTGCTGGCGCTCGGCGCGGTGGGGCTCTCGGGCTGCGGCGACAGCGACGCGCCCAACCCGGATGCCGAGCCGGAACCGGAGCAGCCCATGGGCACCGGCCCGATGAACAATGAAGACGCGGGCGAAACACCGAGCGACGATCTATAGCGCTCGGAACGCCCAATCGGCGCGTTGATACCTATCGTTAATACCTGTCTTTAATATCTATCTTTAATACCTGTCTTTAATACCTATCCGGCCAGACAGCGCTAACTGTCTGGCCGGTTTTTTGCCGTTCGATGCAAAAGTCACTCTGAGGCTCAGTCGTCGTCTTCCAGACGCCGATAGAGCGTACGCCGGGCAATGCCCAGCACTTCTGCGGTGCGGCGTTTATTGCCGCCGGTGGCCTCGAGTACCTTGCGAATATAGCGCTTCTCGACCTCCTCGAGGCTTGGCCAGCGCGCCGGGGCGGGGGCTGGTGCCTGGGTGCCGGGCAGCACTTCGCCGCTTAGCGTCGGGGTGAATTCGGCATTCGTCTGGGCGCCCGCGTGGTCGCGAAGCCGCTCGGGCAGATCCGCGTGTCTCAGCACGCCCTCTTCGCTTAGCGTCACCGCGCGCATGACGGCGTTTTCGAGCTCGCGCACGTTGCCCGGGTAGGGGTAGTTCAACAGCGTGCCCAGCGCCTCGGGCTCGATCTGCTCGATCTGCTTGCCTTGACCCTCGGCGTGCTTGTCGATCAGCGCAAACACCAGGTGCTCGATGTCGCTTCCGCGCTCGCGAAGCGGCGGAATACGCAGCGAGAAGGTCTCCAGGCGGTAGAACAGGTCGCTGCGAAAGTTCTGCGCCTCGATCTCCTTGTCCAGGTCGCGATGGGTCGCGGCGATGATGCGCACATCCACCGGTTCCTCGCGCTCGCCGCCCACCGGACGAACGGTTTTCTCCTGCAGCGCACGCAGGAGTTTGGCCTGCAGGTTGATCGGCATCTCGCCGATTTCATCGAGAAAGAGGCTACCCCCCTGGGCGCTCTGGAAAAGGCCCTTGCGCGCCTCGTTTGCGCCGGTGAAGGCGCCCTTGACGTGGCCGAAGAACTCGCTTTCCATCAGATCCGCCGGGATGCTGGCGCAGTTGACCGGCACGAAGGGCGCATCATGACGCGGGCTTTCCTGATGGATGGCGCGGGCGAGCAGCTCCTTGCCGGTGCCGCTTTCGCCCAGAATGAGAATCGGCGCGCTGCTCTTGGCCAGGCGCGAGGCGTCGTGAAAAAGCCCCTGCATGGTGGCGCTTTTACCCACGATGCCGTGAAAGCGGCTGGGCTCCTCGGCGTGGGAAAGCGCCAAGCGCTGGCGCTCGAGTACGCGAAACACCGCCTCGCGGATGGCGTCGAGATCCAGCGGCTTGGTGAGAAAATCGTCGGCGCCGAGTTTGAGCGCCTCGACCGCTTGGTCGATGGTGCCAAAGGCGGTGATCACGATGATGCCAAGCTCCGAGCCGCTCTGGCGCAGCTGCTGTAAAAGCTGGATACCGGACATGCCCGGCAGGCGCACGTCGGTGATCATCATCGCTACCGGCGTGTGGCTCAAAAGCGCTATCGCCTCTTCGGCGCTGGGCACGCCAAGCGTGGTGTAGCCGGCGTCATTGAGCTCCTCTTCGAGAAGCTCGCGAATCGCCGCGTCGTCCTCGACGACCAGTAGCGGTAAAGCGTGTTCCTGTTCGGTCACAAGTGTCTTCCTCAGGCGGAGGCGGTTTCTTCGCTCAAGGGAAGGGTGATTTCGAACCCGGCCCCCCCAAGCGCGCTATCGAATACGCCGATCGTTCCGCCGTGATCGTTGATAATGCGGTGTACCATCGAAAGCCCCAGCCCGCTTCCCTGGCCTACGGGCTTGGTGGTGAAAAATGGATCGAACACCTGCTGATGGTGAGAGGCCGGAATGCCCGGCCCATCATCCTCGACCCAGAGCCTGAGCTCGGTTTCCTGCTGTTCGGCACGCACGCGAATCAGGCTCACGTCCGGCGCCTGGGCTGCGTTGCGTAAAAGGTTGGTCACGACCTGAACGATCTGCTGGCCGTTGGCCATAACGCCAATCTCGGGGTTTTGCAGCGCGATCTCCAGGCGAATCCCGCGCGGTTCGAGCTCCTCTTCCACCAGCTCGCTGGCGCTTTTGATCAGCGCATTGAGCGACTGGCGCTCCTTTTCCACGTTGTGCTGGCGGCCAAGTTCCATGAGCTGGCGCACGATATCGACGATGCGCTCGACCTCGCCGCGAATGCGGCCAAGGCGGGCGCGCTCGTCGTCACCGATTACGTCGCGCCGGGCCAGGCGCTGCGCCTGGCCGTTGATCACGGTTAGCGGCGCGCCGATCTCGTGGGCTACCCCCGCCGCCAGCACGCCAAGCTCGGCCAGCTTCTTCGATTTACGCAGGCGCTTTTCGAGTTCGATCTCGCGCTTTCGTCGGTCGTCGATGTCGCGATCCTTCTCCGCCATGGCGTCGAGCATGCCGTTGAGCCCCGAGGCGAGCCGGCGATACTCCGCCGGCCCCTCGACGCTCGCCCGCTGGCGGCGATCGCCATCCTCGACCAGCAGCATGACGCGCAGAATCTGGTTCAAGGGGCGCTCGACGTAGCGGCGAAACCCCCACCACAGGCTCAGTACGATGCCACCGGCGCCGACGATGAACACCAGCACCGCGACGATACTGATAAAGCCGGTATAGTTTTCGATGCCGGTATTGAGTCGGTTGACCTGGAGCACGCCGTAAACGGTGTTGTCCTGGCTGCGCAGCGGAATCAGCGCCGAGTAGTAGGTCCAGCCGTCGTGCTGGCGGTAGTTGCTGTAAAGGTCGTCGCGCTCGATCACGCGCTGGATTTCGTCCGGCGTGAACAGATTCTTGCCAAGCCCCAGCCCGTAGATCTCGCGCCCCTGGGGATCGAACACGTAGGCGCCGTAGATGCGATGAAACGAAAACGCCGACTGCAGCGCCTCCTCGAGCGGGGCGGCGCTGTCGCGGGCGACCGCGTAGCTCAGGGAGGTGCTCAAGGCGCGGGTGATGATCTCGACCTCGGTTTGTAGCTTGGAGCGAACGTTATCCTCGAGCGCCTTGATCGCCACGAAGCTGAACACCACCAGCGCCACGAACAGCGGCACGATGACCGTCAGAATCATCAGGTTACGTAAGCGCATCGGGCATCCATTGCGGCGTGGTCATCGGCGTTACTCCACCGGCATCAGGCGGTAGAGCCCGCCCTGGTCGCTGTCGGTCAGAAGATAGATACCGCCGTCCGGGCCTTCGCGCACGTCGCGAATGCGCCCGACTTCGCCCTGCAGCACCACTTCGCTCTCAACGACCTCTTCACCGTCGATGACGAAGCGCGCGAGCTTTTCGCTGGCGAGCCCGCCGGCCAGCAGATTGCCCTGCCAGTTCGAGAAGCGCTCGCCGCTCACCTCGGCAAGCCCGGAGGGCGCAAACCGGCCGTCGAGATCGACCTTCGGGTCGACCATGCCCGGCATCGAGTCGGCGCCAATGGGCTCGTTGGTGGCGTAGTCGTTGCCCAGCGTCACCTCTGGCCAGCCGTAGTTAGCGCCGGGCTCGATCAGGTTCAGCTCGTCGCCGGTGCGCGGGCCGTGCTCGGAGACCCAGATCTGGCCGTTGCCGCGCACCGCCATGCCCTGGATATTGCGGTTGCCGAGCGAATAGATCTCATCGAGTGTGTCGGCGTCGTCGACGAAGGGGTTATCCGCGGGTACGCCGCCGGTCTCGGTCAGGCGCAGCGTCGAACCCGCATGGTCGTCCCGCGCCTGGGCGCGGCTCGGGTCCGAGCCGCGATCGCCCACGCTCATCATCAACGTGCCGTCGCCAAGCCAGGCGAGCCGCGAGCCGTAGTGGCGCCCGGGCCCGGAGGCGCGGTCCTGTTCGAACAGCTCCTCCACCTCGCCGAGCGCATCGTTTTCAAAGCGTACGCGGGAAAGTGCGGCGCGCGTGCCGCCAGCGTCCGGCTTGCTCCAGGTGAAGTAGATCCAGTCATGCTCGCCGTCGCCAAAATCCGGGTGCAGCACCACGTCGAGAAGCCCGCCCTGGCCCTGGCCGCTCACCTCGGGCATGCCGGAAAGCGGCGTTATTTGGCCCTCGGGGGTGACCAGGTTGAGCGTGCCGCGGCGCTCGCTGACCAGGTAGCGCCCGTCCGGCAGAAAGGCGACCGCCCAGGGGCGCGTAAGGCCATCCGCCACGCGCTCGATGGAGAAGGTAGCGGCGTCGGTGGTGATCGCCTCGTGGGTGATCTCGGCCTGGGCGGCCTGGGCGCCGGCCAGCAGCGCCATAGCGCCGAGCAGGGGCCGGGCGCGGGGTAACGAAAAAGCGGGTAATCGCGACATGACGCTTTCCATGGCTCTCTCCAACCAGAAACGGTGATCGATGCTGCGAAGACTTTCGCGGCGCACTCAGGTTCCTTTATACGCTACATCATAAACGCCAGCAGTGCAGGCAGGTAGAAAACCGCCAGCAGCGTCGAGCAGAACACCAGGCTTGCCACGTACACCGGCTCGCGCTGGGCGCGCTGGGCGAACAGGTAGTTGAACACCGCGACCGGCATGCACATCTGCAAGATCAGGATGTTCCGGGCAAGCTCCGGAAGTCCGAGAAGCGAGGCGACCAGCCAGGCGGCGCCGGCGGCCAGCGGAATGCGCAGCAGGCTGAATCCTACCCCCGAGCGTAGATTCTTCACCTGAATGCTGGCCAGCGACACGCCAAGGGTGATCAGCATCAAGGGCACGGTGAAGCCGGACATCAGATCCACGATATTGGCCAGCCACCCCGGTAGGGGCGTGTCGGTCAGAAGCAGGGTCATGGCGATCAGGATCGCGTAGACGGTTGGCGTCTTGACCAGGGTTTTGAGCGGGTTACCGCGGCTGGAGAGCATGGCGCCGATGGTGAACTGGAAAAGCGACACGGTCACCATGACGGTAATACCGTAAACGAAGCCGGCGCTGCCGAAGGCGTAGAGCACCACCGGCAGGCCCATGTTGCCGGTGTTGGGGTACATCATGGGGGCGATGATGACCCGCCAGTCGCGGCGCAAAAGCCTGGCCACGCCGAAAGAGATGGCGCCCATCAGGCTGATGACCGAGGCCGTGGCAAGCATGGTCTTGCCGAAGGTGTGGGCATCGATCGAGGCGCCGGCAAGCGATGCCAGTACCAGCGACGGCGTACCGATGTTGAACACCAGCCGGGTGACGAATTCGATGGGGTAGGGGTGGCCACGGCGCACCCAGAGAAATCCCAGCCCGGCCCCGGCCAGTACCGGCGCCATGACGGCAAACAGTTCGATGAGCATTCAGCGTTCCTGGAAAGCGTAGGCCCCCATTGTCCTCAATCGTATCGTTAGCTGGCAAGGTTTCCCGCCCGGCTCACGCCTTCGCGGGCTCGAAGGCGGCCGGTGACGACCAGTGGGGTGGGCGGTGTTGGCGCAAAAAGCTCAACAGCGCACTCACCCGGCGTGACTGGTGGCCGTAGGCATACAGCATCGTGATCGGTAATGGCTTCGCCTCCCAACCCGGAAGGCACGCTATCAGCTCGCCCGGGTGATACTCCTCACGTCGACTGACGATCCAGTGGGGCAGCAGTCCGATACCTTGCCCGCTGGCGATCGCGTCCACGTGGATCAGGGTTTGATCCACCCGCAGGCGCGAGCGCGGCGGCGAGAACACGTACTCGGGCGCGTTGGCGTGGTAGAGCGGCAAGCTGGTCGCGGCGGTATCGAGCAGATCGATCCAGGCGTGGTGATACAGGTCGTCGGGATGGGAAAGCGATGGCGCCCGGCTCAGGTAGCGCGGGCTGGCGTAAAGCCCGCGGGTCATTTGCCCCAGCCGCTCCTGGTTGAGCTTGCCCTCATCGAGCGCTCCCAGCCATATATGCACGCTGTTGCTTTTGAGCGTTCTGGGCGGTCGTTCCCGGCTTTGCAGCGTGAGTTCGATACGCGGGTGGCGGTCCAGAAACTTCTCCACCACCTTCGCGACCCAGTTTCTCGCCAGCACGCCATGTACTTCCAGCGTGATCTTGCCGCTGATCTCCTCACGTAACTCCGCAAGCGCCTCCTGACTCTGGCCGGCGAGCGCCAGAAGCTCATTGCAGTAGCGATGAAACAAAACCCCCGCCTCGGTGGGCGTCAATTGATTCGCCTGACGCCTCAGCAGCGGCTGATTCAAACGCGTTTCCAACTGGCGGATTCGTCGGCTAAGGGTGGATTTGGCAACGCCCATCTTTTGGGCGCTTTGAGTCAGGCTACCGGTCGCCATCACTTCTGAAAAAGCAACGAGTTCGTCAAAATCGTACATGAAAGCGGGCCCGCCAGAGTCAAGGTTACGTCGTGTGAGCGTAATGCCATTTGCAAATAATACCGCATTGAACGTAACGCAGTGTGTCAGTACGAGAGGAAAATGAAAATACGATCGATTCTGGTTGCGTTTAACGCAACGCGATGTTTCGCGGGAAATCGAACCAAATGTGAGAGCATGTAAATGCTAATAATTAGCATTTGGCAAGCTATAACATCATCGCGATCATCGGATTATCATAGGAACACTGTCATGTCTTTCACTTTGCGCAAAACGCTGCTCGCAAGCGCAGTCTCCGCGCTCGCCGTTACCCCGGCCTGGGGGCAGGAGAGTACCTCGCTGAACAATATCGTGGTTACCGCGGCAGGGTTCGAACAGCAGGTCACCAATGCCCCTGCTTCCATCAGCGTGCTCAATCGTGAGGATATCGAGCGCGGCCGCTACCAGGACGTGACCGACGCGCTGCGCGACGTACCCGGTGTAATCATCACCGGCGGCGGTGCCGGTGATAACGGCAACGATATTTCGATTCGCGGCATGCCTGCCGAATACACCCTGATTCTGGTGG
Organism: Halomonas sp. HNIBRBA4712; assembly: GCF_043558675.1. Classification (NCBI taxonomy): domain Bacteria; kingdom Pseudomonadati; phylum Pseudomonadota; class Gammaproteobacteria; order Oceanospirillales; family Halomonadaceae; genus Halomonas; species Halomonas sp. HNIBRBA4712. Next base: position 294,827 of record NZ_JBIFXR010000003.1, on the reverse strand, counting down.
ACGGGCGCCCGCGGCGAAGCCGTCAGAGCCGGCCCAACGGCAGTGCCGGCTTCGAGCAGGACTGGTTGCCGCCGCTGCAGTCCATCGAGCGCATCGAGATCGTGCGCGGGCCGATGTCCACCCTTTACGGCTCCGACGCTATCGGCGGGGTCATCAACGTGATCACCCGTACCGTTTCCGATACCTGGCACGGCAACGTGCAGATCGATACCACCTTGCAGCAGGACAACGATTCCGGCGATAGCCGCCAGGCGAACTTCTACGCTGGCGGCCCGCTGGTGTCAGACATCGTTGGCCTCGAGGTGTACGGCCGCGCCTCCCAGCGCGACGAGGACGACATCGTCAACGGCTACGAAGAGAAGAGCCTGCAAAGTTTGACCGCCAGGCTGAGCCTGGACGCCAGTGAAAACCACGACTTCAGCGTCGAGGCGGGCATCACCGAGCAGGATCGCCGCTCGCGGGTCGGGCGCTCGGCCCAGGCCGAAGGCTGCCGCGGTGAGTGTACCGACAGTTTCGGTGAGTACACCAACGAGCACGTCGCGTTGACCCATAGTGGAAGCTTTGGCTGGGGCACTACGGAAACCTTCGTGCAGCGTGAAAGCAGCGAAAACCGCTCGCGCGAGATCGAAATTACCAATACTACGGCGAAGACCAGCGCGGTGTTGCCACTGGGTATGCACATGGTGACGGTCGGGGCGAGCTACGAGAAAGAGGAGCTCGAAGACGACACCACCAACCAGATTTCCGATCTTGATCGGATCGACCAGGACCGCTGGGCGCTGTTCGTCGAGGATGAGTGGATGTTGACCCCCACCTTCGCCGTGACCGGCGGGGTGCGACTGGACAAGGACGAAGAGTTCGGCAGTCATGTAAGTCCCAGGCTCTACAGCGTATGGAACATGACGCCGGAGTGGACGCTGAAAGGCGGTGTCTCGACCGGTTTTCGCGCGCCGGCGCTGCGTGAGATCACGCCCGGCTGGGGGCAGGTCAGCCGTGGTGGCAATATCTACGGCAACCCGAACCTCGAGCCGGAAACCTCGCTCAACAAGGAGATCGCGCTACTTTACGGCGACGACAGCGGCCTGAACGGCAGCTTCACGGTGTTCCATAACGATTTCGACGACAAGATTTCGCGGGTTGCCTGCCCGATCGAACTCTGCGTCGACGGCGCCAACCAGTTCGGCAGCGACCCGACCTATCGCATCAATATTGACGAGGCCGTCACTCAAGGGGTAGAGGCGAGCTTCGGCGCACCGCTCACCGACGCGCTGGCGCTGTCGGCGAGCTACACCTACACCGACTCGGAGCAGAAAAGCGGCGAGTACAAGGGCAACCCGCTGACCCAGCTACCCAAGCACCAGGTGTCGGCCTCGCTCGACTGGCAAATCGATAGCCAGCTCAGCCAGTGGACCCGGGTGACCTACCGCGGCGAAGAGAGCCAGCCCACCGGCGGGCGCTCCAGCGGCTCGCTCGTGGCGCCGTCCTACACCTTTGTGGACACGGGCCTTGGCTACGCGCTCAACGACACCACCACGGTCAGCGCGGGGATCTACAACCTGTTTGACGAAGACGTGAACTACGACGACTACGGCTACATGGAAGACGGCCGCCGCCTTTGGCTCGGCCTCAACGTCGATTTCTGATCCAAAACGACTTCACTCAAACGGCGCCTGATGGCGCCGTTTCTTTTGCCATGATGCCCGTGCGCGCAAAAAAAGCCCCGGCCTGGGCCGGGGCTGAGTCAGCAAGCGTCATGAGCGCGCATTGAATCGGATTGAAACTTGCCGCGTTTAAAAGTCGTAGGTGGCGGAGAGCCAGTAGCTGCGACCGTCGAGCGCAACGCCGTCGGTGGCGCGGCCGGTCTGGGTGTAGTCGTAGGCGATGAAGGTGTCGCCGTCGAATTCGTAGGTCTCGTAATCCGAGAAGTCCTTGTCGAACAGGTTGTACACCGTGCCGGTCAGGCGAACGTTGTCGGTGAAGCGGTAGGTCGAGCGCAGATTGAACAGCTCATAGCCTTCGAGCTTGTTGCCCAGCTGCTCGACCAGCGCGGCATCGCTGCCCGTTACATTGCCGGTGAAGCGGTCGCGCGAGGCGTAGTACTCACCTTCCAGGGTAGTACTCCACTGCGGGTTGATCGCCCAGGTCAGATCCGCGGTGATCTTGTGCTTGGGCGCATTGGTCAGCTTCTGGCCTTCGTTGTCGCCGGAGGTGACTTCGGTGTCGGTGTAGGTATAGCCGCCGCTTACGCGCCAGGCCGGGGCGAACTGGTAGCTCGAGGTCAGCTCGAGGCCGCGGGTTTCGGCGCGGTCGACGTTGATCTGCTGGCTGAAGCTGTCCTGGGTGGTGAAGTCGCCCACGCTCAGGCAGTTGGCCACGTTGGCGAAGGGCTGGTTGCCGCTACTGTCGATGAACTGGCAGTTGGGGATATCGTCGCCGTCGGCGATCCGATCGCGGAACTGGGTGAAGAACACCGTAGCGCCGGCGGAGAAACCGTCGAGGTTGTCGTAGATCGCGCCGATCTCGTAGTTGGTGCTCTTCTCCGGCTCGAGATTGGGCGAGCCAAGGCTTGCCGAGAGCCCCTGGTTGCCGAAGCCGTTGATGCCATTGTGGAGCTGGTTCAGCGTCGGCGTCTTGTAGCCCTGGCTGATACCGCCTTTCAGCGTCCACTCGTCAGTGGTGTTCCACACCAGGTAGCCGCGCGGGCTGAAGTGGCCGCCGAAGGCGTTGTGGTTCTCGTAGCGCCCGCCCAGGGTCAGCGCCAGGTCATCGGCGAGCATCCACTCGTCCTCGACGAACAGCGCCCAGCTCGACTGGCTGAACTCTTCGCTACCGGCGGTGGCGTCCGTCAGTTTGGCGTCGATGTACTGGCCGCCCACGGTAAGGATGTGCGCATCCAGCGGCGCGACGAATTTGGTATCCACCACGGTGTCGCGGTTTTTCAGCGTGCGCGGCTCGCCGCCCTGGGCAACGTAGCCGTAGGCCGGAGCGTTGCCAGCGGGCAGGGTGCGCCCGAGCGACTCGGTTTCGTTACGCGTGATGCTGGTGTCCCAAGTGCCGGCGGCCAGCCGCGCGGAGTGGCCGAGTGCGATCTGGTCGCGCTCGAAGCGCAGCTCGTCCTCGTAGCCGAAGAACTGGGTCGGCGCCGGGGTTTCGCAGTCGTTGCGGCGCAGGCCGTCGCGGCTGCCCAGGCGGCAGTCGCTGTTGTCATAGACCTGGCGGGCGCGCTCGGCGTCGAGCCAGATCTCGTTGGTGTCGTCCGGGGTAAAGCTAACGCGGCCGCCGATGGAGTAGATGCGCGCCTCGGAAGGGCGGGGGTCGCGGCCAACGCTGTCTTCGACCAGCCGCTCGGAGCTGTCGCGGTCGAACACCCGACCGCGAAGTTGAAGGCCCAGAGTGTCCTCGACCAGCGGGCCGGAAGCGTAGAGGTTGAGCGCCTGGCTGTTACCCGCGTCGCGATCTTCCTGAATGGTGGTTTCCGCCGTAACCGAGCCTGCCCAGTCGGTGCCGATGCGGCGGGTGATGATGTTGACCACCCCGCCAATGGCATCGGAGCCGTAAAGCGTCGACATCGGCCCGCGAATAACCTCGATGCGCTCGATCGCCGAAAGCGGCGGCATGAAGCTTGTGGAGGTTTCCCCAAAGCCGTTCGGCGTGACATCACCGGACGTGTTCTGGCGGCGTCCGTCGATCAGGATCAGCGTATAGCTACTGGGCATACCGCGAATCGAGATACTTTGACCGCCGGTCTTGCCGGTGCCGGCGCGCACATCCACGCCCGGCACGTCGCGAATCGCCTCGGCGATGTTGGAGTACTGGTTCTGCTCGAGTTCCTGACGGGTCACCACCGAAATGCTCGCCGGGGCGTCGTTGAGCGTCTGCTCGTAGCCGGCGGCGGTGACGACTAGGTTGTCGAGATTGGTCGCGGTTTCCTGACCGTGAGCGGACAGAGCGACGGTGCCCAGCGCGACGGCGCTGGCGATAGCGGAGCGGGTGAAGCGAGCCATGAAGCAACCCTTGCTTGAACGTGGTAGACGAGTCGAACGAAATGACGATTCTGATTTGAATGAGATTTGTTATCAAATGTGATCGAGAGTCTAAAAACAATAGTTCCCAAATTCGAGAAAATATCACGGAACGTTGCGTTGCGGTTCGAGCAACCTTTAGCGCGCTATTTTTTATCGCTATAGCAGCTTGGGTCGCTAATCGACCTTGATGAAGGGATGTGTAGACAACTCGGCATGTCGGGTAATGCAATTGCGTTTGAGAATACTTACTATTCAGCGTTGGCACGATCTGGTATCGTGACCGGGTTTTCAATCAGGGTCTCGTGGGTTTTTCGACCCTTCCTTCCAGTGATGCAAGAGGGCATACGATGCTGCGTTACGTACTGCGTGTTGGCTTGGCGAGTGTAGTAATGGGGGGGCTGATGGCGAATGCCCAGGCCCGCGAAGTGAGTACCGCCTTTGGCGAGGTGGACGTGCCCGACGCCCCGACGCGTATCGTGACCCTGCATGAAGGCGCGCTGGATACCTCGCTTGCGGTTGGGGTCACGCCGCTGGGCGCGGTTACCTCGCGCGGCGTGGACACCGTCGCCGACTACTTCGGCGAGTACACCGACCTCGACGAGCTGCAGATCGTTGGCGTACCGCGGGAAACCAACATCGAAGCCGTGCTGCGTTTGGAGCCCGACCTGATTCTGGCGCCTTCGCAGCTTCCCGACGAGCAGTACCAGCTGCTCTCGCGTATCGCCCCGACCGTGGTGCCGGATGCCGACGGCTTGACCCGCGACGGCTGGCGCGACGAGGCTCGCTTGTACGCCCAGGCGCTGGACAAGGAGGAGGAGCTCGAGCGCGTGTTTGGAGACATCGACGAGCGCGCAGCCAGCATCAAATCGCGTATCGAAGAAGCAGGCGAAGGCGGTAACGCCTACGTGGTGCGCTGGATGCCGGGCGGCCCGATGGTGATGTCGGCAGAGCTCTTCGCCACTGGCGTGCTCGCCGCCACCGGTATCGAGGCCGAGGATGGCGGCCTGGTCGCCGAAGGGCGCCCGCATAGCGACGTGTTGAGTCTCGAGAATCTTTCACAGATCGATGGCGACTGGCTGTTTTTGGCCACGCTCAACGAAGACGGCGAGCAAGCGCTCGAGGCGGCGCGCCAGAGTAGCGCCTTCGAACGGTTGGACGTGGTTCAGGCCGGGCACGTGGTGCCGGTAGATGGCCAGGTATGGAGCAGCACCTCCGGCCCGCTGGCAGCGCAGGTCATTCTGGACGATATCGAACAAGCCCTGTTGCAGTGACAGCGCTGACTCTTTCCCGGCGTCTCGATACCCGAACGCTGATCGTCTCTCTACTCACCGCCCTCGTGGCGGTGAGTGTCGTTAGTCTACTCATCGGGGCGGGCAGCGTATCGCCTTCGCGGGTGATCGCCATGCTGTTGGGCGCCGACGACGCCGAGGCGCGCTTCGTGGTGTGGGAGCTGCGCGCTCCGCGAACGATGATCGGCCTTGCCGTGGGCATGGCGCTCGGCGTGTCCGGAGCGCTGTTGCAGGCGGTGACGCGTAACCCCTTGGCGGAGCCCGGCCTTCTGGGCGTGAGCGCTGGGGCGGCCTTTGCCGTGGCGCTGGCTCTGGTGCTGGGCGCGAGTGCGGCGACGCTGCGTATCTCGGTGGCGCAGCTCGGTGCCCTGGTGGGGTGTCTGTGCGTGCTGGGGGTGGCGCGTTTTCGCGGCGTGGGCAACGACCCGGTGCGCCTGGTGCTGGCCGGCGCCGCGTTCTCGGGGCTTCTGGGCGCGCTCACCTCGTTGATTCTGTTTTTCGATCAGCGCTCCGCCGACGAGATCCGCTTCTGGGTCGTCGGCAGCCTGGCCGGGCGTCGATTGGACGATCTGGTCGCGGTTCTGCCCACCATCGTGTTCTGCGGCGTGCTGATTGCGCTTCTGGCACGGCCGCTGGCGGCGCTGGCGCTGGGTGAGCGCATGGCCAGCGGGCTGGGGCATCATCCGCGCCTCATTCGCGCACTGATCATTCTCTGCGTGGCGCTTCTGGTGGGGGCGGCCACGGCGATCGCCGGGCCCATCGCCTTCGTTGGCCTTGTGGTACCTTTTGTCGCCCGCGCCTTCGTCGGGCCGGACATTCGCCGCACGCTGTGGGTCAGCCTGCCGGTAGGGCCCTTGATCGTATTGGCGGCGGATATCGTTTCCCGCGTCGTGGTGGCGCCTTCCGAGCTTCCGCTGGGCGTATTGACGGCGCTCTTCGGCGCCCCGGTGCTGGTGGCGGTGGTGCGCGCGCGCCGATTGCCGATGCTCTAAAACGCGCCCTGGGTGGGCCTTGCATGTGATTTTCCGAGTTGAAGAGAGATGTTAAAGCAAGATAGTGCGTCGCGGGTGCCTGGTGCGGCGATGTTCGAGACCTCGTCGCAAGCGTCACCGACGCTGCGTCCACCCGACGGCTACTGGCGTTTGGGCGACCGTGACGGCAGCGGCCTGAGTATTCTGATCGAAAAGCGCAGCGTCGGCGTCAATCTGCTGTTGGCACTCGCGCTACTGCTCGCCAGCATCGCTTACCTGAGTTTGGGCACCACCACCCTCGACCCGCGGGCGGTCGTTCAGGCGCTGGTTGGGCAGGGCGACATGATGACCGCCTTCATGGTTCAGGAGCTACGCCTGCCGCGGCTGGTGGCGGGGTGGCTGGCCGGTGGCGCCTTCGCCCTGGCCGGCATATTGATGCAGACCCTGGCGCGCAACCGCCTGGCCACCCCCGGAATCATCGGCATCGACAACGGCGCCACGGCGTTTGCCGTAGCCTCGGTGGTGGGCCTCGGGTTTTCGCTGGCGCCTTCGGCCATGGCGCTGACCGGTGCGGTTACCGCCGCAGTGCTTACCTTCGGCCTGGCCACGGGTAGCGGCACCCAGGGCTATCGCTTCATCGTCGCGGGGATTGGCGTGGGTGCGGTGTTTGGCGCGGTGACCCAGCTCATGCTGGCCCGCGTGGGCATCGACACCGCCAACGCTGCCTACCCCTGGACGGTGGGCTCGCTCAACGCCAGGGGCGGCGGCTCGGTACAGCTACTCGGTATTGGACTTGCGCTCGGGTTCGTGCTGGCATTCGGCCTGGCGCGCTCGCTCACCGTGCTGCGTTTCAGCGAAGCGACCGCGCGCGGGCTGGGTGTCAGCGTCGACGCACGACGCTTTCAGATTCTCATGCTCTCGGTCGTGCTCACCGCGCTGGCCGTGGCCGTGGCGGGGCCGGTGGGGATGGTCGGGCTGATCGGCCCCGAGATCGCCCGGGCGCTCAGCTCGCCGCGCCACGTGCCGGTACTGGCTGCCACGCTCTCAGGCGCCCTGGTGATGGTACTGGCAGACCTGCTCGGGCGCACCATGATGGCGCCGATCGAACTGCCCGTAGGGATCATTACCGCCATCGTCGGTGGCCCCTGGCTTCTTTGGATCTTGATGCGCCCGCAAAGGAGTCGCCCATGAAGGACGTTTTCACCCCGCCAACGCTTGCGACCCAAACCCTTGGCATGAGCTACGGCCCGCGCCGGGTCATTGACGGGCTGGACGTCGAACTGCCCAGCAGCCGCGTGACCGCGATCGTGGGCCCCAACGGCTGTGGCAAGTCGACCTTGCTCGCGGGCCTGGCCCGGTTGCACAAGCCGGATGAAGGCACGGTGCTGCTGGATGGCGCCGACATTCAAGGCCTGCCTTCGCGCAAACTCGCCACGCAGCTGGCATTGTTGCCGCAAGAGGCCGTCGCGCCGGAAGGATTGACGGTCACCGAGCTGATTCGCTTTGGTCGCCAGCCGCACCAGGGATGGCTGCGCCAATGGTCGGCGGAGGATCAGCGGGTGGTGCAGCACGCGCTGGGGGCGGCGGGGTTAGAGGCGCTCGCCGAGCGGCCCATCGACGCGCTCTCCGGCGGCCAGCGCCAGCGCGCCTGGATCGCCATGACCATCGCCCAGCAAACGCCGCTTCTATTACTCGACGAGCCGACCTCGGCGCTGGACCTGGGCCACCAGATCGAAGTGTTCGAGCTGGTGCGCCACCTGGCCTGCGACCACGGGCGCACCGTGGTGATGGTGCTGCACGACCTGGCCAGCGCCTGCCGCTATGCCGACCATATCATCGCCATGTGCGACGGCCAGATCATCGACCAGGGCGCGCCGGAAGACGTGGTAACGCCGGACCTGGTGCGCAAACTCTACCAGGTGGAGTGCACGCTGCTCACTGACCCGGATACCGGAAGCCCGCTACTGGCCAACGTGCGCCGAGCGGCAATGCCTGCTTGAACTAGCGGTTCACCAGCAGCGCATCGAGCGTGACCGGCACGTGATCGGCGATCTGCTGGTAGCCCAAAAGCGACATGACGCTGCGCACCGTGTTGTTGGCCATCAGCGTGCTGCCGTCGAGCGCCATCGGCTCGGCGTGGGTCACGCGCACCTGGTTCAGGCCCTCGCGAGTAAAACGCAGCGGCACCTCTTCCTGGCGGTTGATGCCCTCGTTCTGCACGCGGAAGGTGAGGGTTTCCACCATCGACTCGCCGATATCCAACGCGTCCAAACGATCCGGCGACATCTGCGCGTTCAACGTCACCAGGGTGGAGTCGGTCAGAAGCCGCGCCCACACCGGCAGCTCGCCAAAGCGCGAAAGCAGATCGGTCTGGTTGAGCTTCAGCGGCAGCGTCAGGGTGCCCTCCGGCGAGATGTTGCCCTGAAGGTTACGCACCTGATGGCGATGGGTTTGCGGCGAGGCGCCGTCGAGCTGCGTGATCGTCGCCTCGACCTGAGACTGGCTCGAATCCAGCTGCCAATCCGCAAAGGCCGGCACGGCCAGCACCAGCGGTACAAGAGCAAACAAGGCTTTCATGGCATGACTCCAGAGTAAGAACTCCACAGCAGACTCGCCCATCGGGTAAAAGTGCCGTGGTGATCGCAAGATAGCGCCCCAAGGGTAGCCTCGCCCCGCCACATTCGCTATGATATGCACGCTTTTCGGGCCTATAGCTCAGTTGGTTAGAGCAGGGGACTCATAATCCCTTGGTCGTAGGTTCAAGTCCTACTGGGCCCACCATTTCTGGTTTTTATCAAGCGCTGGCTTCTCTAAAAAAAGAAGGTGGCTGCCTTCCCGCTCCTTCTCTCGTATCTGTTCCAGTCCTATTGCCATTTTAAACACAGCGAGCGCCAACTCTGTTGAGTGAATGATATTGGTTCGTCATGCAACAACGGTTGACATGTTAGTTTACGTTTCGCTTAGTCTGTACAATAAATGGATGCTTTAAGCGCTTGGTATTACTCAAACGTTGCTTTATGAGGGCAGTTGGTGCCTCAGCTTTTTCAACATACAAAGCTTTAGCGTTATGCTTTTGATGATTGTCATTACAGCGCATAAATTATGGAGTCAAAACCATGGCACAACTGATACCGGATACCCAAGCCATGCTCGATAGCCTCCGAGCCGCCGTCTCTGAAGCGCTGGAGCGTAAGCGTCGGCTAGGCCATTACGCCGTCGTTTGGCAAGACGGTAAGCCTGCTTTAGTGGGCGAGGATGCGCCGAAGCAGAAGGTAGATCATCAATAGATCTGCTGGTGCTGGCTCACCCTGGTCGCTGTTCGGAATCATTTGATCATTACAGGAGTTCGATGATTCGGCGCATCCCCAATGGCGCCTGTTGTCTGTTCCGTGCCAACCCCGGCGGCACACGGCAGGGCAAGGTCGTCGTGGTGCAGCATCGCGCCATCGAGGACCCGGACCACGGCGGCAGCTTCACGATCAAGCTGCACCAGAGCGAAGGTCGAGAAGTACGGCGAGCTCGTGAACCAGCGCATCGTGCTGAAGCCCCAGACCAACGCCTCGGCTATAAGGACATCGTGCTCGAGAACGAGCTCGAGGACCTGAAGGTCATCGGCGAATTCCTCACCGTGCTGTGAGCGAGTGGGCGGCCGGATCGCCGGCTATGCCGATGTAGGCTAGATAGCGAGCGGTAGAGCAGGCATGCTCACCGCTATCCGATACCGCAGAACCAGGTGAGCCTTGGATGTCAGACCCGTTCAAGCAGCTCCGAGACGCTATGGACCAGTTCGCCACCGAGCGCGACTGGGACCAGTTCCACTCGCCCAAGAACCTGGCCATGGCGCTAACGGTAGAGGCAGCTGAATTGCAGGAGTGCTTCCAGTGGCTGACCGAGGCGCAGTCCAGGGAGCTGGATGAGCAGCAACTGACCGCCGTGCGCGACGAAATTGCCGATGTGCAGCTCTATCTGATCCGGCTGGCGGGCAAGCTGGACGTGGATATCGAAGCTGCATGCCGGGCGAAGATGGAGAAGAATGCGGAGCAATATCCCGCCGACCAGGTGAAGGGAAGTGCGAAAAAGTACACGCACTATCAGGATTGACGTGATGTGTGGCCGCTTTGTCTCCTGCAGCGACCTTCTCTGCTAGCTTTGTTCCTCAAACTACCTCCCGCTGAATTCGGCCTAAAGGAAGGCCGGAGACTCAGCTTTCGGTTTAAGTTTTTCCTCTAAAGCGGCCATTAATGGCGATTACATGCTTGAAGATAAACCTGTGTGGTTTATTCTTCACTCTGAAGACGGAATTTAAGGCCGCTTTTTTACGTGAAAATAAACCAGATGCTGCACAAGATCCCGTATGGCGCTGTTGTAACGACCGCCTGGCTGGTGTCACACGGCGTCACCTCGGATCAGGCGCGTAAGCTGGCCAGCAGTGGCTGGCTGCAACGCGTGGGGCACGGCGCCTACTGCCAAGCGGGAGAGCCTCTTACCTGGGAGAGCGCTGTTTTCGCCCTGCAGTCGAGCGACGGCTCGGGGATGCCACCATTTTGGCCGGGGGGCCAGACAGCCCTGGCACTGCATGGCTTTGTCCACTATCTACCCATGGGGGAGAGCACAACGCACCTGTATGGCAAGGAAGCCGTTCGGCTGCCCCGGTGGTTGAGTTATGCCGAGTGGGCAGGGCGGATGGTGCTCCACTCCGAAAAGGGCCTGCCGGTGCAGCTTCCCGGCAGCTTCACGGACTACGCGCCGGATGGCAGGACCTTTAGCTTGCAGGTATCGACCCCCGAGCGAGCGGTCCTGGAGTGGATCGCCGTGACGCCGAATGAGCTGCTGTTCAGCAGTGAGCTGGTCGACACCTTCGGCGGGCTCAATACGCTGCGTCCGCGCCGGCTGCAGGCATTGTTGGAGGGGTGCCGTTCGGTGAGAACGAAGCGTGCCTTCCTGGTGCTGGCTCGCCACGCCGGGCATGCCTGGTACGGTCGTCTGGAACCACGCCGACTGGACCTCGGCAAAGGCAAGCGGCAGCTCTGCCAGGGCGGCAAGCTGGACAGGGAATATCACGTGACGGTGCCGGAGGCGTTCCTGCATGCCGATTGACGTTCGTTACCACGAACAAATCGGTTGCTGGCCTCGTTACCCCAGCTCAGTTCCCTATACACAGGCCTATGCCGGGTTGATGGTGAAGGCACGAGAAACTCGCACCGAGCTCACTGTCGCCGATGGCTACATCGCAGCGATCACCCTAGCCAACGGAATTGCCGTGGCAACGAGAGCTCCCGAACGCTTCGAAGCAATAGGCGTGTCGGTAATCAACCCGTGGAAGATGAAAGCCGCATAACGCCAAGTAAGTTGGACGGCGAAAATTTTAGCGGCTAAAAACGCAGCACTCGCCAGAAGGCGAACAGGATAAATGGCACATCATGAACGCAGTAGAAATCGAAGCCGCAATATCAGATCTGGCACAACAGCCCTTTGACCCGGCTGAATTCCCCTATGCCTTCCTGGAAGCCTTCGGCAATAAGGCTACTACCATCAAACGGCTGCGCTCGGGTGCATCCAACAAGTCCGATCTTGGCGGCGTGTTGCAGACCAACAATATCCATATCGCAGTGGCGGATGCCGGAGCCGTTACGCGAACACTGGAGGATCTCAAGGCCAGCCCGGCGACCACCCGTGCCAAGGCGCGCTACATCCTGGCAACCGATGGCGTGCTTTTCGAGGCTGAAGATCTGGAAACTGGTGAGACGGTGGCCTGCACCTATGAGGCTTTCCCTGACCATTTCGGTTTCTTCCTACCGCTGGCGGGCATCACCACGGTCAAGCAGGTGCGCGACAGTTCCTTTGACATTCGCGCTACCAGCCGCCTGAATCGGCTGTATGTGGAGCTGCTGAAGGACAATCCTGACTGGGGTACGGAGGAGCAGCGCCATGAAATGAACCACTTCATGGCACGTCTGATCTTCTGTTTCTTCGCGGAAGATACTGACATTTTCGCTGGTAGCGGCCTGTTTACCGATACCGTGGCCCAGATGAGCGCACGGGATTCCGCCAATACCCACGAGGTGATCAGCGAAATCTTCCGTGCCATGAACACCAAACAGGCCGAACGCACTACAGCAAGTATTCCCCGCTGGGCAGATGATGGCTTCCCTTATGTGAATGGCGGGCTGTTTTCAGGTAGCGTTGCGGTTCCACGCTTCAGCAAGATTGCGCGCTCCTACCTGCTACACATTGGCAGTCTGGACTGGACCCAGATCAACCCCGACATTTTCGGCTCCATGATCCAGGCAGTCGCGGACGACGAAGAGCGCGGCGCGCTGGGGATGCATTACACCAGTGTGCCAAATATCCTTAAGGTACTGGATCCTCTATTCTTGAGCGATCTGCGCGGCAAGCTGGAAGACGCTGGCGAGAATTCGCGAAAGTTGCTGAACCTGCGCAACCGTCTGGCCAAAATTCGCGTGTTTGATCCCGCCTGCGGCTCAGGTAACTTCTTGGTTATCGCCTACAAGCAGATGCGTGAGATTGAAGCTAAGATCAATCAGCGTCGTGGTGAGCCAAATCGACCTACCGAGATACCGCTGACCAATTTCCGAGGCATTGAGCTGCGAGATTTCTCAGCCGAGGTTGCTCGTCTAGCGTTGATTATTGCCGAGTACCAATGTGACTTGCATTACCGTGGCAAGAAGCTGGCACTGGCCGAGTTTTTACCCCTTAGCTCAGATAACTGGATTACCTGCGGCAACGCCCTACGACTGGACTGGTTGAGCATTTGCCCGCCAACAGGAACGGGGGTCAAGCTGCAAGCTGATGATTTATTTGAATTGCCGCTGGACCAGGCACAGATTGATTTCGAAAATGAGGGTGGAGAAACATACATTTGCGGAAACCCACCGTATAAAGGAAATGCAAGAAAAACCGATGAGCAAAAGGCTGACCTTAAATTCCTTCTTGATGGTAAGTTTGAAAAATGGGGCTTGCTAGACTATGTATGTGGCTGGTTTATCAAAGCTTTTGAATTTGCGAAAACTACCCCCACTAAATTTGCATTTGTTGCGACAAATAGTATTGCACAAGGCCAACACGTTTCTAATTTTTGGAAGCCTTTATTTGATAAAGGACTTCGGTTTTTTTTCGCAGTACGGTCTTTTAAATGGTCGAATCTTGCAGCCCATGATGCGGGAGTCACTGTTGTAATTATTGGGTCTGATCTCGCCAAGGGGGTGGCTTCACTTTTTGACGGGGATTCAAAACTTCAAACACCTAATATTAACGGCTATTTATTGCCCCAAAAAAATTATTGGGTGTCTGCTGTGGTAAAGCCAATTTCAGGCATGCAGCCAATGATTAAAGGGAACTATTATGGCCTTTCAGAGCATTTGTTGATGGATCCTAATAAGATGCTTGAGTTAAAGGCGAGAGGAGTTCCTGAAAGTCATATTAAACGTTTTTACGGTTCCACCGAAGTTATTAATGCCAAAGCTAGGTACTGTCTTTGGTTCGAAGAAAAGCCTGAAAACGAGATACTAGAATTGGCTGATCTGCGAGCACGCATGAAAGCTGGTGTCGATAAGAGAAAAAAATCTAAGGATGCGGTGTCAAACGGTATGGTAAAGCGTCCCCATCAGTTTAGGGAGATGAATACTGGTAAACAGAATACTATTGCCGTGCCAGTTGTATCGTCAGAGAACCGAGATTTCCTCCCAGTCGATCTCTTGGGGAGAAACGCTGTTCTGTCTAATAAGTGTTTTGCACTTTTTGATGCGCCACTTTGGAATTTTTCATTAGTAGCCTCGCGCCTCCATTGGGTGTGGATAGGTACAGTTTGCGTGCGTATGCGTACTGATTTTAGCTATTCCAATACCCTTGGCTGGAACACTTTCCCTATTCCAACTCTTACTGAGAAAAACAAAGCCGATCTGACCCGCTGTGCTGAAGATATCCTCTTGGCCCGTGAAGCTCATTTTCCTGCGACTATTGCCGATCTATATGATTCAGACAATATGCCCGTCAACCTGCGTGAAGCCCACGAGAAGAACGACGAAGTGCTGGAGCGCATCTACATCGGTCGGCGCTTCAAGAACGACACCGAGCGCCTGGAGAAGCTGTTTGAGCTGTATACCAGAATGACAGCTTCCTCGCCTTCAAAGAGCAAGGCAAAACGGGAGGTATCATGAAGGAAGGATACTCCCTTTTTCAAATGTGGGAGCCTTTCCGTCAGTCGCTGATTGCCGGGCATCACTTTTATGTGAATCAAGCCAAGATACGACTTCTCTCGCAATTTGATGACATTGAGGCTGAAGCAGACAAGGCCTCCGATGAGTGGTTGGAGAAAAACAGCCTTTGCTTTGACCCTGATCGGCATGATGAAGGAGATTTCTACGAGTCCGCAAGTGCCGCTGACATTGAGTTCTACCAGCTCCTCAGCGAGATGCGCGACAGAACCTATCTTAGCGTTGCTGCTGGGATGTATCACGAATGGGATAAGCATTTTCGTAAATGGCTGACAGATGAAATACGCCATTGGCATACCGAAGAAATTGTTGCAAAAAAAGTATGGACCGTGGATTTTGGCAAGCTGGCTGACCTATTGGAAGGCCTTGGTTGGCAAGTTCGCAGTCAAGATTATTTTCCTAAACTGGATGCTTGTCGCTTGGTGGTCAATGTCTATAAGCATGGCAAGGGGAACTCGCTGAATGATTTGAAGAAGAGTTACCCAGAGCATCTTTCTCACCCATTCAACCACATTGATGATGCCTTTTCAGACTTGGATTATTTGGATCACACTCACCTATCTGTGAGTGATGATCAGCTACAAGCTTTCTCAGATGCGATTGTGGCCTTTTGGAAAGATGTCCCTGAAAATATTTTGAACCATGAAGATATTGAAGTACCCAGTTGGTTCGAAAGAGCCATGTCGGATGACCAGAAGGCTGTAAGTCGTCAGCAAGGAGGCTCCAATCCATGAGCGAACTGATCCTATACACCTCGGAAGACGGCCGGACCCAACTGCACCTTCGGGTGGATGGGGACAGCATCTGGCTAAGCCAGATGGAGATTGCTGAGCTATTCCAGACGACCAAGCAGAACGTCTCTCTGCATGCCAAAAACATATTTGAAGACAATGAGTTGGCCCCGGAAGCAACTGTCAAGGAATCCTTGACAGTTCAGTCCGAGGGCAATCGCCAGGTGAAGCGACGGATCAGTTACTACAACCTTGATCTCATCTTGGCCATTGGCTACCGCGTCCGCTCGCCACGGGGTGTGCAGTTCCGCCAGTGGGCCAGCACCCACCTCAAGGAGTTCCTGCTAAAGGGCTTCGTAATGGATGACGAACGCCTGAAGAACCCCAGTGGCTGGGACTACTTCGACGAATTGCTGGAGCGCATCCGGGACATACGGGCCTCGGAAAAACGCTTTTACCAGAAGGTCCGTGATCTATTTGCCCTCAGTTCCGACTACCAGGCCCGCGAGCGAGAGACCGCCCAGTTCTTTGCCGAGGTGCAGAACAAGCTGCTCTATGCCACCACCGGACACACGGCCGCTGAGCTGATCCTGAAGCGTTCAGACCCCAGCCAACCCAACATGGCGTTGACTAACTGGAGCGGTTCACGGGTACGCAAGCACGACGTCATCGTGGCCAAGAACTACCTAACAGCCGACGAGATCGACACGCTCAACCGGCTGGTAGTGATCTTCCTGGAACAGGCAGAGCTTCGGGTGAAGCAACAGAAGGATCTGACCCTGGACTTCTGGCGTAGCAACGTCGACAAGATGCTGGCCTTCAATGACCAGCCCATTCTCGAAGGTGCTGGATCGGTTAG
Organism: Halomonas sp. HNIBRBA4712; assembly: GCF_043558675.1. Taxonomy (NCBI): domain Bacteria; kingdom Pseudomonadati; phylum Pseudomonadota; class Gammaproteobacteria; order Oceanospirillales; family Halomonadaceae; genus Halomonas; species Halomonas sp. HNIBRBA4712. The sequence goes on along the minus strand of NZ_JBIFXR010000003.1, from coordinate 278,718 downwards.
CCGTGAGAATATGGAGAAGGTCGCCCGGGAACGTTATGAGATTTTCGACCAGCAGCGGCGTATTGCGGAAGCCAAGGCAGCCGATGTCGCTGACCTGAAGGAAATTGAACAACTGGAACAAGACCTCAAACACAAGGGCAAGAAGCCTTGACAGGTGTCGCGCTATGACAAAGATCGTACCCTCTGTTTCCGTCTCGTATGCCAGCAATGGCAGCTCCACCAAGTCCAATGCGTTGGGCATGCGTCCCATGCAGGAGCGCGCCTACGAGCGGCGCGGTGAGCAATACCTACTGATCAAGTCGCCACCGGCTTCCGGTAAAAGCCGGGCCTTGATGTTTATTGCGCTTGACAAACTCCACAACCAAGGACTCAAGCAGGCCATTATCGTTGTGCCAGAGAAGTCTATAGGTTCCAGCTTCAACGATGAACCGCTCAGTAATTTCGGCTTCTGGGCAGACTGGCACGTGGAGCCGAAATGGAACCTGTGTAATGCACCTGGCTCCGATAATGGGGGTAAGGTCAAATCGCTGGGCGTTTTTCTGGCCAGTGACGACAAGGTACTGGTCTGCACCCATGCGACCTTCCGTTTTGCCGTCGAACAGTTTGGCGTTACCGTCTTCGACGACCGACTGGTTGCAGTGGATGAGTTTCACCACGTCTCGGCCAACCCCGACAACAAACTAGGTGCTCACTTGGGGGAGTTCATTGCCCGCGACAAAGTGCATATCGTGGCCATGACCGGCTCTTATTTCCGAGGGGATGCCGAGGCAGTGCTGGCCCCCCATGACGAGTCGCGCTTCGATACCGTCACTTACACCTACTACGAGCAGCTCAACGGCTATGAATACCTAAAGCAGCTCGATATTGGCTACTACTTCTATTCAGGCTCCTACGCTGACGACATACTCAAGGTTCTTAATCCAGCCGAGAAAACCATCGTCCATATCCCCAGCGTCAATTCCCGAGAGAGCAGCGGTCAGAAGATCAAGGAAGTTGAACACATCTTTGAGGAGCTCGGTGAGTGGCAAGGAGCTGATCCGGTGACGGGGTTCCAGCTGGTAAAAATACCAGGGGGAAAAGTTCTGAAGATTGCTGATCTAGTCGATCCAGCACATCAAGGACGGATACAGGAAAGTCTCAGAGCTCTGTCAATGAAAACAGACCGTGACTACGTTGATATTATTATTGCGCTGGGCATGGCTAAAGAGGGGTTTGACTGGATCTGGTGCGAGCATGCGCTAACGGTAGGCTATCGCAATAGCCTCACAGAAATCGTGCAAATAATCGGCCGCGCCACCCGGGATGCCCCAGGCAAAACACGGGCACGCTTCACCAACCTGATTGCAGAACCCGATGCTGCTGAGCAGGCTGTGACGGAAGCTATCAACGATACCCTGAAAGCTATTGCCGCCAGTCTGTTGATGGAGCAAGTGTTGGCCCCGCGTTTCGAGTTCACGCCCAAAAAACCCACCAGTGGCCCGCAGGAAGGCTTCGACTACGGTGAGGAGGGCTATGACCCTGACAAGTGCAACGTGGGGGTCAACGAAGAAACTGGAAAGTATCAAATAGAAATCAATGGTTTGGCTGAGCCAAAAAGCGAGGAGGCCAATCGTATTTGCCAGGAAGATCTGAACGAGGTCATTGCCAGCTTTGTGCAAGACAAAAGCGCTATTGAGCGTGGTCTGTTCGATGAGGAGTTGGTACCTGAAGAGCTTACCCAGGTACACTTGGGCAAGATCATCAAGGACCGTTATCCCAACCTCGATGAGGAAGACCAAGAGGCCGTTCGTCAACACGCCATCGCAGCCCTGAATCTCACCCAGCAGGCCAAGCAGCTGCTAGAGGGAGAGAGCACCGTTGATACAAACGATCCCAAGCCAAATACGGCTCTGATTGCTGGTGTGCGAAAATTCGTGAATGTGCATGATCTCGATATCGACCTGATTGATCGCATCAATCCCTTCAGTGAGGCCTATGCGATTCTTGCCAAGACCATGAGCGAAGACAGCCTGAAACAGGTGGCGGCAGTTATCTCCGGTAAACGTACTAATCTGACGCCAGAAGACGCCAAGGAGCTTGCTGTGAGGGCTTTCAAATTCAAAAGGGAGCGCGGTCGGCTGCCTTCTATCAGCTCACAGGATGCATGGGAACAACGCATGGCTGAGGGTGCTGCCGCTTTCGTGCGCTTCAAGGATGAGGGCCGTTATGACTGATCTGGACGAATTGCGCGACGAACTGGACGGCTTCGCCCAGCCCGAGAAGAAGAAAGGCCGCTCTGCACGCGAAGAGCGCATCATCGCTGGTTTTGAAGAGATCCAGCGCTTTGTCGACCACCATGGCCGCACCCCACAGCATGGCGAAGACAAAGACATCTTCGAACGACTCTATGCCGTGCGCTTGGACCGCATACGCGCGCTTGAGGAATGCCGAATCCTGGTGACACCATTTGATCACCAGGGCCTGCTCGATGGCGATTACGCCATCGAAGCGGAATCCGTAGAGACTGTGGACGATGACGCCTTGCTTGCCGAGTTGGCCGGTGCCGCCGGGGCGCCTGAGCTTACCGAACTGAGGCATGTCCGTTCCAGCGCGGAGAAACGAGCTGCAGAAGAGGTCGCACACAGAGAGAAGTGCGAGGACTTTGAGACCTTCAAGCCGCTGTTTGAACAAGTAGACAGTGAGCTAAAGTCCGGGCTGCGAACCACTCGGCCATTCGGTAAGAATGCCACCATTGAGGTAAATCAATGGTTCATCGTGGACGGACAGACCGCCTATGTGGCTGATGAGGGGGAGGAGTTTGATTCGCCCCAAGGAAAGAAGGATGCACGCTTACGGGTGATTTTCTCCAACGGAACGGAAAACAACTTGCTGCGACTGTCGCTGGTTAGAGCGCTCTATAAGGATGAAGCAAGCCGCCGTATCACTGAGCCAGATGCCGGGCCGCTGTTCAGCGAGACCTGGGAAGAGGACGACATAGAAAGCGGTACCATATATGTGCTGCGCAGCCTGTCCGAACACCCATACGTTGCCGAGCACCGCGAGCTGATTCACAAGATCGGCGTCACGGGAGGCAAGGTGGAAACCCGCATCGCCAACGCAGCACACGATGCCACCTACCTGCTGGCCGATGTCGAAGTGGTCGCCACCTACAAGCTGGCCGGCATCAACCGCCGTAAGCTGGAAGCCCTCTTCCATCGCATCTTTGCACCGGCGCAGCTTGAGCTGACCATCCAAGACCGCTTTGGTCATCCGGTGAAGCCGAGAGAGTGGTTTTTAGTGCCGTTGCATGTGATCGATGAGGTGGTACAGCGGATTCGGGATGGGTCGATTACGTCTGTTGTTTACGATCCCGCTACAGCACGACTCAGCATTTAATCTCGAATGCAGGTATGCTTATGGCTAGGTTATTTCCTAATGATTTCAGTCCTGAAGATCTCGATATCGAGATCGAAGAGATTTTTCCAAATTGCACTGAAGTGTTTTATCTTCCCAGCCAGGCCGACTTAGACCTTGCAGGCAGAGGGTCTGAAGCCCCTAGGCAGCTTAGGAAAAAAATTGCCGTGTTTAATGGGAAGGATGGCTATATCTCAGTTTATCCAATTTTCACACTGCCTACCCATCCAGACTACCTAAATCAAAAATATCCGCAGATTGAGGAGATTAGACTTCTTCTCGATATCGACATCGTACCCTATACCAAAGATGACGTATTGTCTGCCTTGGAAGGTATGCCAGCAGGGTTTGTTAAAGATGTTCGTTATGGGTTGGGATTGATTAAAGATTTTCGATTCATTATATCGGCTGTTGAAGAGCAGACAAAAAGCAAAGTTCTTGTGCTTTGTGATGAGGAAACTAGAGATAAAGATGATGGTCGCTTCTGTCTAAGTTGGGGCGATTATGATGAGATGCGCCGTGATTGCAATCGAATAACTGAACGCGCCAGAAAAGCCGCACGGATTTCAAAAAGTGCTGCTACTTACAATCGTCTTGCCTATCTTTTAGGTAATGAGCAAAAGCCATTACCAATAGCCAACGATTCGATCAGTAAAATGCTTAGTATCAAGATATCAGATACTGACAAGCAGGCCGCAATGAACCTTATTGTAGGGGATAAGTCTGCTATCGAACAGACTGATACAGTGACTCTTTCGAGGTTGAAAAACGATATTGAGCTTGTGTCATTAGAGGTTCTGATAAAGAAATACGAAGAGCTGTTGTCTAAGAGTGCAAGGGAAGAGACTTGGCAGAAGCTGTTTAATGATAATCCATTTATCCTCAATCTAGCCTTTGGTTACCCTGCCATAAAAATTTCTGGTCAAGCTAGCGTTGGTGGAAAGCACTTGTCTGGAGATGGAGAAAAAATTACCGATTTTTTGTTAAAAAACGGTGTTACCAATAACTTGGCTATTGTTGAGATAAAAAAGCCTAGCTCAATGCTGTTAAATAAAACACAGTATCGTGGGGCCGTTTTTTCCGCTTCAAAAGAACTAACTGGCTCGGTAACACAAGTCTTAGATCAGTGCTATCAGTTACAAAAAAACATCTCAACTATAAAAGTTGATTCACGTGTCTATGATATTGAATCTTATGCCATCCACTGTATCTTGATTATTGGCACCATGCCTACCGATGAAAATCAAAAAAAATCGCTAGAAATCTATCGTCGGAATTCAAAAAATGTACAGATAATTACTTTTGACGAGATGCTTGTTAAGCTAAAGCAGCTCCACTGTTTTCTTTCTGATGATGATAACTCAGGGGTGGCGCAATGAGCTTACAAACAAACTTGAAGGGCCGGCTCCGAAATACTTCTTTGCCAAAGAGTCATGGACTTTTACCAGTGTTTGAAGCTGTAGTTAACTCAATTCATGCTATTGAGGAGAGAGTTGGAAACGCTGCCGGTAAGATTGTTCTTCAAATCAACCGAGATGTTCAGGAAGACTTGGAGCTAGATGCCAAGGCGTTGCCCCCCATCGTTGGTTTCACTATCAAAGATAACGGTTGTGGTTTTGACTCTAAAAATTTCAAGTCGTTTGAAACACTTGATTCTGATCACAAAATTGACAAGGGTTGCCGAGGCGTAGGGCGGTTAATGTGGCTGAAGGTCTTTGATGTGGTCGAATCAGAAAGCCATTTTTTCGATGAAGATAACGAGATCAACAAACGCTTTTTTCGGTTTGACGACAAGTCTGGTGTCCACGATGATAAAGTTCTGGCAGCTTCACAAGATCAAACAGGTACGACTATAAAGCTAATCGGCTTTGATGAGAGCTTCCGCAAGAAAGTGCCTGCCAAGGGTGAGTCTATTGCTAATCAGCTTTTAGAACATGTGCTTTGGTACTTTGTGCGCAACGAGGAAAGTCCGAAAATACTGGTTGCAGATATGGGGGAGAATGTTGACCTCGACGCTCTCTATGAACAACACATGCATGCCAGTGCCTATCATGAAACAATTGTTATTAAAGGCCAGGATTTCGAGTTAACACATATTAAATTTCGAGCATCTGTTAATAAGAAGCATCAGCTTGCTTTGTGTGCATCGAGTAGACTGGTAAAAGAAGAGATTATACAGGGAAAGATTCCTGGGCTCTATGGTAAGATTGCAGATTCATCTGGCGAGTTTACCTATACTTGTTATGTGGCTTCTGAATACTTGGATAACCATGTCCGTACTGAGCGAACCTCATTTTATATAGCTGAAGACGTCGAGGATATTCTTGATGAAATAACTTTAAAGGAAATACGTGAGGCAGTACTTGATCGTACAAAAGAATACTTAAAAGATGTTCTTTGTGAAAATGTAACAGCAGGAAGAAAGCGGGTAGAAGATTTTATTAATGAACATGCACCTCGCTACCGACCTATAACCAGCTATGTTGAAGGCGATATGCTCATTGTTGACCCCGAAAAATCGGACAAGGATATAGAGCTACACCTTCACGCAGAATGGTACAAAGTAGAGCGCCAGTTGGTCAGTGAAGGTCATGACATTATGCAGCCTCAAAGTGAAGAGCATGAAGAAACATACAAAGAACGGCTCGGTGATTATTTGCGTAAAGCTGAAGATATAAAAAAATCAGACCTGGCGAACTATGTTTCTCATCGAAAAGTTATCATCGATCTTTTGACAAAGTCTATTGAGAGATTAGATCATGGGAAGTACGCTCGTGAAGAGATGATTCACGAGCTTATTATGCCGATGCGCAAAGATTCAAGTGAGCTATTTCTGGACTCATGCAATCTCTGGCTAGTTGATGAACGTCTGGCGTTCCACAACTATATGGCATCAGATAAGACTATCAATGCCATGCCGATTACTAACAGCGACTCTGGAAAAGAACCAGACTTGCTTTCCCTTAAGGTCTTCGACAACCCTATTTTGGTAAATGACCAGCATAGCTTTCCACTTGCTTCAATTACCGTAATTGAGATTAAGCGACCTATGCGCAATGATATGCGGGAGGGCGAGGATAAAGACCCCATTGATCAAGCTTTAAGCTATTTGGAAAGGATTAGAGATGGGAAAGTAACAACTAAGTCTGGTCGTCCAATACCTAAAAATAGTGATATACCGGGTTACTGCTATGTGCTTTGCGATCTTACTGAATCGATGCATCGTAGATGCCGACGGGCAAACCTCAGAATCACATCCGATGGGATGGGATATTTTGGCTATAACGAACCTTCTCATGCCTACATAGAAGTGATTAGTTTCGATCAATTGGTGAAGGCCGCCAATGAGAGGAATCGCGCGTTCTTTGATAAGTTAGGGCTCCCTGTGGCCTAGATCGAACTATCGGTAGTGCACCGCTCAAAACGGTACACTACCGGTACATACACCAGCTTCGTGTGCTATCCTCAACTTTCGCTAATCTACTGATTCAAAAGAACTGTACCTTTCGCTCGATTACGGTCGCTTTTCCTTGTGTGTCAGTAACTTATTGTTTTAAAAGCGAACTCATAATCCCTTGGTCGTAGGTTCAAGTCCTACTGGGCCCACCATTTTTTCATACTCGTTACTTGAGCAAAGCGCTCAAACAACACCCCAAGCCTGCTTCAACCGCTCCACCGTATGCTCCCACTTCGGCGTGGTCGGTTTGCACACCGCGTTCTGATTTCCGAACAGCCCCACCTCATGAAAAGCCTCAGTGGTAGGAACGCTCTTAATCCAGCGGACCGGCACGATGTACTTCAGCGTTTCTTCGTCGTTCATCGAGTTTGTATCGTGTAGGTATGGGTACTCGTCAGGCGTGGTGACCGCTTTCAGGCTTTGTAACCCGTCCATCGTTTCGACCATGAACTCATCCGCCAGGCAGCGCTCGCTCATTACTTCCACCACGCCCACATAGCCGGTTTTGGGAATGTTGACCCAGACCTGGTCGCCTTCGGAAAACAAGTTGAGGGTCTTGAAGTACCAGTGGGCGCCACTGTCGGCGATGAAACCGTAGCGCCGCGCCAGCTCCCGTTCGATGACATTGCTGTTAGCATGATGTGAAAAGAGGGATACCTATACGTATTGCCGATACGTATAGGTATCACTATACTGTTATGTAACACGGCCCCCGCCTCTTGGCTCTCACGAGCTTACGCGGGGGTTCTTTTTTTTAGGCATAAAATCGCTTACTCGTCCCACCACCGCTCCCAGCCTGGCGGCGCGCCCATATCGTCAAGCGTTAGATTTCTCTGGGCGTGCGGTACCGGAAAACTTTCCATGTGCAGTTGCATGCGTCGATGCCACCCGGTCTCCGGGCAGACCACTTTTGTCATGTGCCGAACGATGCTCAATAGCAGGAAGGGGCGGGCGATCAATTGACGTTGATCGTGAAAAGCGTCGCACCACGTTAACGCACCCGGCTCTGGCAGTCTGGGCTGGTCGATAACGTTACGGTTCCAAAGCCGGCTGTGGTGAGCGCAAACGTTGCGCAGGTAATTCAGCGACCGGAGCCAGCTCTGAAAGACTTTCCAATCCTGAAGCCCATATTTCTGAGCGATGCATAACTGATCAGGCACCTTCATCAAGGCAAAAAGCTGCGAAATCGTCCCGAAGTCCCAGGTTTCGACCGCGACCCAGATCGGCAATCTTGGCCCATGCTTTTGCCGGTAGTGCTTGACGAAATCTTCCTTGGAGCGCTTTTCCATTCCTGCGCAGCGCTCCTGCCATTTTTCGAAGTTATCACGTGGGTCTTTTCCGGATTTTTTACGGGCGAAGGAGGGATGGAAGGTATCGCGGTGCAGGTGCGCAAAGGCGTCACGTTCCCCCAGTAGATGAGCGATATCGACGCGCAATGCGATCTCGATGCGCTCCAGGGCATCGGTGAGGCGCAGTCGAAGTTCCTTGTCGAACAGGTAAAGCCGCACCGCATCGACGAAGTGGGCGTTGGCAACGAAGCGATCCTTTGGCAGCGTCATTGGCCGCCCCTGTTGGTCGTGGTCGACCGTTTCGAAAATCCGAAAGGGATACCAGTAGGCGCTCAGTCGGTAATAACCAACCCGCGTCAGGTAGCTCAAGGCGGCGGGCTTATCGTCGACCAGCATGCCGCGCGCCATGAGTAGATCCAGCTGCTCGCGAAAGGATTTCCAGGGGCGTTTGTAAGTCATCCACTTACTTCCTGTTCTACCGCTACCTTGTGAGTCACTCAAGCCGACGCCAGTTTCTCTAACCGCTCGGTATACCAGTTAACCTTGCTCCCGGTCACCATCAGCCGCCTTCGCGCCCGCGTCATGCCCACATAAAGAAGCCGCGCTTCCTGGGCCTGATTTTCTTCGGCGGGGTCGAGCGCGCCGAGGCCGCTGAGCAGTACCGTGTCGAACTCCAGGCCCTTGCTGCTCTGGCGGCTGAGCAGGACCACTTCCTGGGCGTCCGGGTCGTAGCGGCGTTTATCGAAGGATTGCTGCAGGCAGCGGCTGGGAATGCCGGCGCTTTGAAGCGCCTCGTGGAAGCGCTTTCCCTGCGCGTTGCTGGTGTAAACCACCGCGATGCTGTTCAGCTCGCTTCCCTGTTCCTGCCAGGTCTTTATGCAGCGCACCAGGTAGTTGGCCTCGGCGTCGTCGCTTTTGAAGACGCGAAACGCGGGTTTGGGGCCGTGGACCCCGGCCACTTCCGGGGCGATCAGCGGTACGTGGTCGTCGTCGCCATCATGGGCCGTGAGGAAATCCCGAGCGAACTCGTAGGCGAAGCTCAATATCTCGCGGGTGTTGCGGTAGTTGAGTTTGAGGATGGTGGTGCGCCCGCGCGCCTGAATACCGGCCGACGACAGCGGGAATTTCAGCGCGCCTTTCTGGTAGATCGACTGGGCGTCGTCGTAGAGCAGGAGTAGCGAATTGGTATTCGGGTCGATCATCTGTACCACCAGCTTGAGCCAAGCCTGCTCGAAATCGTGGCCCTCGTCGATCATCACGGCGGCGTACTGGGCGCGGGGAATCTGCCCCTGGTCTACGGCGTGAATCACGCTCTCCACCTGGCGCTCGTACACCGGGCGGCTGCCGGGCCGCAGATCGACGTGGTACGTTTTGAGTTGTTGCCCGCACCATTCGTGAAAATGGTGCACCTTCACCTTTTCGGTCAGGCCTTTTTCGGCGATGAAGCAGCGAAGCCGGGCGGCCAGCGTGATGTTGAAACAGAGCACCAGAATCGGCTTGGTGGTGGCCTGCGCCAGATGCAGGCAGCGATAGCCCAGGATCAACGTCTTGCCGGAGCCGGCCACGCCGTGGATCACCCGGTGGCCGTCGCCCATGCTGCGCGCCAGCTGCTCCTGCTGCAGGTCCATCACGCGCACGATATCCGGCACTACGTTCGTGGCCGGCGCCTCACTCTGCTCTTCGTCATCGAACAGGTTGCCGGTGGGGGCATCGATACGCACCTCAGGAAAGAGCTGCCAGCGAATGCGGTCGAGCTGAGGTAGGGTAAGCTTGTCGCCGAAGCGGTAGTCGAACATTCCCCATAGATGCTCCTGAAACGCTTCCGGGTCGGCGGTGGCGAGCATCTCGTCCTTGCAGATCAGAAGGCGCCCAGGCAGTACGGCTTCCTGCGCCTCTTCGCTCATCGCGGCGTCCCATTGGCGACGGGTGATGTTGGGAAACACAACGCCGAACCCGTAGGGAAAGCAAAGCTTCCCCTGATAGCGGCCATCGCCCTGGGTGAGTTGCGGGTCACGCTCAAGTTGGTTGAGAGCGGTAAAGGCGCACTGACGCGCCTGAACCAGCGGGTTGCTCACCGTCTTGCGCCCCTTGGGGGTATCGATGACCGCGCTTTCCGGCGTGATCGAGTGCAGGGTATCGAGCTTCCAGTCCTTCACTTCGAGAAACAAAAGCCCGCGAGCGGGATGCAGTACGATGAAATCCGGATAGCGGCGCTGGCGTCCCAGCGGTATGTCGTACCAGACGATGTAATCGTCCTCGAGCAGGCTATCCAGGCGCTGCGCCACGCGGCGCTCGCCACTGGTCATGCGGCCAATGGTCGAAAGCGTGGGAATGAAGGTGGCCATGGCGTGAAGGCTCCGCAGTCGGGCCATTGACCCAAGGGTGAAGTTTTATTTGGTGTTTCATTCTATCTGCCGGACCCGCGGCCAGCAATTGCGATGGTGGGGCCCGCGAGTGGCCCTCTTTATGCGTGATGTTCTGCCAATCTCCAACCGACTTCCTTGAGATGACCGGCCCGCCCGGCAAGTTCGCTCTACCCGCTGGCGGTGGTGCAGCTGGTCGACCAGCTCCACCCGGACGAAATCGTGGCAGGCTCGGCGGATATGTTGGTGATGTACGGCGCCGGCTGTGCCGTGGCCCCACGCGAACCTCGTCTCTTGCTTGCCCGACTGTCGATCAACCCCAGCGCGCCGCACTTTTTTGCTATCATGCGGCCCAAATGCCACTGTTCAATATTCACGCTCCTCATGGTGAGATGATTTTATTATGACCGATATCGAAAGAACGCCGCTGCCTCTGCCCGAGGGGTTCGATCTCGAAAACGATCGTCTGCTGTTGCACTCCTGCTGCGCGCCCTGTTCCGGCGAGGTGATGGAGGCGATTCACGCCACCGGGGTCAACTACGCCATCTTCTTTTACAACCCGAATATCCACCCGGCGCGGGAGTACGAGATTCGCAAGGAGGAGAACATCCGCTTTGCCGAGCAACATAACGTGCCCTTTATCGACGCCGACTACGACACCGAGAACTGGTTCGAGCGGGCCAAGGGGATGGAGCACGAGCCCGAGCGCGGCGTGCGCTGCACCATGTGCTTCGACATGCGCTTCGAGCGCACCGCCTTGTACGCCCACGAGCACGGCTACTCGATGATCAGCAGCTCCCTGGGGATTTCGCGCTGGAAGGACATGTCCCAAATCAACGATTGCGGCCACCGGGCGGCGGCGCCCTATGAAGGACTCGAGTACTGGGACTACAACTGGCGCAAGCAGGGCGGCAGCCAACGCATGATCGAGATCAGCAAGCGCGAGCACTTCTACCAGCAGGAGTACTGCGGCTGCGTCTACTCGCTGCGCGACTCCAACCTGCACCGCCGCGCCCAGGGCCGCGACCTGATCAAGATCGGCGTTCAGTACTACGGCTACGATTGAGCCGATAACGATTGAACCCACCAGGCGGGCGAGGGTAGCCTCGGGTAGAGGCGGCGCTCGCCCGCTCAGCCGTTTAAAGCATCATTGCCGCCACCCAAGCGAACAGCAGCATGCCCAGGTTGGCGTGCAGGAACATGGGCATCACGCTGTCGCGGATATGATCGTGCTGGCCGTCGGCGTTGAGCCCGGCGGTGGCCCCCAGAGTGATGGTCGAGGCCGGCGAGCCCGCATCGCCCAACGCCGCCGAGGTACCGAGCAGCGCCACCGTGGCCATGGGCGAAAACCCCAGCGCAAGCGCGAGCGGAATGTAGATCGGCGCTAGAATCGGCACGCTGGCAAACGAGTCGCCAAAGCCGATGGTGATGAATAGCCCCACGATCAGCATGAGCCCCGCGCCCAGCAGCATGTTGCCGTCGAGCAGTTCGGCGGTGGCGGCCACCAGCGAGCCGATCTCGTCGGTGGCGCCGAGTACGCCGGAAAAGCCCGAAGCCAGCGTGATGATGACCGCGATCTGCGCCATCATGCGCATGCCTTGGGTGAACACATCGTCCTGTTCTTGCCAGCGAAACACTCCGCTCATTCCCAGAATGATAAAGCCCACCATGGCGCCGACCAGAAGCGAATCGAAGGCGAGCTGGCAGGCCAGCGCCGCGCCGATCGCTAGCACGGTCGCCGCTAGTTGCAGCAGATTGGGCTTGAGCGGCGGGGTCTCGAGCTCGATGTCGGTCGCCGCCACACTCTGGTAGTCGCGCGGTTGGCGGTAGCTGTAGAACAGACAAACCGCAGCGCCGGCCAGTAGCCCCATGACCGGCCAGAACATGGCCCTGGGCACCATGTCGGCGGTCACGGCCAGGTTCAAGCTCTCACCCACCGCGTTGACGTTGGCCAGCAGTATCTCGTTGAGATAGATCGCCCCGAAACCGGTGGGTAAAAGCAGGTAGCTTGCGCTGATGAAGCAGCCCAGCACGCAGGCCACCGCCCGGCGGTCGATTCGAAGGCGGTTCATCACCCCCAAAAGCGGCGGTATCAGAATGGGGATGAAGGCGATATGCACCGGCACCAGGTTTTGCGACATGACGGAGGCGACCATCAAGACCAAAAACAGGCTCGCCTTCACCCCCTTGTTGGTCGCGCCCTCCCGCCAGTCGAGCCTTGTAGCGATGCGGTGGGCGAGCAGATCCAATAGCCCGCTGCGCGCGATCGCCACCGCGAAGGCGCCGACCATCACGTAGGTCATGCCGACCTGAGCGCCGTTCAGAAGGCTGTCGTTGAAGGTGGTGATCGCCTCATTCATCGAAAGCCCGCCGTGAAGCGCCCCCAGAAGAGCCGCGCTGATCAACGCGATCGCCACCGGCATCTTGAGAAGACAGAGTGTGACCATCAGCGTGATCGTGAGGACGGCGGTATTGATGTGGTAATCCAGCGCCTGCGCGGCAACGTACACCAGGGCGAAAAGCCCGAGGATGGGCAGCACGCGGCGTTGCAGGAAGGCATCCGGCAAGGGGGCGGTGGGGGACGGCGAAGCGTTCATGCAGGTTCCTTATCTATCATCCAGGCCGGCGATAGCGGCACGGACCCAAAAGGCTCGAGGAAGGGGCGGGTTCAAGGGGCGCGATGATAGCAGATCGTGGACTGATCGAGGCCTGCGTTGAGTAATGGCCGGTTACGCCAATGAGCGGGCATGAGCGAAGCTTCAGGAAAGCGCAATTAGCCGCTGCCAGTAGACCCCCACTCCAACGACCAGGGTGCCGATCACTACCCCGATCCAGCCCAAAAGCACGACGGCGGCGCCGAAGGCGCTGAGCGCATCCGAACACGCCATACCGCCAAAGCCCAGCGCGCAGTGGTAAGGCGAGCGGTCCAGGCCGAGCACCAACAGCCACCAGAGCAGCGCGCCACTGGCGCCAAGTACCGCGAGAAGCATAACCCCGGCCGCCAGCAAGAGATTCCGGCTTCGGTACATGAGAGTGCCTCGTGAATAAAGCCCGCATTATTTCCCATGGCTTAGGGGGGCTCAAATCGCGGGCAGGGGCGGATAGTCAAAATAGGAATGTCTATTTTAATTATTGACATGTCAAAGTTGCGGGTTCAACCTTCCTTAAAATAATCAACCTTAACTTAAGGCAGGTTTGAATGTCCGATAGGATCGAATTTCTCCCCGAACAGTGGCTCGAACAGCGGCCCCCCCGCTATCAAGGTCAAAGGCTTGGCTCGCGCTATCTCACCATGCAGGACGGCACACGTATCGCCATCGACGTGCACCTGCCAGGCCGTGAGCCCAGCGATGAGGCGTTCCCCGTAGTAGCGTTCTTTACGCCCTACTATCGGCGCATGAAGCTCACTCCCGGCGCGCCGGCAGACCTGGAGGATTGCCCTAATATCGCGGTGTTTCGTTCGCTGCTGCTTTCCCGAGGCTACGCGCTGGTAGCGGTGGACGTACGCGGTAGCGGCGCCTCCTTCGGGGTGCGCACCGGTCTGCGCTCGCCCAAGGAGCGCAGCGACTACCTGGAGATCGTCGAATGGGTCAACGCCCAACCCTGGTGCAACGGGTCGATCGGCGTGACCGGTATTTCGTATCTCGGTGCGGCGGCGGACTTCACCGCCTCCTGGGCACACCCTGCGGTGAAGGCGATCGTGCCGCACTCGGCGGTGTGGGATACCTGGTCGAACCAACTCTACCCCGGCGGGGTAATGTGTCGGCGGCTGGTAAAAGAGTACGGCAACCTGATGGACGCGTTGGACGACGACGCCGCCGAGGATCGTGACAAGTTTCCTTACTTCAAGGGTGAGCACTACGCTGGCCCCGCGCCGGTGGACGATGATCCTGACGAGCGCCTTCTGAAAGCGGCGCTCGAAGAGCACAAGGCAAACTTCGACATGGCGGATTTCGTCCACCAGTTCACCTTCCGCGATAGGCCGCTGCATACCGACCCGGACTTCACCTCGGCGATCATCAGCCCCTACCATTACGCTAACCGCGAAGCGGACCAGCAGACCGCCGTTTACACCGTTTCTGGCTGGATGGATGGGCACTACGCCAAGGGAGCGGCGCTTCGCTACTTGTGGCAGCAAAACCCTCGCAAGCGCCTGATGCTGGGCGCCTGGGACCACGGTGGACGTTCCGGCGCAAGTCCCTACCGAAACGACTCGGCACCTCAGTCCAAGCCGCTCGCTGAAACCCTGCGTTTTTTCGATGAGCACTTGATGGGACTCGATACCGGTCTGGCAAACGAGCCACCGGTGCATTACTACACCGTGGGCGAGGAGCGCTGGAAGTCCGCCAGCCAATGGCCACCCGCCGAAATGCGGTGGCAAACGCTCTATTTCCAGTCCGGGCAAGGACTTTCGAGCGAGGCGCCCGAGGCTTTCGATGCCGCCGACCGCTACACCGGCGACTACACCTGCGGCACCGGCAATCAGTCGCGCTACAACCGGCTCTATGCCCAGAACGTCGAGCGCTACTACAGCGATTGGGATGGCCGTGATCAACGCATGCTTTGCTACAACACGGCGCCGCTCGAGACCGATATGGAGCTCACCGGCCACCCGGTGGTGCGACTGCATCTCAAGAGCGATACCCAGGACTGCGCGCTGTTCGTCTACATCGAAGAGGTGGACGTCGAAGGGCGGGCGACCTACGTCACCGAAGGGGTGTTCCGAGCACTACACCGGCGCATCGCCGAAAGTCATCCGAATCTGCCGACGTTAGGGCCGAATCACAGCTTCAACGAGCGTGATGCCCGCTATCTGATTCCCGGCGAGTACAGCGAAATCGCCTTTGATTTGCTGCCTACCTCGTGGCTGTTCAAAGCCGGTCATCGGCTGCGGGTGGCGATCGCACTGGCCGACCGCGATCACTTCTCGCGCATTCCCGATGGGGTGATGCCGACCATCGAGGTCAGCCGCAGCCAAACGCGCGCCTCCGCGATCGAGCTTCCCTTGGTACCGCGCGCCTAAAGCTACCGGATAAAAGGTCCCCGCGTCTGCGGGGCAGACAACTCAGTCGTACAGCGCCCAGCTACACAAGCGTCAAAACAAACCAACAGGGTTCTTACCGATGCAAACACTTACGCGATACTGTCTGAAGTTCGTGCAAACCTGCTTACCCAATGCGCTGCTGCTCGCCATGGCGCTCAGCGTGGTGGTCTTTCTCATGGGGATGCTGTTCGAGGGTCAGAGCGCGGCCACCATGCTCAATGGATGGGGCGACGGCTTCTCCAACCTCTACCGCTTCGCGATGCAGATGTCGCTGATTCTGCTGACCGGCTTCGTCATCGCCAAGACCCCCGTAGTGGCGCGGATGATCGATAGGCTGGCTTCACTGCCTACCTCGCCCGGCCAGGCCGCGGGGCTGGTGGCGGTGGTCTCCATGGTGACGTTCTACATCAACTGGGGCTTTGGCATGATCGTGGGGGCCTTTCTGGCCCGCGAGATGGCCCGGCGCGTGCCCGGCCTTCACTTCCCGCTGGCTGTGGCGGCGGCCTACTCCGGTGAAATCATCCGCGGTACCACCGCCTCCATTCCGCTGCTGATGGCTTCCCCCGGTAACTTCATGGAAGACGTGGTCGGAGTGGTACCGATCACCGAAACCCTCTACGCCTGGTGGAACGTAGGGCTTTCGCTTTTGTTGCTGCTATTGCTCTACACCATATTTTCCAGAGTCAAACCGGAAACGGACCAGATCGTTCAATACAAGGGCGAGCCGCTGGAAAACACCGTAGAAAAGGTCGATACCCGGGGCATGCCTTGGGCGGAGAAGCTCGAGCACTATCGGTTGCCGAACCTGATTCTCGCGCTGTTGCCGATTGGCTATCTGATCATCAACTTTCGTGAGTTGGGTTTCACCCTGAGCCTGGATCTGGTGATCCTGATATTTTTGGCGGTCGGGCTTTTGCTGCAGCCGAGCCCGGCCAGCCTTGGCGCGGCGGTAAAAGAGGGGATTCTTGCCTGTCGCGGTATCATCATTCAGTTTCCGCTCTACGCGGGTATCGCGGGTATGGTGAAAGTTTCCGGACTTGCCGACAGCATGGCCGGCTGGTTCGTCGAGATTGCCAACGTACATACCTTTCCGATCGTTACCTTCATTTCGGCGGGCATCGTCAATATCTTCATCCCCTCCGGGGGCGGCCAGTGGGCGATCCAGGGGCCGATCATGCTCGAAGCCGCCCAGCGGCTGGGTGCGGACATTCCGCAAACCATCATGGCCTTCACCTGGGGTGATGCCTGGACCAACCAGATGCAACCGTTCTGGGCGCTGCCGTTGCTGGGGGTTGCCGGGCTTTCCGCACGAGACATAATGGGCTACTGCGTGATGTGGACGCTGGTGTGCGGCGCTACCATCATGTCGGTCTTCGTACTGCTGTCGCTTCTTTAAAGCGTCATCGACTTGGGTAAATGTTAAAGTGGCGCGGCGCTCGGTCATTCCGGGCGCCGTTTTGCTTTCACAGGAAATCGTTCATGGCAGCGACAAAGAAAATCAGCCTGAATGCCCAGGCCTTCGACACGATCAAGCGCGATATCATTGCCTGTCGTTTGAAACCCGGCGCCACCATTACCGAAGTTTGGCTCACCGAGCATTATGGCTATGGCAAGGCCGCCGTTCGCCACGCCTTGGCGCGCTTGACCCAGCAGGGGTTGGCGATCAATCAAGGCCGGCTGGGCTATAGTGTCGCGCCCATCACGCTCAAGGGGATTCGCGAAAGCTACCAGGCACGCCGACTGATCGAGCCCGAGCTTTGCCGCTTGGCGGCGGGGCGAGTCGATGACGATATCCTCAAGATGCTCTACGACTGCAGTCGCGCGACGTATGATCGTCGCAACATCGCCGAGATGATCGACTACTCTTACGCCAATCACCGGTTTCATACGCTGATCGCGCAGGCGGCGGGCAATCAGCGTCTGGCGCGACTTGTCGAGGAGCTCTCGGAAGATCACATGCGAATTGCCTACGTCAGCATGGTGTATGGGCAAAAGGATGGCCATTGGAGCGAGGAGCACCTTCAGATCGTCGAGGCGTTGGAGACCGACCGTGCAGAGGAGGCCGCGCAGTTCATGAGCGAGCACTTGAGTCGCGGTGAAAAGGCCATCATGCACGCCGTATTGGAACTGCCGGATCTACTGGAAACCGCGATTGGTTGAGTAGCACCCGCGACAGCAACACCATTCAATATGGCGACTCCTCCGAGCCATGTTTCTGGGCTGGCCTCGGCCGCCAGACTCGCTGACCGCTACCGTTACGGGTACAGACACTTTTCTGGCGATTGAAAAAACGCAACGCAATGTTGCACTTTCAACGCTTGTCGAGTTAATGGAATTGTGGTTGTGAATTAAAATCTTTATCATTCGCCTTACTCGAACCGCTCCCTGCTCTTTAACGAGATCGACTCCATGCCTGCCATGCCTTTTATCGCTGCGCCTTTAACACTGGCCGTTCGTCGCTCCATGCTGCTTTCACTCACGGGGGTGGTTAGTGTCACACCGCTGGCAGCACTCGCTCAGGAGCAAACGGTGAATATGGGGACCACTACGGTCACCGCCACGGCGCTGAAGGTCGATACGCCGGATATCGAAACGCCGCGCTCGATTTCCACCGTCAGTGCCGAGGCGCTCGAGACCCAGGGCGTGCGCACCTATGACGAAGCCTTTCAGTACCGCTCAGGCGTCACTTCTCAGCCTTACGGCGACGACAACAACGCGGACTGGTTCCTGCTTCGCGGCTTCAGCGCCGAAAACTCGACCTATCAGGACGGCCTGCGCCTGTTTCGCACCGGCGGCTACTTCTGGTGGCTGACCGAAACCTTTGGCCTCGAACGGGTGGATTTGCTCAAGGGGCCGGCGTCGATTCTCTACGGCGAGGCGCCTCCCGGTGGCGTCATCAACGCGATCAGCAAGCGCCCGACCCGCGAGCCCCAGGGCACGGTGCAGCTTCAGGCGGGCAACCACGACCACCGCCAGGTGGGTATCGATACCTCGGGCCCGGTCGGCGAGAGCGACGACGTGCGCTACCGCATGGTGGGGCTCTACCGTGACCGGGAAGGGGAGCTCAACGGCACGGACAGCGAGCGCTACTACTTCGCGCCGAGCCTCTCGGTCGATTTTAGTGACGATACCACGATGACCTTCTTGGCCAGCGTACAGAAGGACCGTGGCACGCCGACGTCCGGCTTCTTTCCGGCGCAGGGCACCGTGAACGCTACGCCGCTGGGCCGTATCGACGCGGAAACCAACTACGGCCAGCCAAACTTCGACACCCTGGATCAGCGCCAGACGTCGCTTGGCTACGAGCTCGAGCACCAGATCAACGACACCTGGGAGTTTCAACAGAACGCGCGCTACGCGCATCTCGATCTCGAATTGAAGAACGTCTACCCGAACTCCTTCGTGACGCCGCCGCGCAGCATTTCGCGTGGGGTGATCGACCGCGACGGCGATTATGACGCTTACACCATCGACAACCGCCTGATCGCGCGCACCTACACCGACAACACCGAAAATACGCTGCTGCTCGGTGCCGGTTATCAAAAGCTCGATTTGAACTATACCAACCGCGACAGCTTCCGCACCCTGGGCGACGGCTCGAGCTTTTTCGCCAATATCGACACCGTCGATCTCTACCAGCCGGACTACGCCGCGTTCGAGCGCCCGGACACCGGCGACCCCACCCGCCACGATCTGAGCCAGCGCCAGTTCGGCTTCTACGTGCAGGACCAGCTGCGCGTGGCGGACAACTGGATCTTCCTGGCGGGTGCGCGCTACGACAACGTCAAGAGCTCCGAGGACTTGAGCGACACCACTGGCCGCTCAAACCAGGGCTACGACGACGAACAGGTGTCGCTGACCGCCGGCGCGATGTATCTGGGCGACAACGGTATCTCGCCTTACCTGAGCTACAGCGAATCCTTCACCCCGGTGGCGGGCATTGGCCCCAGCGGGGCGGGCTACGAGCCGCTGGAAGGCCGCCAGCTGGAAGCCGGGGTCAAGATCGCGCCGTTCGATATCGACGGCTACGTCACGATCGCCGCCTTCGATGTGAAAGAGGACAACACGCTGATTTCCACCGGCGCGCCGGTGCAGGAACAGGCCGGTGAGCGCCGCTCCCAGGGGCTTGAAATCGAAGGCGTGGGCTATCTGACCGATGCGTTGCAACTGACCGCCGCCTACACCTACACCGATGCGCGGTTTGATGTCAGCGATTCCCAGCAGGATGAGCGCGTACCGCTGGTGCCGCGCCACTCGGCGTCGGCGCGGCTCGATTACGACGCCAGCCAGTTCCTGGCCGGCGTATCGGTAGGCGCGGGCGTGCGCTACGTCGGTGAAAGCGAGCCGAGCCCCGGCAGCAGCGTCGAAGGCAGCGTCTCCTCGGCTACCGTGTTCGATGCCGTGGCAAGCTACGACTTCAGCCCGAACTGGACCGCCCAGGTGAACGTCAACAACCTCACCGACAAGGAGTACGTCAGCGGCTGCGACTTCTACTGCTACTACGGCGCCTCGCGCAGCGTGATTGGGAGCCTCAGCTACCGCTGGTAGAATGGTCGCCAGTAGTGAGTGCTCCAGCGTGTAAAAGCCCCGCCTTCAGCGAAGGCGGGGCTTTTCGCTGGGGGCTCAGGTAGTCAGGGCGGTGAACAGCAGCACGACCGCACCAAATACCGCCACCCCGGCGGCCACCGGCCAGCCAAGCGAACGGGTGCGCCGCCAGACCAGCAGCGTGGCGATGAGCCCAAGCGCCGTGGCGGCCCAGGAAACGGCGCTCTGGTTGACCGGGACGATGGCCACGCCCATCACCGCGGCGATCATCAACGGCCCCAGAATCACCAGCCACTCCGGCATTGCGCTGTGGCCTTCGGTCTGGTCGAGTCGGCGCTGCATCATCAGGAAAGGCACCACGCGCAGCACCAGCGTACCCAGCGCCGAGACCACTACGGCGATCCACAGCTCGAGACTCATAAGCGCCTCCCCGGCGCGAAGCGCACCGCGTAGAAACACAGCGCCCCGCAGGCGGCGGCCAGCGGAATGGCGATGTTGCTGGCGCCCACCAGCGAAAGCGTCATGGCGATAAGAATGGTGGCGCCCAGAGCCAGCGACCAGCGCAGGCCGACGAAACGCGGGGCGGTCATGGTCAGAAACAGCGCGGGCAGGGCGAAGGGCATGATCTCACCCAGAAGCGGCCAGAACGCGGTCACCGCTTCACCGGCCACCGCACCCACCACGGTGCCTACCACCCACACCGCCCAGGCCATCAGCGCGGCACCCAGAAACCAGCCGAAGCGCTGGCGCTCATCAACCTCGGGCAGCCGTGTCAGCGCCAGGGCGAAGACCTGGTCGGTCAGCCCGTGCATCAGCCAGGGCCAATGACGGCTTCGGGGTAAAAGCGCCGCCAGATTGGGTCCATAAACCACGTGGCGCACGTTGATCAGAAGCGTCAATACCACCACCAGCCACAGCGGCGAGCCGGCGGCGACCATGCCGACGAACAGAAACTGTGAAGCACCGGCGTAGATCAGCACCGAAATCACCGCCGCCTCCCAGGTCGAAAAGCCGGCCTGGGACGCCACCAGCCCGAAGGAGAGCGACACCGGCACGTAGCCGCCCAGAAGCGGTATGCCGTCACGCGCGCCTTGAAGGGCGGTGGCGAGGCGAGAGGGGTGATGGCTCATGGTGCGCTCTTTTCCCGATCGTAAGTGATGGTGAGCATCAGGGTGGCCGCAAGCTCATGGGTGCGGTAAAGGTGCGGCTGATCCGCCGCGAAGCAAAGGCTCTGGCCCGGCAAGAGCCAGACCGTTTCATCTTCCGGGCCCGCTTCCAGCGCGCCGCTGATCAGCGTGAGCGCCTCGCGTACGCCAGACGTGTGCGCCTCGGCGCGCCGCGTCGTATGGGCGTCGCAATGCATCCAGTACACATCCACTTGAGGGGTGTCCTGGCCCTGGTCGATCAGGCGTACCTGCACGCCGTCCTCTTCCCCCAACGGTACATTAATGGGCGCGACCAACGTGCCGAAGGGCACGTGGAGCTGTACCGCCAGGCGCCATAGGGTATCCAGCGTCGGATTGCCGCCACCCTGCTCGAGGCGCGACAGATTGGATTTGGCGATGCCCGCCGCACTCGCCAGCTGCGAAAGCGAAAGCCCGCGCGCCTGGCGCAGCGATTGAAGATGATGGCCCAGCGTCGTCAGGGCGGAAGTGTCCATGGCGAAACCCTTGGCGTTCCTTATATAGAGTGTTCTATATAAGGAACAGGGTTGCGTCAAGCTCGTAGGGCGTTCAAAAGGCGATATCTACCACGACGTTGTCCGTATAGGTGCCCGGCGGCGGGGTCGGCTGGTCGGGCAGTATTTCGGCGCGGTAGATGAAGCCCTGAGCCGTGACGCCGGTATAGCTTCCGGGATTGGTATCCGCCTGGGCGGCGCTGCGCCGCTGGCCGCCGGTGGCTCCCCAGCGTTCGCTGCCCGTGGCACCTTTGTAGATCTGGTAGGCCAGAAAGGCGCCTCCTGCTGCCATGCGCCGCGTCGTGCCGGTGGCGTGTTGACCGTCGCCGAGCCCGACGCTGTAGCTGCTGCCCTTGGTACAGGTGACCGTGATGGTCTGAGTCACCGGTGAAAAACCGCTTACCAGCGGATAGCTGCCGAAGTTCAGGTTGGGGGCGTTGATCGTACAGTCCGGTGTGACGCCGAGCGTTACGGCAATGCTGCTCGTACCCGAGCCCGTGAGGCGCCCAAGGCATACTCCGAGCAGGCCGATACCCGTACAAATACTCCAATTCCAACTGATGGTCAGCGTATCGCGGTAGGTACCGGCGGCCAGGTTGGCGGCGCCGGGAGAAGTGCGAAAGTACATCGGCAGGGTGGCGGGCTGGCCGCCAAGAATGCCCAGAAGCCCCAGAATATAGGCGTTATAGTAGTTGTAGGCCGTGCCCGGCGTGATGCGGGCCTGAAAGCCAGGATCGGCGAAGAGCTCATAGGCGATACCGTCGCCGCTGGCGGCATTCACCAGACGAGCACCGTTGACGCTGGTCACGGTGGCATCGACCCGGTCGCCGGTGACGATCAATCCCAAAAGGCTCCCCGGGCAGGTCACCCCCGCGCCTGGCTGCGCCGAGGTGGAGCGCGCCGCAGTGCCTACGATGAGCGAGCTGAAACTTCCGAAACCGGCGCTGGCGTTCGGGGTCGTTACGCTACAGGCCTGCGCCCGCGCGCTGAAAAGCGCCAGGGTGGCCAGCAGGGGCAGCACAAGCCCTCGGCGCGGAAAGCGAATCGGCAAACGGCGCATGGCATGGTCCTCTATCGGCAGGCCAGCGGGCCCAGTTGATGGATTTGATCCTGCTGCGGTGGCAAGACGATGTCGGTCTGGCAGGCGCCGCCGTTGGGCAGCTCGACGGTAAGCGTGGTACGCGGTGCCATGTCCTCGAAGTAGACCAGACCGTCCCAGCCGACGCGGGATACGCCGCCGCTCGAGAGGGTCGCCAGAGCGCCAAGCGGCAGCGGCGCGCCTTCTGTATCGACCAGCGCGATCTGGGCGGCGGTGGTGGCGGTCGCGGCAAAGCGCACCAGATGACCGCTTTTGGCGTGGACCGCGACCCGGCGCTCCACATCGGGAACGCGAACGGTGGCGGCCAGCGCGAGTGGGTCGATCGCGTACCTGCCGGCGTAGTAGGCCGTGGTCCAGGGGACCAGCAGATGACCGTGGCGGTCGGTATGGCCGACCAACTGATTTTCGTAGCGGACCGGCACGTCGGGCTGGCCATCGGTCGAGACGACCACGAAGCTGTCGTTGATGGCCTGGGCGGCGAACCAGCGTTGGTCCATGTGCACTAGCGAGCCCTGGGCATCTACCCAGTAGGTCGGCGCATCGGGGTCGCCGTGCACGCCCCCGGCGAGTTGAACGTGCGGGCCGCGCCAGGTGAGATCGGCCTGGTGATAGTCACTTCGCCCCTGGCGTGCTTCGCTTGCCAGCGACCAGCCGACGCCCCCGTGTAACGGCGCGGCGCGTCCATAGCTCACCCTCGTGCTCGTCTCGCCGCGGGCGCTGCGCTCGATGCTCGAACTCACCACGCCGTGGCGCTGAAGTGGCAAGGTAAGCTGGGCAAGGGTGTTCCAGTCGCCTTCGAGCTCACGGTTGGCAGATAGCGTCAGGTTGAGACGACCGAACAGCGCGCGGCTATAGGTAAGGTTCACTAGCCGGGTTCGCCGGTCATCGCCCGAGCCGATATCGAAGTAGCCCGCCGCGAGATTGCCTACCCCGCCCAGGGCTGCACCCGTCGTGATCTGGGTGACGTCGCGTCCCTGACGGTGGCGCGTCGTTTGCAGCGTGCTCACGTCCATGAAGGCGTCATCTTCACTGGTGTGACGAAGCCCCAGGTTGAAACGCCGTCCCTGGTAGCGGTAGCCAGCGCTGATCGCCTGCCCTTGTGTGTTCTCGAAACGGCTCTGGCGATAGGCGGTTTCGAAGGATCCCCAATGCCAGAGCCGAAAGACGCCGCCCGCGCCAAGCGTCGCCAGCTCCTTCGAGCTCTCGCCTTGCAGTTCCAGCGTGAAGGCGTCGGTCACACCGCGCCGATAGGCGCCCGTCAGCGCCAGCGGGCCGTAGTCGAAATCCGCCTGGCCATAGCGGCGGCGCACAGCGCCAAGGCTCGCGCTGTAGCTCGAAAGGCCCGGGGCGAGCAGATCGTTGACGACATAGAAAGGCAGCGCGTTGGCTACTCGGCGCCCCTGAGCGTCGGTGGTGACCAGCAGCGCCTCGCCGGCGCCGGTCACCACCGGCAGGTTGGTGACGGTGTAGGGGCCGGGGGCGATCTCGAGGGAGTCGCGCCGGGTGTCGTTGATGAACACGTCCAGGGTCGAGGGCAAGGCGGCTTCGCCGGAGAACGCGGGCAAGGGATAGGTGATCAAATCCGGGCGCAGGCGAAAATCTCGCGAGACCGATACCCCGCCCAGCCGCACCGCGTTCGACCAGCCCGTCGGGCGAGTCAGGGTATCGCCGAGTTCGTAGGTGGTGAGGTCCTGCTGGTCGGTGTACTGCCAGCGGGTGTCGAAGCGGCGGTAGCCCGTGTCGCCGCCCCGGCCGGTGAACGTTTCGCGATAGATGCCGGATGAGTGCAGGGCGCCGCGCTCGCCGAACAGACGCAGTTCGTGCTGAAGGCTTGCACTACGGGCGTACTCGGTGTCCCAGGCGTAGGCGCTGTAGTTGATCAGTGCGCCCTGGCTGGTTTGCGCCGGGGTGAACTCGGTTTGCCGCTGTCGTCCCAGCGCCTGGCGCGGCAGCCAGGCAGCGGGCACTTCCAGATGCAGGCGCTGAGCGGGGCCGTCGTAGGTGGCCGTAACGTCTGCGAGTTCGCTGATACGGATACGCTCATCGGCAAAGGCTATGGGAAGCCCGTGCTCGATGAGGGTCTGAACCTCCAGGCGGTAATCGTCATGTTGGCGCCAGACCGGCACCACCTGGCCGGTGGGATGTTGATTGATCACCAGCTCCAGGTGATAGGTCAGCCAGGCATCGTCGTCAGGCAGCTCTAACGGCGGGATACGCTGCGCCCAGGCTGGCTCGGCGAGCAGCGCCAGAGCGCAAAGCCACGGTGTCATGAGCTCTCGTCGGCACTTTTGAATGATATCCGCCTCGAAAACCATGCCGGTATGCTCTAGTGAGGCGCAATGGTGTACTCGGCTCCCCCGATACGCGCGCTCAAACTACCCTGTGCGCTCGCCCGGGGCGGCAACGGCCAGCGGCGAGTGCTGCCGGGTAGCACATAGCCCAGCAGTCCTTCTGCTACAGGCAGCGGTGCGCCATCGAAGGCCACCCGGTTCAGACGTACGTGACGATCGTTCTGATTGGTGATTTCGAGCATCTGGCGCCCGTCATCGACATAGGTACGAAAACCAAGGCCGGGGTAGTGGGAGGCTCCCTGCAGCGCGCGGGGGTCGAGCGGTTCGGCGCCGTGGCCGTAGACGAACAGCGGCAGTGAGTAGCGCATCTGAAAACGCACCCCGGCATTGGCCGCATCGGCGTGGGCGGTCAACGACGAGGCGCGGGGAATCTCGTCGATGATGACGCGAAAGGCGTTTTCACGACCCGCCGTTACCTCACCCTGACGGATGAGGCGCACCATTTGACGTTCACCAGGCGCAATTTCGATCATCGGTGGACTGCCGACGATCGCCTGTTGAGCCAGGAAGCGGTCTTCGCCGTTACCCTGCTCCCAGGCGAAGATGCGCAGTTGCATGGCAAGCGGCGCGTCGCCATGATTTTCGAGCCAGAGCGCGGTGGCGCTCTCGCCCTGCGCGATCTCGGGATATAGCGGCCAGATCAACAGTGAGCTGGCCTGCCCATTGGGCGCTGCAAGGCAGGCGCACAGCGTCAAGCAGAGCGTAGCGAGCCATTTTTTTCTTGTTTCGTACGTAGCGTTTGTACTACCCATGGCATTTCCCCTGAAGCCAGCCTCGGTGGTGTTCGAAAGTGCCCGCGCTCACCAGGTCAGAGTAAAGGTCAGCTCATCGGTGTATTCGCCTGCGGGGAGCTGGCCGGGCAGCGTAAGCCGGCCCCGCACCGGGAACTGCACGTTGAGGGCGCCGCTGTCGGTATCGAGCGCAAAGGCCTGGTCGATACCGATGAGCGTCTGGAAACCGGCATCCTGATACAGGCGGTAGGTGACGAAGGCGTCCTGTTGCTGATGCTGCATCCGGCGGTTGCCCCCTTGAGCGTGCAGGCCCGCCCCGACCTGCATGGTGAGCGCGATGCCCGGCGAGCAACTCAGCGTGATACCTCCACTGCGTACCAGTGTGGTGTCACGCGTGGCTCGGGAAAGCGCCGAGTCGATGCCGAAATCCAGTCGACCGACGTTGCCCAATTGAGGTATCTGGCTCGGCAACTGGCTGTTGATCAGACACCCTCGCGTCACCGTCGCCCCGACCTGGAACGTGGTGCCCGGAAGCGTCTGGGCGCTCGAGCTTGCGCTGACCATCAGGCCGATCCAACCGGCGAGCGCGTGGCCCCAGGCCGTCGGGCGGTGCACGTTGCGCGCCTTAGAACGTCAGTTCGACGCTCAAGGTATCCGTATAGGTACCGGAAGGAAGTGCCCCACCCGCGCCGAACGCCCGGCCGTAAAGCTCGATGACTTGCGGCGTACCGTCGAAGGTCGTCAGTGCCACGGTTTCCCCCAAACCGATCAGGTCCGTGCGCGCGGCGTCTCGATAGAGCGAGTAGCCGACGAAGTCGCCGGCGCCGTTGGCCATGGCATGCAAGCCCTCGCTGGCAGCGCCATCGTTGAGCCCGCTAGTGAGGGCGAAGGTCGGCTCGACGCCCGGGGAGCAGAGGACTTCTACCCCGTTAGCGCCGCCACCGGCCACCGTAGAGTCCTCTGCGTCGAACACGGCAGGGGCGGTCCCGAAATCGATGTCGCCAAAATCGACCCCCGTATCACCGCCGCTGGCTTCACTTCCATTGATCACGCAGCCATCCACCAGGGTGATGGAGCTGTCGATGACGCCGGAAATGGCTTGTGCCTGTGCCAGGGTGGGCAAAAAGAGCATACATGCTTGCAGCGAGGCGCCCAGCCGGGCGCACCTGATCAGTCGAGTACCCATGCCGTTCTCCAGTGGCCGAGGACCAAACCCGCTTGAGTGCCTGAATCGCGCATGCAGGCTCTTCATGGGTGAGCTGTCGTTGGGTTCGGCCGAATAATGATTGTGTTTTTGTCAGGTGAACTCTTTATGCATAGACGCCGCGAACCGCGTTGTAGGTAGATTTTTGTAACGTATTTTTCTTGTCTGTTCCTGCGCTGATGGCCTCGGGTTCGATGGGTCCATGAATTCAAGGACTTGTTCAATGCTGCGCTAATGGCGGTGTGTTATTCGAAGTCGGGAGAGGGGAAAAGGGAGAAGGGGAAAGGTATTCATCGAAGGCGAAAGGCCAGGGCGTCGAGCCCTGGCCTTGAAGGAGAAGCGCTTGCTGAATCAGGGCGTCGGCGACGCCTTGCCGGCGCGACAGGCCGCCGCGGTGAACAGCACGTCCGTCGAAGAGTTCAGCGCGGTTTCGGTGGCGTCCTGCACCACGCTGATGACGAAACCAATCGCCACTGCCTGCATGGCCACCTCGGTGGGAATGCCAAAAAGGCTCGCCGCCATGGGAATCAGCATGAGCGAGCCCCCGGCCACGCCGGAGACCCCGCAGGCAGCCAGGGCGGACACGATGCACAGCAGAAGCGCCGTGGGAAAATCGACCGGGATGCCCAGCGTATGGGTGGTCGCCAGGGTAATCACGGTAATGGTGATCGCCGCGCCGCACATGTTGATGGTCGCCCCCAGCGGAATCGAGATCGAGTAGGTGTCGGCGTCGAGCTCGAGCTTTCGGCAAAGCTCCAGGTTGACCGGAATGTTGGCCGCGGAGCTGCGGGTGAAAAAGGCGGTGATGGCGCTACCGCGAAGGCAGGCCCAGACCAGCGGGTAGGGGTTCTGCCGGGTCATGAAGTAGACCAACAGCGGGTTGGTGATCAGCGCAACGATGACCATGCAGCCCACAATGATCGCCAGTAGCTGAGCGTAGTTCAAAAGCGCGTCAATACCGGCCTCGGCAAGCGTTCCGGCGACCAGGCCGAAAATCCCCAGCGGCGCCAGGCGAATGACCAGCGTGACCAGCCTTGTCACCGCGGCAGAAAGATCCGAAAGCCCTTGGCGGGTGGTATCGCTTGCCTGGCGAAGCGCCAGACCAAGCCCTACCGCCCACACCAGAATCGCGATGAAGTTGGCGTCCATCAGGGCGCTGATCGGGTTGCTGACCGCGTTAAGCAGCAAATCGCGTAGCACGCTGAGAATATCGCCGGGCGGGTTGCCGTCGGCCTGGGGAGCGGTCAGTGCAAGCTCGGTGGGGAGCAAAAAACTTGCCGCCACGGCGATCAGCGCGGCAATCAGCGTACCCGCTACGTAAAGGCCCAGCACGGCACGAATCTGCGTGGGTCGACCCTGACGGTGGGCGGCGATGGCGGCCATGACCAGTACGAAGACCAGAATGGGCGCCACCGCCTGCAGCGCGCTGATGAAGAGCTGGCCGAGCAGCGCCACGCGCAGCGCGCCCTCCGGGGCCAGCAAGGCCAATACCACGCCCGCCACAATACCGATGAGAATTTGGGCAATCAGGCCCAGCCGTAAAAGAGGCCGAAACGCCGCTTGGGCAGTCGCAATCATTACAAAGCTCTTGATCAGTCGAAAGGCGGTAGCGTCGCACTCGACGCCCTTGTGAGGGGCGCATTCTAGCAGCACAGCCGTGCGCGAGGGGTAAGCGGAGGAAAAAACGTGCAACTTTAACGTGTTCAAACGAAGAAAGGGGCGTGGTCAGCGCATTGCCAATAAAAAGCGCCCTGTTTTCATCTGGAAAACAGGGCGCTTTTGGCTCGCTGTGAAGCAGTACGCAACGCGTTAGGCGATGGCGGCTTCCACTTCGACAGCGGCGTGCCTCATGGCCGGCTGGCTCAAGGCTTGTTTCTGGGCCCAGGAGGTAGCGCTCATCGTGTCGACCATGGCGTAACCTTCGTTGATTAGCTCGACCACGTCCGGCGAAGAGCCCCATTTCAGCAGCATCTCGTCGAGGTAACGCTCGGCGACGTCAAAATGGCTACAGTGGCTCAACATTTTGGCAATGGTGTAATCCGTATGCGGTGTGTCGAACATTTCGCTACGGATTTCCTGGATCGCCAATTTCAAGCCGGCTTCAGAGATGTTTTCCAATTGCAATCTGTGCATGCCACCACTCCTTGTGAATGCTTGATACTCGACATCAGGTATTTATTTATACGCGTCTTGTACCAATTCACAGTAATACACCTTTTCAGCCGACGCAATGGGCAATGCCACCTGACTATCAAAAAAGTTGTGCATGAAAAAAGCCCCGACGGTAGGGCGGGGCTTTCACTAGTAAAAACAGGCCTTAAAGCGGTACGATAAAAGCGAGCGTAGCCAGGCTTCCTGCCAGAAAAGAGAAAGCCGTCAACCAGATAAAATCCGAATGCCTCTCTTTTTCGCGTCTAAGCTCCTGTTCGCGTAGATATTTCTCAAGATGCTCTCGGCTTCCCGGCTGTACCTCATTGAAAAGATGTTGGCGTATCATCTTAACTCCTTGAGCTTCAACGGTTTGGATAACGTCCCGAGCGTGTCTCTTCCCTCAACCTCAATGCTTGTACAGACATTCTCCGGATATTGGCGAAAGTATAGACCATGTGCGGGTTTTGGGGTTCATGAAAGTTGTACAAAAAGTTCATGAAATGGCAACGGCATCCTGCGTGCCGGTGACTCGTCGCCCGTTCTCTCGTGATGTGAGTCAAGTATCCAGGTACGGTAACGGAGTCGGTGAAAATGAAAGGGGCGCGGGCATGTTCGACCAAGGTAGTTAGACTTTGGTATTAAAAAGGGTTAATTCGCTGGACTAATAGGCGCTTGCAGTGAATAAAGGGCGCTCTAAAATCAGCCTGGCTACTCTTCTAGCCATCTCGTAAGGCTCGCTCACGCGACGCGCCTTGACTGCTCACACGTTATCAAGCGGTACTGCTCCATGTTCAAAACGGCCACCCTGTCGGTCTGGGACCAGCTTTGGCACTACCACTACCAGGCCAAAAACCTTCTTCTCTGCGCGCTGCCGACCTCCGGTGCGCCCGGCGCGGCGCATAACGGCTCCGGCGCCTCGAGCGGCCAGGGCGATCAGAATCCCGATCCCTCGCCGCGCCCGCCGGCCTATAACCGCGCGCAGCTGATCGGCCTGGTCCTCGGCCCGCTGCTCTTCGCCTTGACGGTGATGTTCTTCCAGCCGGCAGATTTGAGCTTCGAAGGGCGCATGGTGCTTGCGACCACGCTGTGGGTCGCGGTCTGGTGGATCACCGAGGCGATTCCGATTCCGGCGACTTCGCTTTTACCCATCATTTTGCTGCCCATTACCGGGGCGCTCGAAGGTAGTGCGGTCACCGCCGCTTACGGCAACCCGATCGTGTTTCTGTTTTTGGGCGGGTTCATGATTGCGCTGGCGATGGAGAAGTGGGACCTGCACAAGCGCATCGCACTGACGATCATCTCGGTACTCGGCACCAGTATCAACAGCATCGTGTTCGGCTTCATGGCCGCCACCGGCTTTCTCTCGATGTGGGTCTCCAACACCGCATCGGTAATGATGATGCTGCCGATCGCCACCGCGATCGTCTACCAGGTGACCCAGGAGCTTGGCAAGAGCGAAGGCGATTACAGTGGTGAAATCGACAAGTTCAGCAAGGCGCTGATTTTTGGCGTCGGTTACGGCGGTACCATCGGCGGGCTCGGCACGCTGATCGGCACGCCCCCCAACATCATTCTGGCCGCGGTGGTCAGCGAGCTTTTCGGCTACGAGATCTCGTTTGCCAGCTGGCTGATGTTCGCCTTCCCGGTGGTGGTGGCACTGCTGTTCATCGGCTGGATTCTGCTCACGCGCTTTATCTACCCGATGAAACTCGGCCAACTGCCCGGCGGCAAGGCTTTGATCAAAAAGGAGATGGAGGCGCTGGGGCGTACCAGCTTCGAAGAGAAAGCGGTGCTTGCGGTGTTCCTGCTGGCGGCGTTTTTCTGGATCACTCGCTCGTTTTTCTGGCAGGGCCAGATCATCAATATCCCCGGCATCAGCGACACCATGATCGCGATCGCCGCGGCGGTGGCGCTCTTTTTGATTCCCTCGCGCACCAAAGGCGGCTGCCTGCTGGATTGGGACATCGCCCGCGACGTGCCCTGGGGCATTCTGCTGCTCTTCGGGGGCGGGCTTGCGATCGCCGCCGGCTTCAACTCCTCGGGTTTGGCCGCGTGGATGGGCGATCAGATGAGCGTACTCGACGGCGTCAACTTCCTGCTGGTGATTCTGCTCTCGGCCGCGATGGTGCTGTATCTCACCGAGATCACCTCCAACACCGCGACTGCCACCATGATTCTACCGGTACTGGCCTCGCTTGCGCTGGCGCTGAACGTGCATCCGTTCGTGCTGATGGTGCCCGCGGCCATGGCAGCCAACTGCGCCTTCATGCTGCCGGTGGGCACGCCGCCCAACGCGATCATCTTCGCCACCGGCAAGATCACCATCGTCGAGATGGTCAAGAACGGTTTCTGGCTCAATATCATTGCGCTGATTTTGATCGTCTCGGCGACCTACTTCCTGCTGCCGGCGCTTTGGAGCGTGGACCTGACCACCTACCCGGACGCGTTTAGAAACTAACCGCTTCGTTCGAGTGTCATCCGCCCCGCCTTTTGGCGGGGCGTTTTTATGGGTAACGGCCTGCGTGCGAACGATGACGATGCAAGTGCCCATTGGCGCCGAGCCGGTGTCTCGCTACGCTTGATGAAACGCCGAAGACGGCGACCTACTTCGAGGACACTCCCATGGAAAACGACAGTGAGCAGCAAACCCGTATCCGTCAGGCCCTGAACGTCAAGGCGTCGATCGACGTGGAAGAGGAGATCGAACGGCGCGTGGGCTTTCTCTGCCGACGACTGCGCGAGACTGGCCTGCGTGCGCTGGTATTGGGGATCAGCGGCGGGGTGGACTCCACCGTGGCCGGGCGCCTTGCCCAGCTAGCGGTGGAAAGAGCGCGAGACGAAGGGCTGGACGCGCAGTTCTACGCCATGCGCCTGCCCTACGCTATCCAAGCGGACGAGGACGACGCCCAGCAGGCGCTGGGCGCCATCAAGGCCGATCATGTGCTGACGGTGAACATCAAGTCGGCCAGCGACGCCGCGCTCGCAGCACTCGAAGAGGGTGGGCTCGCTTTTGACAACGAACACCAGCGGGACTTCGTACTCGGCAACATCAAGGCGCGCCAGCGCATGATCGCTCAGTACGCCGTGGCGGGCACCCACCAGGGGCTGGTGGTGGGTACCGACCACGCCGCCGAGGCCTTGATGGGCTTTTTCACCAAGTACGGCGACGGCGCCTGCGACCTGGTACCGCTGGCGGGGCTGACCAAGGATCAGGTGCGCCGCCTGGGCGCCAGGCTGGGCGTTCCCGAGGCGCTGGTGAAAAAGCCGCCCACCGCGGATCTCGAAACCCTCAAGCCCCAGCTCGCTGACGAAGAGGCACTCGGCGTCACCTACGCCGACATCGACGCCTTCTTGACGGGCGAAGAGATCGGCGACCAGGCGCGTCAAACCATCGTGCAGACCTATCAGCGCACCCAGCATAAGCGCAACCTGCCCATCGAACCCTGAGCGTTTCGACGGCCGCCGCCCCGGGCGTGGCTAGCCTGGATGTGGATGATAAGATGCGGGCATCCTGTTCAACGCGAGCCTGCCATGCGACTTCTCCACACCGCCGACTGGCACCTGGGGCGGCTATTTCACAACGTTTCACTGCTCGATGACCAGCGCGTCGTGCTCGACCAGCTCATCGAGATCGTCGATGTCGAGGCCGTCGATGCAGTGCTGG
Source organism: Halomonas sp. HNIBRBA4712 (assembly GCF_043558675.1). NCBI lineage: Bacteria > Pseudomonadati > Pseudomonadota > Gammaproteobacteria > Oceanospirillales > Halomonadaceae > Halomonas > Halomonas sp. HNIBRBA4712. The sequence continues at coordinate 245,749 of NZ_JBIFXR010000003.1, read as the reverse complement.
TCGCCGGCGACATCTTCGATCGCGCCATTCCTCCCGCCGGCGCGGTCACGCTTCTGGACGACGTGCTTTATGAGCTCTGCGACAAGCGCGGCCTGCCGGTGGTGATGATCTCCGGCAACCACGACAGCGCCGAGCGGCTGCGCTTTGGCGCGCGCCATTTCAGAAAGGCCGGGCTGCATATCCTCTCCGAGCTGGGCGCGGTCGACGCGCCGGTCACGCTAAAAGCGCGCGGTGTGGCGGTGGATATCTTCGGGCTTCCCTACGCCGACCCGGAGCACGTAAGAAGCCACTTCAAGGTGGAGGTGCGCGACTTCGACAGCGCCCACCGCTTTCTGCTCGAACGCGTGGAAAGCGCCCGCCACCCGGGGCGGCCGACTATTCTGATGAGCCACTGCTTCGTCGATGGCGGCGCCGCCTCGGACTCCGAGCGCCCGTTGAACCTGGGCGGCGCTGAGAGCGTGGCCTGGGAGCCGATGCAGGGCTTTGACTACGTGGCGCTGGGCCACCTGCACGGCCCGCAGTATCGCGGCGGCGAGCATATCCGCTACAGCGGGTCGCTTCTGAAGTACAGCTTCTCCGAGGCGCGCCAGAAAAAGGGCGTGACCCTGGTGGATATCGACGAGCAGGGTAGCGTAACCACCCAGTGGCGCACGCTCACTCCAAAGCGCGAGGTGCGGGTGCTCGAAGGTGAGCTCGAGGTGCTTCTCGAAGAGGCGCAGAGCGCCCCGATCGAGCGCCGAGACGATTATCTGCTGGTACGTCTGACCGATCGCCACGCGATTCTCGACCCGATGAGCAAGCTGCGCGCGCACTACCCCAATGTGCTGCACCTGGAGAAGCCCGGCATGCTGGAGGCGCGCGGCGCCCAGCAGCTCGACCGCGAGAAGCTCGGCTTCAGCGCGCTGGAGATGTTCAGCGACTTCTTCGAGCAGACCAGCGGCGAGGCGCTCGACGAGGAGCAAAAAGAGATCGTGCGTGAGCTGATCCGGGAGCTCGACCGAGCGGAGGCGCACTCATGACGCCGCTTACGCTGACGCTTCAGGCCTTTGGCCCCTTCGCCAGGGTCGAGCGGCTCGATTTCACTGCCCTTGGCCGCCACCCGCTGTTTCTGATCAACGGCCCCACCGGCGCCGGCAAGAGCTCGATTCTGGATGCGATTTGCTTCGCGCTCTACGGCCAGACCACCGGGCAAACCAGCAGTGATGAGCGCAGCGCCAGCCAGATGCGCTGCGACAGCGCCGCCCCCGATTTGCTCACCGAAGTGACCCTGGATTTTCGCCTTGGCGACGGCGTTTACCGCATTCGCCGTGTGCCCCAGCAGCAGCGGCCCAAGGCGCGAGGCGAAGGCACCACCACGCACAATACCGAAGCCCAGCTCTGGCGTTTGACCGAGGCGCTGGAAGAAGAGAAGTGCCTGGTGGTGAAAAACGTCAAGGAGGCGACCGACCAGGTTCAAGCGCTGTTGGGCCTCGATGCCAGCCAGTTTCGCCAGGTGATGGTGCTGCCCCAGGGCAAGTTCCGCGAGCTGCTGGTCGCCCCCTCCAGCGAGCGAGAAAAGATCTTCGCCAAGCTCTTTCAGACCCACATCTTCCAGCGTATCGAAGAGCAGCTGCTGGAGCGCTCGAAAGGCATCGTTGCCCGGGTCAAGAGCCACCGCGAGCATATCAGCGGGCTGCTGGCCGGCGGCGAGCTCGAAAGCGAGGCCGCACTCGATCAGGAGCTTTCCGCGCTGGCGCCTCGGGTCGGGGAAGCCTCCGCCGGGCTCGAAGCCGCCAGGCAAGCGCGCCGCCAGGCGGAGCAGCGCCGCGACGCGGGCCGCGAGCTCGAGCGCCAGCGCCAGGCCCGCGACGCGCTGGTCAGCGAAAAGCGCGCGCACCTGGAGCGTGGTGAAGCGATCGACGCCGAGCGCCGGCGGCTTTCGCAAAACGAGCGCGCCCAGCAGCTGCGCGCCTCGTTTGACGCCGAGGCCCAGGCGCGCACGGCGTTCGAGGCGGCCCGCGAGGAGCAGCGCCAGGCCGAGGCCGGGCTGAACGCCCAGCGCGAACGCAGAGTGGAGGCGCAAACGGCGCTGGCCGCGGCGCAAAAGCGCGCCGAGCAGTTGGGTGATTTGACCGAGCGGCGCCGGGCGCTGGGCGAGTATCTCGAAAAAGGCCAGGCGCTCGAGGCGCTCGCCGCGCAGACGGGCGAGGCCGAGGCGGCGCGGGAGCGCCTGGAAGCCACCTTCCAACGCGAGACCCGGCGCCTTGACGAGATTCGCCGTAAGGGCGAGGCGGCAAGCCAGCGGCTCGAAGCGCTGCAGAGCGAGTATCAAAAGCTTGCCGGGGCGCCGGCCGAGCTTGGCCGGCACCGGGAGCTTTTGGCCGCGCGCCGCGAGCTCGAGGCGCTGGGTGAAAAGGAGCGCCAGACCGACGCCGCCGAGCGCCGCGCCGCCCAGGCGTTTGAGCGCAGCCAGGCGGCGACGCAACAAGCCGAGCGCGCCGCCACCGAGTGCGAAATGCACTGGCACCGGGGCCAGGCGGCGCTGTTGGCGCACACCCTTCAGGCCGACACACCCTGCCCGGTGTGCGGAAGTACGAATCACCCCGCGCCCGCCGAGCCCGCCGGTGACATCGTCACAGGCGAGCAAGTGGAGCAGGCGAGGGCGCAGGCGGCCCGCGCCCGCCAGGCCCAGGCCGAGGCCGAACGCACCCGTGAATCAGCGCGCTTCGACACTCGCCAACACGCGGAGCAGCGCCGCCGCCTGAGCCAGGCACTCGGCGAGTGGGCCGAAGCACCGCTTGCCGCGCTCGAGCGCGCCGTTTCTACCGCTGAGGCGCAGTGCGCGCGGCGCGAGCAGGTCGAGCGTGAAATGGCCGAGCTTGGCCGCGAGCGCGAGATGCTGCGTCGCGACTGGAGCGCCCAGGATCAAAAGCTGAAAGCGGCCCAGGCTGAGCGTGAAACCGCTCGGGAGCAGGCGCTGCGCCTGGCGAGCCAGCGCGACCAGCTCAGCGAAGCGCTGCCCGCGGATGCCCGCGACCCGAAAGCGCTGAGAGCGAATATCGACACGCTGGACGCCGAGATTCGCGAGATCGACACCCGTTTTGCAGCCGCGCAAAAGGCGCACGGTGAAAGCGTGGCGCAAGAGGCTCGCGCCGAGGAGCGCGCCAGCGGCGCCGCCACGCGGCTTACGCAGAGCGAGCGGGCGCTGCAAAACGCGCTTGACGAGTGGCGGGAGGCGCTGGCGGCGAGCCCGTTCGAGAATACCCGCGCCTTTGAAGCCGCCAGGCTCGATGAGCCCGAGCGGCTGGCGATTGCCGAGTGGGTCGAGGCCTACCAGCGGCGCCTGGATGAGCTCACCGGTGCCATCGCCAGCGCCGACGCACGGCTTGGCGAGCAGCCGGCGCCGGACATGGCCGCGCTCGAAGCGCAGGTCGAGGAGCGCCTGGCTCGCGAGCAGGCGGATTTCGAGGCCTGGCGAGGGCTGCAGGAGCGCCAGAACGCGCTTTTGGCGGTGCGCCAGAAGCTCGCCGCTGCCCATCAGGCCCAGCAGGCGCTGGAAGCCGAGTACCGGCTCTGGGGCACGCTCAGCGACGTGGCCAACGGGCGCACGGGCAACCGCATCAGTTTGCAGCGCTTCGTGCTCGGGGTGCTGCTCGACGACGTGTTGATCCAGGCCTCCCAGCGGCTCACGCGCATGAGCCGCGGGCGCTACCAGCTGGTGCGCCGCGAAGACCCGTCGAAAGGCAATCGCGCCTCAGGGCTCGAGCTCGACGTGGCGGATACCTACACCGGCAAGCAGCGCCCGGTGGCCACGCTCTCCGGCGGCGAGTCGTTCATGGCGGCGCTGTCGCTGGCGCTGGGGCTTTCGGACGTGGTTCAGGCCTACGCTGGCGGCATACGGCTGGACACGCTGTTCATCGACGAGGGCTTTGGCAGCCTCGACCCGGATGCACTGGAGCAGGCGATCGAGGTACTCTGCGAGCTGCAGTCGAGCGGGCGGATGATCGGCATCATTTCGCACGTTAGCGAACTCAAGGAGCAGATGCCGGTTCGTATAGAGGTGGCCGCCCACCGCCTGGGAAGCACTCTCTCGATCAAGGGGGCGGTACCGTGAACATTGGCCTAAACACAAGGAGTGATCCATGAACGCGAGCAGGATTCTACAGCAGCTGATGCAGCAGGCCGGCGGCAAGGGCGGCCAGAGCGGTGGGGTGGACGTCAAGGGCATGCTCGACGGCCTCTCGCGCCAGTTCGGCGGCGGTGAAGGCGGGTCGTCATCCAAAGGCGGCGGGCTGGACATGAAGAGCCTGCTCGGCGGCGGCGCCGTAGGCATGCTGGTGGGTTCGAAGCGCGGGCGCAAACTCGGCGGCAAGGCGCTGAAGTACGGTGCTATCGCCGGGGTCGGCATGCTCGCCTGGAAGGCGTGGCAGAGCCACCAGGCGAAGGGCGCCGGCGTTGAGGCCGATGAAGGCGAGCGCGTCGAGGTGCTCGAAGGCGAGCTTCAGGAGCGGCGAAGCCTCGAACTTCTGCAGGCGATGATCATGGCCGCCCGCGCCGATGGCCATATCGACGCCGAGGAGCGCGCCTTGATCGCTGAACAGATAGATGCCCTCGGCGCCGACGACGAGCTCCACGCCTGGGTCGAGCAGCAGCTCTCTGCCCCGCTCGACGCCAAAGCGCTCGCCTCGCAAGCGGACTCGCCCCAGGCGGCGCGGGAGATGTACCTGATCAGCCTGGCGGTGAGTGATGAACAGAACCCGATGGAGAAAGCCTGGCTCGATCAGCTTGCCTCGGAGCTTGCGCTCGACCGCGACATGGTCGCCGAGCTCGAGCGCCAGGCGGTCCAGGCCGGCTGAGGCTCAGCCGCACGATCGCCCGGCCGCCCTTGGCCGTGTAGACCGGGTGGAGGTCAACCGGGTCGAAAGCGTCTAATCTGCTGGTAGAGTGGCGGGTTGCCACTCCATTAGCTCAAGGAGTCCACGGATGAACGCGAGTCATGTTTTCAAGCAGTTGATGCAGCAGAGTGACGGCGAGATGGGTATCAAGGGCGTACTGGACACCCCAGCGTACGAGTCCCAGGGGTCGCGCGAGCGCTATCAGGGCCGTGCCCAATCGGCCCCCGCCTCACGGCCGCGCGGCTTCGATACCCGAAGCGCGCTGGGCGGCGGCGTCATGGCGCTGCTGATGGGGTCCGGCCCCGGGCGCAAGCTGACCGGTAAGGCGCTCAAGTACGGGCTCGTGGCGGGCCTTGGCGTCTACGCCTGGAACGCGTGGCAAGGCTCCGAGTTACGCAACGGCCGTGGCGGCGCAGACGATGAGCGGCAAGACGATACCCGCTTTGATCCGCTCGACACCCTGGGCGGCGAGCGCCAGGAGCAGCGCAGCCGGGCTCTGCTTCAAGCGGTGATCATGGCCGCCCGCGCCGGCGGTGAAAGCGACGAGCAGGTGCGCCGCTCGGTGACCCAACGTATGCACGAGCTGGGCGCCGACGATGAGCTCAACGCCTGGGTGGAAACCCAGCTAAGCGCCCCGCTGGATGCAAACGCGCTTGCCGAGCAGGCGGACTCGCCCCGGGCCGCTCGGGAGATCTACCTGGTCAGCTTGGCAGTAATCGACGAGCATCCTGCGGCGAACCACGCCTGGCTTCATGAGCTGGCCGACGCTTTGGGGCTCGACCGCGACACCGTCGCCGAGCTCAAGCGCCGGGCGGCCCAGGCCGGCTGATGCTGGAGACGCTCAATCTGGCGCTCGCCTCGGGGTTGGGGGTTGGCTTCGCGCCGCTCGCCCCGGGCACGGTGGGCACACTTTGGGGCGTGGCGCTGGCCTGGTGGCTTTTGCGCCTTCGTTTGCCCCAGCAGTTGGCGATCAATGCCGCGCTGCTGGGTTTGGGCGTTGTGGTTTGCCACTTTGCCTCAAGCTATTACGGCGGGCTGGATTACGGCAGCATCGTGTTCGACGAGATCGTTGCCTTTCCGCTGGCGGTGATCGGGCTTGCCGGTGCCCGCACGCCCTGGGCGATGGCGCTGGCGTTCGTCATCTACCGCGTCTTCGATGCGCTGAAACCGCCGCCGGTGCACCTGGCCGAGTTCGCCCCCGGCGGGCTTGGCGTGGTGCTCGACGATGTGATCGCCGCGCTGCTCACTTGGCTTTTGATGGCCGCGCTCTTGACGCTGCGCCGCCGGGCGTACTTCAGAAAAGCGGCCTGATACTGTCTACAAAAGCGCTACAAGCCACAAAAAACGCCGCAAGCAGCGCTTGCGGCGTTAATCGATACTCGAGCTAGCAAGGTGTTAGCGATCACTCCTGAACGACGATCACCGCCTTGGCGTTGACGAACTCGTGCATACCAAAGCCGCCGTGTTCACGGCCGTAGCCGGAGTCCTTCACGCCGCCAAAGGGCATTTCCGGGGTGGCGACGCCAAAGCCGTTGATGAACACCATGCCGGTGTCGAAGTACTTGCTGGCAAGCTCGGTGGCGCGCTTGACGTCCTTCGAGATGATGCCGCCGCCGAGGCCGTAGCGGCTATCGTTGGCGATGCGCATCGCGTCTTCATCGTCTTTCGCGCGAATCAGCGCCGCGACCGGGCCGAACAGCTCGTCGTCGTAGGCGGGCTGGCCGGGCTTGACCTCATCGAGCACCGTAACCGGATAGAAGGCGCCGGGACCAGAGGGCTTCTCGCCGCCGCAGAGGATTTTGGCGCCTTTGGCCACGCTCTTCTCGACCTGCTCGTGAAGGCCGTCGCGCAGATCCACCCGTGCCATCGGGCCGACATCGGTGCCGCTCTCCTTCGGGTCGCCCACCTTGAGCTGCTTCATCTTTTCGACGTAGCGCTCCTTGAAGGCCTCGTAGTTCTTCTCGGTGACCACGAAACGCTTGGCTGCCACGCAGGTCTGGCCGCCGTTGAACACGCGCCCGGTGACGCAGGTGTCCACCGCCAAGTCCAGGTCGGCGTCGTCGAGCACCAGGTAGGCGTCGTTGGAGCCCAGCTCCAGCACGGTCTTCTTGAGGTTCTCGGCGGCCTTGGCGGCGACCTTGCGCCCGGCGGTGTCACTACCGGTCAGGGTCACGCCGCGCACATGCTTGTGCTCGATGATCTTGTCCGATACGTCGTGGGAGATGACGATGGTGCGGAAGACGTTTTCCGGTAGGCCCGCCTCGCGGTAGAGCTTCTCGAGGAACAGGCCACTGCCGGTGACGTTTTCGGCGTGCTTCAACAGCACCGCGTTACCCGCCATGAGGTTGGCGATGGAGTAACGCACCGCCTGATAAGCCGGGAAGTTCCAGGGCTGAATGCCGTAGATCACGCCCATCGGCGAGTAGGTGACGATGCCGCGCTCGCCGTTGCCGGGCTTGCGCTGCTCGTCGGCGAGCTTTTTCGGCCCCTGCTCGGCGGTGTAGTCGCAGATGCCGACACACAGATCGATCTCCTGACGCGCCTCTTCCGGCGGCTTGCCCATCTCGTCGACGATCAGCGTGGCGAACGCCTCCTTGTTGTCGGCCAGCGCCTTGCCGATCGCCTTGATGACCTGAGCGCGCTCGTCGAGGGACTTCAAACGCCACTGCAAAAACGCTTCGTGCGCCTGCTCGACGACTTCGAGGGCTTTCTTTTCATCCATCAGCGAGTAGGTTTCGAGGTTTTCGCCGGTGGCCGGATTGACTGTCGTAATGCTGTTGCTCACAAGACCTCCTATCTTTAGATCAACGCGTTGAATCGAGCGGTGTCGATTGATGGCGGTGGCTTCCACCGCCTCCGGTCCTATCGAATCGATCCTGTCAGATCGTGCAATAGCCGACCGGTCTATTCGGTACATCGTTAACCCTAGTAGACGAATGTCGAAATACGCAAACGGGAAATGTTGTGTTTCTCGAGTACCGCCTCTTGAGCTTAGCCCGTTTTGGTCATTTCTCCGCTGAAAAGGTTTCAAGGCCCGGTTCGACGGCCGCAGGGCGGTGAAGCCAGACGCTTTCCAGGGTATCCAGCGCCGCCTGAATCGGCGGCTCCACCTCGCGGTCGCTTCGCCAGGCGAGGCTGAGTGCGCAGGGCAGGCGCACCCCTTGCGCCACGGCCAGCCCGTTTGCCTGGCGCTCGGCCATCGCCTGGGCGTCGCGGGCGAGGCTCAGGCCGACCCCGGCGCGCACCAGGTCCAGCATGCACGCCTCCTGGTCGACCAGCGCCACGCCGTTGGGCGTGGCGCCGCAGGCCTTCAGCGCGTGGCCGAGCAGCCGGTGGTGGGCGGAGTCCTTCGGCGTCACGATCCAGGGGAGCCTGGCGAGCGCCTCCCAGCGGGTATCGAGAAGCCGGGTTTCCCAGCCGGGCGGGGCGATGACGTGGTAGTGAAAATGGGTCAGCTCACGATAGGCGAGCGCCTCGACGCCGGGGCCTTCGCCGGGCGGGGCGAGCGTGAAGCCGACATCCAGGGTGCCGCGCTCGAGCTTTCTGATCACGCTGCCGCTCATGCCGTGGGCCAGCTCGGTTTGAAGCTGCGGCGCGCGGGCCATCAGCCGGCTCAAGAAGTGGCCCAGGCGGATGAACTCCGGGTCGACGATGGTGCCGACCTTTAGCTTGCCGTGAAGGGTCTGGTGCAAGGCGCTGGCGCTCTGTTCGAAGACCTGAACGCTTGCCAGCGCCTGGCGGGCGGCGGGCAGCAGCGCGTAGCCATCGTCGGTCAGCGCAAGCCCCTGGGGACGGCGGGTGAACAGCGTCAGGTTCAGGCGCGCCTGGAGCTGTTTGAGCTTCAGGCTGACCGCGGGCTGGGTGAGGTGAAGCTGCTCGGCGGCTTTCGAGACGCTGCCGCTCTGGGCCACGGCGACGAACGCTCTGAGCGCGGCGTACTCCTGCATCAAACGTCCTCGGTGGGCGAGTGTTATCAAAAAAGCTTATATCGCGGTTAAGAATTACTCAATTGATCCCGGCGGGGAGCGCGGTAAGCTCGAAGGATGGGGCCTCGTCCCGTTTCAAAGTCACTATCTTCAGCGATCACTAGCTCCAGCGATCACTACCTCCAACGATAAAAAGGCAGCTTATGTCCACCGCGATCCATCACTATATCAACGGCCAGCGCACCCCGGGCAGCAGCGGCGAGTGCCAGCCGGTCACCAACCCGGCAACCGGCCAGGTCACCGGCGAAGTCGCGCTGGCCACGCCTAGGGATGTCGACCAGGCGGTCGAGGCGGCGCTGGCCGCGTTTCCCGCTTGGGCGGATACCCCGCCGATTCGCCGCGCGCGGGTACTGTTCAAGTTTCTCGAGCTTCTGAACGCGCACAAGGACGAGCTCGCCGAGGCGATCACCAAAGAGCACGGCAAGGTCTTTTCCGACGCCCAGGGCGAGGTGGCCCGGGGTATCGATATCGTCGAGTTCGCCTGCGGCGTGCCGCAGCTCTTGAAGGGTGACTACACCGATCAGGTGAGTACCGGCATCGACAACTGGACGCTGCGCCAGCCGCTCGGCGTGGTGGCGGGCATCACGCCGTTCAACTTCCCCGCCATGGTGCCGATGTGGATGTTCCCCATGGCGATCGCCACCGGCAACACCTTTATCCTGAAGCCAAGCCCCTTGGACCCGAGCGCCTCGCTTTTGATCGCCGATCTGTTGCAGCAGGCGGGCCTGCCGGATGGCGTGTTCAACGTGGTGCAGGGCGGCAAGGAGGCGGTCGAGGCGCTGATCGATCACCCGGACGTTCAGGCGCTGTCGTTCGTCGGCTCCACGCCGATTGCCAACGCGATCTATCAGCGCGGCGCAAGCCACGGCAAGCGGGTGCAGGCACTGGGCGGGGCGAAGAACCACATGGTAGTCCTGCCCGATGCCCACCTGGATAAAGCCGTGGATGCGCTGGTGGGCGCGGCCTTCGGCTCCGCCGGCGAGCGCTGCATGGCGATCAGCGTGGCGGTGCTGGCCGATGAGATCGCCGACGAAGTCGTCGCACGACTGGCCGAGCGGGCGCACGGGCTCAAGGTGGTCGACGGCATGCAAGCGGACGCCGAGATGGGGCCGATCGTCACCCGCCAGGCCCATGAGCGCATCACCGGCTATATCGAGAAGGGCGCGGCGGAAGGTGCAACGCTTGTGGTCGACGGGCGCGAGTTCGACTCGAGCCAAACCGGCGAGGGCAACGCGGAAGGCTTCTGGATGGGCGGCACGCTCTTTGATCACGTCACCCCGGAGATGACCATCTACAAGGAAGAGATCTTCGGCCCGGTGCTCGCCTGCGTGCGCGTGCCGGACATCAAGAGCGCGATCGAGCTGATCAACGCCCACGAGTTCGGCAACGGCGTGAGCCTCTTCACCGAGAGCGGCAGCGCGGCGCGGGAGTTCGGCCGGCGTATCCAGGTGGGAATGGTGGGCATCAACGTGCCGATTCCGGTGCCCATGGCCTGGCACGGCTTCGGCGGCTGGAAGCGTTCGCTGTTCGGCGATACCCACGCCTACGGCGAGGAGGGCGTGCGCTTTTACACCAAACAGAAGTCGATCATGCAGCGCTGGTCCGACTCCATCGACACCGGCGCCGACTTCACGATGCCCACGGCCAAATAAACCGCGTTTTTTCAACCACGTACCGCCCCTGCACTGCGGTAATGCCAGTCAGGCTTGTTCAGGTTTTGTGGGAGGGAGCTTCAGCTCGCGACGGGTGGCCAGGCCAAGGCGCCTGACGGCGCCATTCGCCGAAATGTCGGACCACCGCTGAAGCGGCCTCCCACAGCAGGCTAGCCTAACGTAATGGGTAGTTGGATACCTTGACTGAACGGCATTGCGGCTTGGCTGGTGCGGCAGGGGAGACCCTCATGGTCGCTACCAATAATAATGACGACAACCGCACGCCCAACGCTTCATCGTTTGACTACATCGTTATCGGCGCCGGCACTGCGGGCTGTTTGATGGCCAACCGGCTAAGCGCCGATCCGAATAACCGCGTGCTGCTGATCGAGGCGGGTGGGCGCGACAACTACCACTGGATCCACGTGCCGGTGGGGTATCTCTACTGTATCAACAACCCGCGCACCGACTGGCTCTACAAGACCGAGCCGGACGAGGGCTTGAACGGCCGCGCGCTGATCTACCCGCGCGGCAAGACCCTTGGCGGCTGTTCGAGCATCAACGGCATGATCTACATGCGCGGCCAGGCCCGCGACTACGACCACTGGGCAAGCGTGGTCGACGACCCGGCCTGGCGCTGGGAGAGCTGCCTTGCGGATTTCATCCGCCACGAAAGCCACTACCGTATGGACGAAGGCGGCGACGCCGACGCCGAGCACCGCCAGTTTCACGGCGGGGGCGGCGAGTGGCGCATCGAGAAGCAACGGCTCAAGTGGCCGGTGCTCGACGACTTCGCTCGCGCCGCCGTCGAGGCAGGGATTCCACGCACCGAGGACTTCAACCGCGGCGATAACGAAGGCGTGGCCTATTTCGAGGTCAACCAGCGCGCGGGCTTTCGCTGGAACACCTCGAAGGCGTTTCTGCGCCCGGCGCTCAAGCGGGCGAATCTCACGCTCTGGCACACAAGCCAGGTCAACACGCTCTGCTTTGACACAACCGGCGAGCGCCCGCGCTGCGTGGGCGTCGAACTCGAGCGGCGCGGGAAAACCGAGCGGGTGCACGCGTCAAAAGAGGTGGTGCTGTGCGCCGGCGCCATCGGCTCGCCGGCGCTTTTGCAGCGCTCCGGCATCGGCGCCCGCGAGCACCTGGACGAGCTGGGTATCGAGCTGGTCAAGGAGCTGCCCGGCGTGGGCGAGAACCTGCAGGATCACCTCCAGATCCGCTCGGTGTATCGAGTCAGCAACGCCAGAACGCTTAACGCCATCGCTTCCACGCTTTTGGGCAAGGCGGGCATCGGCTGGGAGTATTTGACCAAACGCACCGGGCCGATGAGCATGGCGCCGTCGCAGCTTGGCGCGTTCACGCGAAGCTCACCCGACTACGCTCACCCCAACATCCAGTACCACGTGCAGCCCTTGAGCCTGGAGGCGTTCGGCCAGCCGCTGCACCCGTATCCGGCGATCACCGCGAGCGTGTGCAACCTGAACCCGACCAGCCGCGGCACGGTGCGCATCAAAAGTCGCGACCCGGCCGTGGCGCCGTCGATCCGCCCGAACTACCTGAGCACCGAGGAGGATCGCCGGGTGGCGGCGGATTCGCTGCGCGTGACCCGGCGCATCGCCGCGCAGCCGGCGTTTGCCCAATATCGCCCGGAGGAGGTCAAGCCCGGCATCGAGTACCAAAGCGACGAGGAGCTGGCCAAACTCGCCGGCGATATCGGTACCACGATCTTTCATCCGGTCGGCACCACGCGCATGGGCCGCGCGAATGACCCGATGGCGGTGGTGGATGCCAGACTCAAGGTATTCGGGGTGGACGGGCTCAGAGTGGCGGATGCCGGTATCATGCCCACCATCACCAGCGGCAACACCAATTCGCCCACGCTGATGATCGCCGAAAAAGCCGCTAAATGGATTTTGGATTCGCCGTCATCGCATTGACATTTTTTTAAGGCATGGTGTTGACGTGTGTACCGCATAGGTGCATGCTTCGAAACAGTAGGTTAGCAAGTCGAACGTTGTCAGCAGGATCGAAACGCTTGAGCGTTGAGTCTGGTGAAAGTTTCTTGTTCTACCCACTGTAACTCGGGTATTACCCGGCTTTTCATTGCGCTACATCGAGGATTTCGATCATGGCAACTGGTACCGTCAAGTGGTTCAACGACACTAAAGGTTTCGGCTTCATCTCTCCTGACGACAACGGCGACGATCTGTTCGCTCACTTCTCCGAAATTCAGGCTGACGGCTTCAAGACTCTGCAGGACGGCCAGAAGGTTTCCTTCGACGTCACCCAGGGTAAAAAAGGCCTTCAGGCTTCCAACATCAAGGTTCTGTAATTTCGAACCCCTGATGTTTCCCGCTTGCTGACGCAATCGGGCAAGAAAAACCCCGCTCATCGCGGGGTTTTTTGCGTCTGGCGGTGGGGCGCTCGCTTCGGCTCGCTAGACCAGATCGCGCGCAATCCACTCATCCCAGCTTTGTGAATAGACCCGCGTGTCGCCCTCCCAGGCGTCGAGCGTGGCCTGGATGCGAAAGGCGTCGCTCGTTGCCGTGAGCCGCGTGTGGGTCAGCGTGCGCACCATCCAGTCGCCGCGGCGAAACATCCGCTCCCAGTCGGTGATGCCTTCGATGCTGCGGTAGTCGCCGTAGGCGTAGCGGTAGCGCTCGGTCACCTTGCCGGCGATCTCGAGATCGATATCGTCGAAGCGGTAGCAGCCCTCGTCGTTGACCACCAGCACCTCGTTGACGTCGGTGGCCAGGTCGCGAATCACCCGCCACACCTCGCCGCCGGTTTCGATCACGGTGGTGGCCAAGCCCGGCGCCGATACCGGCGGCTCGAATTCCGGCAGCGCCGCTTCCTCGTCCGGGCGCGGCTCGCGGGTGGGCAAAACCAGCCGGCAGGCTTCGGGGTGAAAGGTGAGGCGCACCGGCTCCGGCGCCGGCCAGGCGATGGGCCAGTAGCTGGTCGAGATCGCCACGCGAATGGCGTGGCCGGCCTGAAACTGCTGGGCAATGTGCTTGAGCGCCACGCGTACGCGGTAGCGCTTGCCGGGTTCCAGCGGCTCGGGAAATTCGTCGCTGTCGCGGTGGGTCAGGTTCAAAAGTCCGTAAGAGACGCGGGTCGCCTTGTCGTCCGGGTGGATGTCGCTCAGGCGCACTGCCACCATCGCCACCGGCTGATCCGATGAGAGTGTAAGCTCCAGCACCGGCTGGCCGCAGATTTCGAGCGGCTCTTCGAGTCGCGCGGTCTGGAAGATCAGCGAGCCGCCGTCTTCGTCGCGCTGGTCGTGGGGCAGGTCCGGCGGCGCGTTGTAGGAGCACCACTTGCCGGCGTGAAGCCCTACCGACAGCGACGAGCGCAGCGTCATCGGCGGCTCGCTGGCCGCATGTGCGCTTTCGCTCGCGGCGTCTTCTTCGGCCAAAAGGTCGTGGCCGGCGGTCAGCCGGTAACGCTGAGGGACGATATTGGCCGAGGGCCAAGCGGGCTCGGCGATCCAGCGCCCCGGGCGGTAGTCGTAGCGGGTCGAGGGCGGCGCCGACTCCTGCATCCAGACGCGCAGCATGGGCTCGTCCATGATGGTGTTGTCGATGCCCTTGAGCCAGTAGTCCCACCAGCGCAGCGCATCCTGCAAAAAGCCGATGGCCGGCCCCGGCACGCCCAGGTGCGGGTACTTGTGCGACCAGGGGCCGACCAGCCCCTTGCGCGGCACGTCAAGGCCCGCCATCAGCCGGAACACCGCGTTGCAGTAGCCGTCGGCCCAGCCGCTGATGGCGTAGACCGGGCACTTGATCGCGCTGAAGTCCTCGCACACCGAGCCGTGCTTCCAGTAGTCGTCGCGGCGCTGGTGCTCGAGCCACTGCTTGAGCCAGAGCCCGCTGCCGGCCAGGCGCTCGAGCCACATCTCGCGCCAGCGCTCGCCCACCAGCGCCGGGTCCGGCGGGCAGGCGTTGCCGTCGAACATGGTCGAGGCCCAGGAGAGGTTATCCACCAGCATGCAGCCGCCCATGTGGTGCACGTCGTCGGCGTAGCGGTCGTCGGTGGAGCAGATGGTGATGATCGCTTTGAGTTCCGGCGGCTGGCGCGCGGCGATCTGCAGCCCGTTGAAGCCGCCCCAGGAGATGCCCACCATACCGGCGCTTCCCGTACACCAGGCCTGGCGGCCGAGCCAGGCGAGAATCTCGACGCCGTCATCGAGCTCCTGGGGCAGGTACTCGTCATAAAGCACGCCGTCGGACTCGCCGGTGCCGCGAATGTCCACCCGCACGCCGGCGTAGCCGTGGCCGGCCCAGAAGCGGTGCATACCGGCGTCGCGCTGGGCGGTCAAATCGCGCTTGCGGTAGGGCAGGTATTCGACGATGGCGGGGACCGGGTCGGCGTCGGAATCGAAGGGCCGCCAGATGCGTACCGCCAGGCGCGTGCCGTCACTCATCTCGATCCAGCTCTCCTCTTCGAACACGCGCCGGGGCAAGTCATCCACGATCTGCATAAGCACTCTCCTTGAAGGCGAGGTTTTTCATCGAAACGAACGCTTCGCTCAGCCGATCACGTCGCTGAACTCGAAGTGAAGCCGCTCGGCCAGGTTGCGGTAGTTTTTCTCCAGCGCTTCGCTGGTGGTCGCCCCCATCCAGATGTAGGCCAGCGCGTAGCTGTAGGCGTCCTGCTCGGGCAGATCCGAGAGCCGTTGGCCGGGCTTGACCTGCAGGTCGATCAGCGTGCCGGGGTAGGCCTCCTCGAGCGCTCGAACCTCCTCTTTCGAGGGTACGCGGGCCACGGTCGCGTCATCGAAGAAGACGCGGTAGAAGAACTTGCCGGCGACGGGAAACGCGCCTTCGCGGTGGGGCATGTCGGGCCTCTGGCCCAGCGCCAGGTCGATGGTGACCTGCTGATGGCTGACGCCGTCGACCTTTTCGAACACGTCGCAGTGGGACTGCGAAATACGCGTGTTGACCTCCAGAAGCCAGATGCGGTTCTGAATCTCGTCCCAGAAGAACTCGACGTTGAAGGCGGCGTTGTCGTAACCGATATGGGTCAAGAGCGTAGTGGTCAGCTCGCACATCTTTTGCTGGATCTTCTCCGGCAGGGTGGAGGGGTAGTGGTAGCAGAGAAAGCTCAGCACCCGCGGGTAGCGCAGTGAGTCGACGATGCCGTAGGGCACCACCTCGCCTTCGAACACGTAGCCTTCGACGGTGCACTGCCAGCCGCCGATGATCTCCTCGGCCATGCAGTAGCCCCCATCCACCCGGCGCACCTCCTCGGGGATCTCGGCCTGGTCGAGAATGAAGTTGAACGGCTCGGAGATCAGGCCGATATCGCGCCGGAGTTCCTTGATCGCGGATTCGAAATCCTCGGGGCTATCGATGCGAAAGCCAAGACGCGAACCCGAGGACTTGATCGGCTTGACGAAAAACGGAAAGTAGAGCCCGGCACGGCCGATCTCGGAGAGTGCCTGATCGTCGAAGGGGTCGAAGGCGGTAAAGCGGGGAATGAAGTTGCCGATCACCTCGCGCTGGCAGCGCCGGCTCCAGTACTTGTGCTCGCACTTCAAAAGGCTTTCAAGGCTCGTGGTGCGGGTACCGAAGCGGTTGCACAGAAGCGGCAGCATGGTCGAGACGGGAAAATCCATGTAGCCGACGATGGCGTCGATTTTGGGTTCGAAGCTGGAAAGGGTGTCGCCGGCGCGCTCGACCATCGATTCGATCGGGAACACTTCGGTATCGTACACCTCGGCGGGCTCGATGACGCCGTGAAACTCGAAATGCTCGGCGCCGCGCAGGCGCTTCAAGCGCTCGCGGTTGAAGTCGTTGAGTCCCACCACGAAGATATGCTGCGTTTTCATCGGTAATCTCCTGTCACCAAGGAAAATGCGGTTGACCGCCACGATCCATCGGGCTCCAGCAGCGTACGGGGGAAAGAGGAGGTCGCCTTTGTTCTGTTTGTGTAACGGCTACTTTAAGGAGCTTAGCGGGCTTTATGGGTTGGCGCTCGCCGGGATTTCGTCACGGCGTCAGGTTCTCGCGCTGTCAGAAATAGGCTTGATGGCCGTATAGATTTTTATGGAATAAATGTGTTTCTAAAAATGACTTTTTAGAATATCAGTCAGGCGGCACAATGAGCGCGTTTCTATTTTCAAGGCGCGCGTCATGTCATTGGATGCTTGGATTGCGTTGGGCGTGGTATTGACGGTGTTTCCGTTGATGGCGCTCTCCCGGCTGGGGCCGGATATGATTCTGATGGGCGCGGTGGTCGTGCTGATGACGCTGGGCGTGATCGACCCCGGCCAGGCGCTGGGCGGCTTCTCCAACTCGGGGCTTTTCACCGTGGCGTTCATGTACGTGCTGGTGGCGGGTATCCGCGAAACCGGCGGTATCGATTTGATCATTCGCCACGTGCTGGGCCAGCCCGCTACGGAGCGGCGCTCGCTCGCACGGCTGGTGCTGCCGGTGGCGACTCTCAGCGCCTTTTTGAACAACACCCCGGTGATGGCGACCTACATCCCCGCGGTGATGGGCTGGAGCCGACGCATCAAGCGCTCGCCCCAGCGGCTTTTGATGCCGCTGAGCTTCGCCTCGATTCTCGGCGGCACCGTGACGCTGTTTGGCACCAGCACCAACCTGGTGGTCTACGGCCTTCTTACCGAGCGCTACCCCACACTTTCGATGGGTCTATTCGACCTGGCCTGGGTGGGGCTGCCCGTGGCGCTGGCGGGGCTTGCCTACCTGATTTTCATCGCGCCCAAACTTTTGCCCAACCGTGAGGGCATGGCGCGGGCGTTCGCCAACCCGCGCGAGTTCACCATCGAAATGGAGGTCGACCCCCAGGGCGTGCTGGTCGACCGCACCGTTCAGGAAGCGGGGCTCAGACACCTGCAGGAGCTATTTCTGGTCGAGATCGAGCGCGCCGGCAACGTGGTCAGCGTGGTGGGCCCCGGCGAGCGGCTCAAGGGCGGCGACCGGCTGGTGTTCGCCGGCACCAGCGACGCGGCAGTGGAGCTTCAGCAGATTCGCGGGCTGGTGCCCTCGAGCGAATACGGCTCGAGTCTGGAAAAGGAGTTCAAGGAGCGCCGGCTGGTCGAGGCGGTGGTGTCGCACCAGTGCCAGTTCATCGGTCAGCGCATTCGCGATGGCCGCTTTCGCACGCTCTATGGTGCGGCGGTGCTGGCGATCTGCCGCGGCGGCGAGCGGGTCACGGGGAACCTCGGCCAGGTGCGGCTGCAGTCATCCGACGTGCTGCTGCTCGAGGCGCGCCCGCCGTTCATCGAGCGCCACCGGGAGTCGAAGGACTTTCTTCTGATCAGCGAGCTCAACGGCGCCGCCCGGCCGGTACACGAAAAGGCGCCGCTGGCCTGGGGCATTCTGATCGGCGCGGTGCTGCTGGCGGCGTTTGGCGTGTTGAGCATGCTCAACGCGGCGATGCTGGGGGCCGCACTTGCGCTGTTGACCGGCTGCTGCTCGGTGGCCGGCGCCAAGCGCGGCCTCGATACCCAGGTGCTTCTGACCATCGCCGCCTCCTTTGGCGTCGGTGCGGCGCTTTCGAGCTCCAGCGCGGCGGACGTGCTCGCCGGCGGCGTGCTGTCGATGGTCTCGGGCAGCCCCTGGCTTTTGCTGCTGGGCACCTACTGCGTGGTGGCGCTTCTGACCGAGCTTGTGACCAACAACGCCGCGGCGGTGATCATCTTTCCGGTGGTGACCGCCGCCGCCGAGAGCCTGGGGGTGAGCGTGATGCCCTTCGTGGTGACGATCATGTTCGCCGCCTCGGCCAGCTTTCTGACCCCGATCGGCTATCAGACCAACCTGATGGTGTATGGCCCCGGCGGCTATCGCATCACGGATTTTCTCAAGGTGGGCGGCGGGCTCAACGTGCTGACCGGCGTGATCGCGGTGGCGCTGATTCCGCTGGTGTGGCCCTTCTGAGCGCGACGCTCGCCGTGGCGGCCGGTTTGCGCTAGGGTGTCGCTTTTGCTTGAGGAAAACCTTCGATGTCAGAGCCCGGTGAGTTGATCATTGAACCCAAAAGCGGCCAGCCGGCGGATGCCTGCGTGTTCATCATTCACGGCCTTGGCGCCGACGGTCACGACTTCGAGCCGCTGATTCCGGCCATGGGGCTGTCACCAAAGCTCAACGTGCGCTTCATCATGCCCCACGCGCCGCGCTTGCCGGTGACCGTCAACGGCGGCATGGTGATGCCCGCCTGGTACGACATCCTGGCGATGGATTTGGGCCGCCGGGTAGACGAGGTGCAGCTGACCCGCTCCGCCGAGCGCATTCAAGCGTTGATTCAGGAGCAGATCGACCAGGGCATGGAGAGCCGGCGCATCATCGTCGCGGGCTTCTCCCAGGGCGGGGCGGTCGCCTACCAGGCCGCGCTCACTTTCGACGCGCCGCTGGGCGGGCTTCTGGCCATGTCGACCTACTTCGCCACCGGCGAGAGCATCGCGCTAAGCGAAGCCAATGCGGCGATTCCGATCGAGGTGCACCACGGCAACTTCGACCCGGTGGTGCCGGAAAGTCTGGGCCGCGCCGGCGCCGACCGGCTCAAGAACAAGGGTTACAGCGTCAACTACCGCCAGTATCCGATGGCCCATGCGCTCTGCCCGCAGCAGGTCAACGACATCGGCAAGTGGCTGCAGGCGCGCCTGGGCTAACGCACCCGGAGCGTTTAATCGGGCCGCTCGCCACCGGTTCGAACCCAATCGACAAGCGCGACAAAGGCAGGCACAGTAGCCCTTTTCGAGCCGAGCAGGGAATCAGCGAGGCCTATGTTAGCGTCCATCGACCCTTGGGAAACGGCGCTCGCCGTGTGTTTGGCGCTTGCCACACTGGTGTGTCTGTTCGATCGTCATGTCTTGCGCGCCACCGTCGCGTTCATCGCGTTGGCGCTCTTCATGGTGCTCGCCTGGGCGTGGCTGGGCGCACCCTGGCTTGCGCTGGCGGAACTGGCGCTGGGCGTGCTGCTTACCGGCGCGGCGCTGTTTTACGCCCTCGGCGCCTTCCACCGGGGGCTAGCGCGGCGCGCTCTCGGGCGTAAAAGCCCGCATATCGATACCTTCCAGGGGCCGGTCAGCCACCGCTTTGCCCGCGGCGCGCTCACGCTTGCCTGGTGCGTCATGGTGGGCGCGGTGATTCGCCTGGTCGTGCCCGGCATGGCCTACGCGCCGTCGGAGCATCCGCTGATGCTCGTGGCGGTATTGATGGTCGGCACCGCCATGGGCGCCTTTGCGCTGCACCGCCATCGGCTTCGTCGGCTGCTCGCTTTCAACGTATTGGGCTCCGGCGTGTTTTTGCTGATGATCGGGCTCGCTGGGGCGCATGAAGGCGCCCAGGCGCTGGTCGGCGTGGGACTTTTCATCGCCTGTGTCGGTACGCTGCTTGGCGCGCTATTGATTCGCCACCTTCACTCCCACGACGACGAGGCGAACCAGGAAGATATCCAGGCCTCTGGAGTCGCCCGATGAGCTGGCGCTTCGGTCTTTACGACAGTACCTTCGCACCGCTGGCGCTCAGCCACTGGGCGCTTTTGTGCGTGCTGCTGCTGCCTCTGGTGGCGGGGCTTTGCGCGGCGCTGCGCCCGCCCAAGCGCGGCGTGTCGGTGCTGCTGGCAAGTGGGGTGATCCTTGCCGCCGGGCTTTGGCTGATGCGCGATGTGCAGCAGGCCGGGCTCTTGCGCTGGCAGGCCGAGGTGGCCGGGGTCGGTCTATCGCTGCGCCTGAACGGGCTCGGCGCGCTTTTACTGCTCGTGACCCAGTGCGTGGGCGCGGCAGCGGCGCTCTATACGCCGGGGCATTTTCGCCTGAGCCCGGCCGGCCCACGCGAGCGCTGGCTGTGGCCGCTGATGGGCGGGGTGGTCAGCGCGCTGTCGCTTTTGTGGCTGGCGGCGGATCTTCTGACCCTTTACGTGGCGCTCGAGGCGCTGGGGCTTTCGGCGGTGGCGATGCTGCTGTTGTCCGGCAAGCCCGAGGCGCTCGAGGCGGGCATGCGCTACCTGTTGCTGACCCTGGTTGGCTCACTTACCTACCTGATGGGCGTGGCGCTGATTCTTGGCCAATGGGGGGAGCTTACGCTTCTCGCGCTTTCCCGGGTGGTCGAGCCCGGCGCCGTGGCCTGGGTGGCGGCGGCGCTTCTGGGCGCGGGGCTCGCCCTCAAGGCGGCGCTTTTTCCGCTACACGGCTGGCTGACGCCGGTGCATCAGAGCGCCTGGACGCCGGTGAGCGCGCTGCACGCGGGGCTGGTGATCAAGGGCTCGCTCTACATCCTCATCATGCTCTGGAGCATTCTGCTGCCGGATACCTTCTGGGCGCCGCGGCTGGTGGCTTGGCTTGGCGCGCTGGCCATCGTCTGGGGCGGGCTGATCGCCTGGCGGGCAGAGTCGCTGAAAACCATCGTCGCCTCGTCGACGGTGGCGCAGCTTGGCTATCTGATGGTGGCGTTTCCGCTGCTGCTGGGCCCGGACGTGGCGCCGATCCCCCAGGCGCTGGGCTGGCAGGGGTTCTGGCTGATGTTGATCGGCCATGGACTTGCCAAGGCGGCGATGTTCATGGCCGCAGGCAATCTGATTCTCGCCACCGGCGAGAGCTCGCTTGCCGGGCTTGCCGGCACCAGCCGACGTCTGCCGCTATCGCTTCTTACCTTTGGTATTGCCTCGATCACGCTGATGGGCCTGCCTCCCAGCGCCGGCTTCACCGCCAAGTGGCTGTTGCTGCACGCCATGGTGCTCGAAAGCCAGTGGACGGCGGCGGCGGCGCTTTTGGCGGGAACGCTTCTGACGGCGGCCTACGTGTTTCGCGTGTTTCGCTACTCCTTCGATGAAACCGCGCCGCGCCACGATTACCGCCCCTTGGCGCCGGGTATGGACGCGATTGCGCTGACCCTGGCGCTCGCCGCGCTTTGCCTGGGGCTTCTGGCGCACCTGCCGCTGGCGCTTTTGCAGGGAGGGGGCGCATGAACGAAATGAACGACATGGCGTGGCTGCCGCTGGCCACGCTTTTAGTGTCGCTGGTGGCGGCAGTGGCGATCTTTTCGCTGCCCGAGCAGGCGAGGGCGGTTCGTACCGTCATCAACCTGACGGCGGCGGCGTGCAAGGTGGCGCTGGTGACGCTCATGGTCGGGCGCATCTCGGCGGGCTTCGAGGACACCTTCAGCTTTCAGATCATCGGCGGCATCGACTTCGTGCTGCGCGCCGATGCGCTCGGCGTGATGTTCGCCGGGCTCTCCTCGATACTCTGGCTCTGCACCACCGTTTACGCCATCGGCTATCTCGAAGGCGCGGCGAACCGCAAGCGCTTCTTCGGCTTTTTCAGCCTGTGTGTGACCAGTACGCTGGGCATCGCGCTGGCGGGCAACCTGTTCACCTTCCTGATCTTCTACGAAATGCTCACGCTTTCGACCTACCCGCTGGTGGCCCATGCCGGCACCGCTAAGGCGCTGGCGGCGGGGCGAGTCTATTTGCGCTACACGCTCTCTGCCGGGGTGGTACTGTTGCTTGGCGTGGTCATGCTCTACAGTTTGACCGGGGATCAGTCTTTTGCCTCGGAGCAGGGGCTTTCGCGCTATCTCGACGATCACCGGGGGCTTCTGACGCTGATTTTTGCGTTGCTGGTCGGCGGGCTCGCGGTCAAGGCGGCGGTGGTGCCGCTGCACGGCTGGCTGCCCCGGGCGATGGTGGCGCCGGCGCCGGTCAGCGCGCTCTTGCACGCCGTTGCGGTGGTCAAGGCCGGCGCCTTCGGTATCCTGCGCATCATCTACGACCTTTACGGTATCGAGCTCAGCGTCGAGCTGGGGGTAACCAGCGTGCTGGCGGTGATCGCCTCGGTGACGATTCTTTATGGCTCGCTGCGGGCGCTCACTCAGACCGAGCTCAAACCGAGGCTCGCTTTTTCCACCATCAGCCAGGTCTCCTACATCGTGCTGGGGGTGTGTCTGGTCGGGCCGTTTGGCACCATCGGGGCGCTGGCCCACCTGCTGCACCAGGG
Organism: Halomonas sp. HNIBRBA4712; assembly: GCF_043558675.1. Taxonomy (NCBI): domain Bacteria; kingdom Pseudomonadati; phylum Pseudomonadota; class Gammaproteobacteria; order Oceanospirillales; family Halomonadaceae; genus Halomonas; species Halomonas sp. HNIBRBA4712. The sequence continues at coordinate 223,272 of NZ_JBIFXR010000003.1, read as the reverse complement.
CCTGATGAAAGTGACGCTGTTTTTCTGCGCCGGCATCTACGCAGAGGAGCTCGGCATTCACCGCATCGACGAAATGGACGGTGCGGGCAAGCGCATGCCGCTGACCAGCATCGCCTTTACATTGGGCGCGTTTGGCATGATCGGGCTTCCGCCCACCGCCGGGTTCATCACCAAGTGGTATCTGGGTATTGGCGCCGTCGAGGCGCAGATGCACTGGGTGGTGGCGGTGCTGGTGGCGAGCAGCACGCTCAACGCGCTCTATTTTCTGCCTATCGTCTACCGGCTCTGGTTTCGCCCGGGGCCCGCCCACGGCGTGGGCGCTTGGCCCGATGAGCAGCGCCTGGGGCGGCTGGAGACCCACGGCTGGCTGCTGTGGCCGGCGGTGTTCACCACGGTAGCGAGCCTGGCCGCCGGGCTTCTGGCGGGGCTGCCTTTCAGCCCGCTGGACTGGGCCACCAGGGTCGCCATTGGGGAGTACCTGCCATGACCGCGCTCTTTCTACTCGCGCTGGCGTGGCCGCTTTGCGTGGCGCTGGGCGCGGCGGGCCAGGCGTTTCGAGCGTCGGCCAGGCGGCGCTACTTTGGGCTGTCGTGGGTAAGCGCTGCCTGGCCGGCGCTGGCGCTGGCCTTCGCGGGTGAAGGGGCGTGGGAGTGGGCGCCCTGGCTTCTGGGAGGGGAGTGGGCGCTCGACGCCTTGGCCCGCCCCTGGCTTGCGTTCACGGCGCTGTTATGGAGCTTGGCCGCGCTTCACGCCTGCGGCTACTTCAAGCGTGCCCAGGCGCGCGCCCGTGATGGCGACGGCGACGAGGCCTATCGGCTCTCGCGCTTTGCGCTTTGCTGGCCGCTGGCGTTTCTGGGCAACGCGCTGTTGATCGTCTCCCGCGATGTGGCGAGTTTCTATCTCGGCTTCGCGCTGATGACCTTCGCCGCCTACTCGCTGGTGTTGCACCACCAGAGCCTTGATGCCAAACGCGGCGCCAGCGCCTACTTGATACTGGCGGTGATCGGCGAAGGGCTGATCCTGGGCGGGCTCCTGTGGGCGGCGGGTAGCGGTGAGGCGACCACGCTCGAAGGCGTGCGCGAGGCGATCACCCAAGCGCCCGGCGGGGTGTGGATGGCGCTTTTGCTCTGGCTCGGCTTTGGGGTGAAGGCCGGCGTGATCGGCCTGCACGTTTGGCTGCCGCTGGCGCATCCGGTCGCCCCGGCACCGGCCAGCGCCGTGCTGAGCGGGGCGATGATCAAGGCGGGGCTTCTGGGCTGGCTGAGCTTTCTGCCGCTGGGGGCCGAGGCGTTGTCCCCGGCCTTTACCACGCTTGGCGAAGCGATGCTCGTGGCCGGCTTCGCCGCCGCCTTTGGCGCGGCGCTTTATGGCGTCGCCCAGGCGCACCCGAAGGCGGTACTGGCCTACTCGAGCATCAGCCAGATGGGCATGCTCACCGTGCTGGTGGCGATGGGCCTGGTCAACGCCGAGGTGTGGCCGCTGCTGCTGCCCGGTATCGTGCTCTTTGCCGGGCACCACGCGCTGGCCAAGGGGGCGCTGTTTCTGGGTACCAGCGTCAGCGAGCACATGCCGCGACTTCCCCGCGCGCTTTTATGGCTTTTGCTGGCGCTGCCCGGGCTTTCGCTCACCGGTGCCTTCGGCGCGGGGCTGGTCAGCAAGTACACTTTCAAGCACGCGCTGGAGGAGATGGCGCACGCCCGCATCGTCTTTTTGCTTACTCTGGCGGCGGTGGGCACCGCGGCGCTGGTGAGCGTGTGCCTGTGGCGCCAGTGGCAAACCCGAAGCGCCGGTGGCAGCGATGCCTGGCAGGTCACGGCTTGGACGCTCGCCGCCGTTGCCGCGCTGGCCGCGCCCTGGTGGCTGCCGCTGCCTGAGGGTAGCGTGTACGTACCGTCGCTCTCATCGCTTGGCTCGCTGGTGTGGCCGCTACCGGTTGGGGTCGCACTGGTGGCGCTGGGCGTGGCGCTTGGCCGGGCGCTTTCGCTTTCGCCCTGGCGCCCCGGCGATCTCTGGTGGGGCTACCGGCCGCTCGGGCTTTTCGGCGTGGCGCTGTGCCAGCGCTTGGCCCAGGCGTGCGGCCGGGTCAAGGGAGGAAGCGTTGACGCCGCGCTCGCCCTCGAGCGGCGCGCCATGGCATGGTTGACCCATACGCTCGAAGGCGAGACGTGGCTTCGCCGCCACGGCAGCGGGCTGATGATGGCGCTGGCCGTGGTGCTGGCGCTGCTACTGATCTGGGAGGGACATGGATGAGCCGATCGAAGCCGGAGGCGACGTCGCGCGGGCGGCGGGCGAAAACCCCCGAGGAGATTCCCTCACCGGGGCTTGTGGACGTGGGCTGGCGCGTGGTTCGCGCCGCGCGGCGCAACCGGCTGACCATGCTGGCGGCCAGCACCGCCTTTTACGCGCTGCTGGCGCTGTTTCCCACCATCGCGGCGGTGATTTCGCTGTGGGGGCTTCTGTTCGACCCGCTGGAGGCGGCCCAGCAGCTTTACGAGATCAGCCGCTTCATGCCGCCGGACACGGCGAACCTGATCGACCAGCAGGCCGAGCAGGTAGTCGAGAACACCGAAACCGGCAACTTCATGGCGGCGATGATCGGGCTTGGGATCGCCATGTTCGTCGCCTCGAAAGGGGTGGCGGTGCTGGTGGTGGGGCTCAACGTCGTCTATGGCGAAAGCGAAAAGCGCCCGTTCCTGCGGCGCACGGTGCTTCTGACCGTGCTCACCCTGGGGCTGATCGTCATGACGTTGATTTCACTTGGCTTCATCGCGCTGATTCCGATGGCGGTGGAGTCGCTCGCCGTCCAAGCGCCGCTCGACAGCGTGATCAACTGGCTGCGCTGGCCGGTGCTTCTGCTCATCACCAGCTTTCTGATCGCGCTGCTCTACCGCTTTGCCCCTTACCGGCGCAAGCCGCGCTGGGAGTGGCTCAACTACGGCACGCTGTTCGCGACCGTGGCCTGGCTTCTGGGCTCCGCGGCGCTGTCGTTCTACGTGCGCACCTTTACCACCTTCAGCGAGGTGTACGGCTCGCTGGGGGCGGTGGTGGCCATGATGATGTGGTTCTGGATCTCGGCGTTTCTGGTGCTGTTCGGCGCCGAGCTCAACTGCGAACTGGAGCGCCAGACCCTGAAGGATACGACGGTGGGAAGCCCGCGCCCGCTCGGCGAGCGCGAGGCCTTCGCCGCCGACACGGTCGGGGTGACCAACCCGATGAGCGAAGACAAGAACGCCGATAGCCAATGAAAACTAGCCAATGAAAACGCCGCCCGAAGGGGCGGCGCAGATAGGTGATCACGCTTGGGTTATACAACCAGAGCCATAGAACCAGCGCTATAAAAGCTCTTCGGCGGCCAGCGCCAGGCGCGAGCGCTCGACGCTTTTCAGCGTGATGTGCCCGGCGTGGGGCCAGTCGCGAAAGCGCTCGACTACCGCCGCCATGCCGCAGGTATTGGCGGTAAGATAGGGCGTGTCGATCTGGCCGACGTTGCCAAGGCAGACGATCTTGGTGTTGCGCCCGGCGCGGGTCACCAGGGATTTCAGCTGCTTGGGAGTGAAGTTCTGCGCCTCGTCGATGATCAGGAAGGTGTCGTTCAAGGTGCGCCCGCGCATGAAGCTCGGCGAGCGGATCTGCACCCGCGAGCCGATCAGCTGGCGGGTCGCGCCGTTGTCCCAGCTCGACTCGCCGTCGTCGTTACGCAGAAGGTTATCCATGTTGTCGTGAAACGCCCCCATCCAGGGCGACATTTTCTCCTCCTCGGTGCCGGGTAGAAAGCCGATGTCCTCGCCCATGGGGATCGGCGCGCGGGTGAACACGATGCGCTCGAACTGCTTGGCATCCAGGGTTTGCTGAAACGCTGCGGCCAGCGTCATATAGGTCTTGCCGGTACCGGCGTTGCCGGCGATGGTGACCAGGTCGATCTCCGGGTCCATCAGCAGGTTCAGGGTGAAGTTCTGGCGGCTGTCGTGGGCGTGTACGCCCCAGACGCCGGCGTGATGGCGGTAGTTGGTCAAAAGCTTGAGCGTGGCGCTTTTGGGTCCGAGCTCGCGTACGACGGCCTCGAATTCGGCGCCGTTTTCGCTATCCGAGACCAGCATGCCGACGTGCCACTGGCGGGGCATGTCGCCTTTCAGGTGGTAGAAGGTGTGGTGGCCTGCGCGCTCGACGTCGACTTCGACATTGAGCGCCTCCCAGAGCGACGAACCGGCGATCCCCACCTGCTCGTAGACGCTTGCGCCTTCGATCATGGCGTCGCTGTCTTCGAAGGCGCGGTCGTTGTGGTAATCCTCCACCGGCACCTTGAGCGCGGCGGCCTTGATGCGAAGGTTGATGTCCTTGGTGATCAGGATGACCGAGGCGTCCGGTTGCTCGTCGCGAAGCCTACAGGTTTCGGCCAGTATGCGGTTATCCGGGGTGTCGCTGACTTCGTTTAAAAGCTTTAGATCGCTGTAGCAGAGAAAGTGCAGGCGGCCGCTGTCGCCGCTGATGCGGGGAATGGGAACGCCGTCGTGAACTTCCTTGAAGGTGACCTGACTGGTGAGATCCGAGAGCGTACGGCTGATCTGGCGCGCCGTGCGGGCGATTTCGCGAATGCCGTTTTTATGCTTGTCCAGCTCCTCGAGGACGGTCATGGGGATGACCACGTCGTGCTCTTCGAAATGGTAAAGAGCCGCAGGGTCGTGAATCAGAACGTTGGTGTCGAGCACATAAAGCCGTTTGGCTTTCTTATCGAGTTTGACCATCGTGGAAGTCGCTCCTGGGTTGACGGCAACATCGACACTGGCAGGGCTTTTTGACGCACGCATGACACTGCCCGTGTTTACGCTCTAACGTGGTCGGCTTTCTCCTCCTCTGTTTTTTTATAGCGTGGTGGGCATCGCCTATTTGCGCCAGTAGCGTTTTTCAACGAAACGCGGCTGAGCTGCGTGCGCTAATTTGTGCGGGCGAGAAAATGGCTCACCCGCTGCAAAAGCTGAGTGGCCACCGGCCCCTGGTGGGCGTGGGTCAGGGTGCGGTAGTGGTGGCTCTCGAAGGCGAGTTCGTGGGGCAGGCGGCAAAGCGTGCCGGCCTTTAAAGCGTCGCTGACCAGCAGCGATGGCAAAAGCGCCCAGCCGGTGCCCTGGATCGCGGCGTCGCGCATCAGCTCGAACATCGTCACGCTCAGGTAGTTGGCGGAAAACAGCGCTTCGCTCACCAGCCGGTCATCCTGCAAATGGCTCAGGCACACCTGGGTGTACTGGGCGAGATCGTCACGGCGTACGCTGGGCAGCCGGCTCAACGGGTGGTGCGGCGCGGCGACCAGGCGCATGTCGACCGGTGCCAGGCGCTTTGCGTAGTGGGGCAGGGCCTGGTCGGTGTAGAGGCCGAAGGCGATATCCACCGTTTGGCGGGCGATCAGCGCCGGGTGGGTCTGGGGCGGGGCAAGATACACTGACACTGCGGTCAGCGGAAAGCGGGTCTTGATCTCGTGCATCACGCCCTGCCAGAAGCTCTCCGGTAGCGCGTCGTCGCGGGCGATGCAGAGCTGGCTTTCCACCCCCAGCGTGTGCTGCTGGCAGTACTTGTCGATGCGGGTGGCGCTGGTCACCAGGCGGTAGCAGTCCGGCAGGATACTTTCGCCAAGCGGCGTGAGCGCAAGACTATTGCCGGAGCGCTCGAACAGCGCCACGCCCAAGTGATCCTCCAGCGCACTGACAGCGGCACTCAGGGTGCTGCGCTTTGTGAGCGTTTGGCGCGCCGCAGCGGCGAAGGAGCCGTGTTCGGTAACGTCGATGAAAGCCTGGATCTGTTCGATACGCATGACGCATCCTTTTTGAACGTATTTTTAGATTAGCGGATGCGTTAGCGTCGAGCGACGAAAAAAGTGGCGCTGAGCGATTCGCCCTGCCCAAGCGCTTTGGGTAGGCTACGCGCTGCTTGATATGCCTCATAACCTTTCATGTTGGAGCAGTTCCCGATGTCCCCCCTGATTGCTGAGCGGCGTGCGCTGAAATTTTCGGCCGTCTCCGCCAGCCTGTTCGCCCTGACCGGGCTCGTGCTGGGCCTTGCCAGCGGCTCGATCACCATCCTTTTCGATAGTGCCTATTCACTCCTGAGCCTCGTGTTGGCGTCGCTATCTTTACTGGCACTCCAGCAGGCGCGCAAACCCGCCGACGAACACTTTCCCTTTGGGCGGCTCACCGTCGAGCCGCTGGCGGTGCTGCTCAAGGGCGTGGTGATTGCGCTGGTGTGCCTGTTCTCGCTGGTATCGGCGCTGTGGAGCCTGGTGCAGGGCGGGCGCGAGGTAACGCTTGGTTTGGCGCTCGGTTTCGGTATCGTCAACGTGCTCGGGTGTGTGCTCACCTGGGGCGTGCTCAAGCGCTATGCTCGCATCGCCAACTCCTCACTTCTGCGCGCGGAGCTGCGCCAGTGGCAGATGGATACCTGGCTGAGCACCGCTGTCGTGGTAGGCTTTATGCTCACGGTGGGGCTAACGCTAAGCCCCTGGGCCGCCTACGCCCGCTTTGCCGACCCGGTGATGGTGCTGCTGATAGCGGGCTATTTTCTGCCCATACCGGTGCGCATGATGCGCGAAGCCCTGCGCGAACTCATGTTCGGCGTGCCCGCCGGGCCCATCCAGCGCGACGTGGTACGTGAGATAGAGGCCTTCGACGTCGAACCCGAAGACGTGCGCATCGCCCAGGTGGGCAGCTTCTTGATGGTGGATATCCAGCTCGACAAGCAGCAGATCGAGACCGCCGAAGAGATCGTCGATAGCGTCGAGGCGCGCTGCGAGCGACTCAATCTGCGCCCGGTTACCAGTATTACCTTGGTTACCTGAGACTTAATGAGCTGAGAGAAAATGGGGGCGGAGAGGAAAAAGATTGACCCGGTCATGAGGCGAATGATATTTAGCGCTACCGACAACGGGTGTCGGTCTTGTATCGCTTCTTGAGGGTTCGACGACATGCCTTTGCGCCGCTGTTTGTCCGTACTGATGGTGACCGCTGTGGTCGCCGGTTGTGCCAGTAACACCATTGCACCGCGTTATACCTCCGACCACCCCGATATCCTGCGAATCGGCGGCGAGCGCCCGGCCAATAAAGACACCGTCGTCGAAAACGCCGGCTCCTTCTGCCTCGAAACCTCCGAGCGCTGGAACGATCACGGCCGCACCCCCGACGGCCAAACGCTATGGGCCAAGGATACGCTGCGGCGTGTAGTGCCGTGTAACTAAGTTTCGTGTATCTGGGCTCCGTGTGGTTATTGAGCAAAGGGCAGTATCAAGCCTTTGTTAAAAAATCTCGCGGGGCTTGATATTGTATATAGTTCAAAGGCTTGGGTTTTTTTAAACATTTTTCAGAGAAGTTCAGCGTTATGGACAGGTCGCTCCGTAGTGGCCTTGAGAAAGCAAGCTATGCTGTACTGTAGTGATAAACTATCAAGTGGCAGCGAATTTATACGTTATAGTAGCCATTCATTCGGAGATCATTCAAAAATCAAGAAAGAGAGTGATAACAATTTAAGGGGACAAAATGCTGTACGCCTGGGTTAATGGAATGAAACGTCCGCCCATTATCAAAGGCGAAAACACGACATGCCGTGATTGCGGGGGCATACTTACTTCCGTCATTCCCATCGAGAACGTAAAGCACTGGCGACACAAGGCGGGCGATTGTGACTCCTGGAGCGAACCAGAAGGCCCTTGGCACCTCGGCTGGAGAGAGGCATTCCCGGAGGATTGCCGCGAGATCGGCCTAATCGACCCCATGACAGGTGAGCGCCACAGAGCAGATGTGCTTTGCGGTGCTGGCACGCCGCGCGCGACCGTACTGGAGCTGCAATACTCCCCGATATCCGAAGATGAGCGCGCTGCACGCGAGGCCTTTTACCGGCAAGACCATCGCATGTTTTGGCTCGTACATGTCCATGACAGTTCATCGAGTTTCACGGGTTGGAGTTTCTCCGCGTCGCTGGATTGGCAATCTCTGCCTGTCGATATCGATGGTCGGCGCTTTGCAGTCATGCAATGGTTCGGTCGTAGCAAACAGTTCATTGAGAAATGGAAGCGTGCGACTGCGTACGTCTTCTTCGAGTGCCAGGATCGAATTTTCTTTCTCGCAGGCGATGCGCTAGCACGGCGCATAATGGGTGGCGCTCCGCTAAAAAAAGGTCAATACGCCCTGTGCCATCTGACGCGTGACGAATTCATCCGCTCCATTCAAGGAAGCAACTAACGATGACCGACGATGGCGTGCGCGTTGTGATTGAAGGCGGGATCGAGTCCTATATGGCTGCCGCCGATGAAACGACGGCCGAATTACTAGCGTCTCACGATCCGATAGTTGCGGCACTTCGGGAGTACGACACCTATTTTCGTGAAGGGCTTTGGCGGCAGTATCAGCCATCTGCTGTCCCCCTCATGCTCTGCATGAACGCGTATCAACTTTTCCTAGCTAGTTCGCGCATGGCTTTGAGCGGCCATTGCGCCGCCGTTTTCCCACTGCTGCGCACAGCGCTTGAATCTGCGGCATATGCAAGCTTGATGACGCAAAAACCTGAATTGCAGGAGGTTTGGACCCGCCGACATCACGGCGAGGCTGAAAAGAAAGCCTGCCGCAAAGCATTCACTTTCGAGAAGGCAATCGGAGTACTGAAAGATCGTGCTCCCGATATTCATGCGCTTGCTGTTCTTGGCTATGAAGGGGCAATTGACTACGGAGCGCATCCCAACGTCAAAGGCGTTTTCGGCCACGTGTCCATAGACGACCAGGACGATGACTTTTTCGCAGTCAGCCATACCAGTCTTTATGGGGCAACTCACATCGATACAATCCGCGGCCTATGCTCCTGTCTCGATTTCGGCTTTGCCATTATCGGTATCATCGCACTGTCATCCCACGAAATCAGCGATATACTACTGGCCGACCTTAGTCACCTCAATGAGGCAAAGAACGCCGCAACTGAGCGCTACGAGCCAGCAGCCGATGCAGTGGCGGAAAATCATGTCTGAGCTGAATCCAATCCGCATTGCCCATTTGCTTGGCCGGCCGCGCTTGCCCACCGCGTTGGGGAAGTAGGGCGGCGACAGCGCATCGTCCAGCCGCTGCCATGGAACCAGGGCATTCATCTGGAGCAGGAACCGTTCTCGGCGGGTAACCTTCTTCTTGTTCTGGTACTCTGCCTGAGCGAACAAGATCTGCTTCATCGGATGGCTCTGCCACATATTGGCGGTGTAGCCCGATTTTACCCCGTCGGTGGTTACCAAGTAGTTCCGGCGGGTTTTATGCAGCTTTTCCTTAAGCGTCTGCTTCTGGCCGATATCGGACATTAGCGAATTCTGTTCATATTTTGCTACTTTTGCCTGGCCACAGCCTGAGCCCCAGGATGACTCAGCCTAGTGAAGTGAAACACTGGTGTCGCTGCGAAAAAAGCGCCCAACGGCAACACCGCCGGGCGCTTTTCATTCGATACGACCTCAATCCCCTTTCTTCTCAGGCTTACCCTTGCGCTTGGTGCTGGCGAAATCCTCGAGCTCCTGCTCGTTCATCGAGTCGTACATCTCCTTCGATGCGCCGACCAGCTCGCTGGGTTTGGTGTCGCCGCGTTTGGCGGAAAGGGCGGCACCGGCGGCTTTTTGCTGGGCTTTTGATTTTGCTGGCATGGTGGATCCTCCGTTATCCTGTCGCCTCTGTTTGGATGCACTGCTTACCTTGGGAAGTCTAGCACTCGCTCGAGCGCCGACCAGCCGTTGAGGATCACCATGACGCCCGCTATCAATACCGCCAAAAAGGCGGGGATTACGTTCAGGATTCACGAGTACGTGCATGAGAGCGGCGCTCCCTCCTATGGCCTGGAAGCCGCCGAGAAGCTGGCGGTCGCGCCCGAGCGGGTGTTCAAGACGCTGGTAGTGGCGCTCGAGGGCAAGGCGCTGGCGGTGGCGATCGTGCCCGTGACCCATCAACTGGGGTTGAAGCAGGTGGCCAAGGCGGCCGGGGCGAAGAAGGCGGCGATGGCCAGTGCCGACGTGGTGGAGCGTACGACCGGCTACGTGCTGGGCGGTGTGAGCCCGCTGGGGCAGAAAAAACGCTTGCCGCTGTTCATCGATGAAAGCGCCGAAGCGCAGCCGACGATTTATGTCAGCGCTGGCCGCCGAGGGCTCGAGATCGAACTCGCGCCCGGTGATCTTGCGGCGCTGACCCAGGGGCGCTTCGTGGCGCTTTCGGTATGACGCGCGCGGCGCCTTCTTCGGCCGTCACTTTCTGGTAAGGTGGCGGCTATTGTTTCCCCTTACTGCTACGAGACGCTGCCGTTGACCGCCACCGCCTTTGACTCGCTTCGCCTGCCGGCGGAGCTGCTCGATAACCTTCACACCCTGGGCTACCACCAGATGACCCCGGTGCAGGCCCAGAGCCTGCCCTTGATGCTCGAAGGCCGCGATGTGCTGGCCCAGGCCAGAACCGGCTCCGGCAAGACGGCGGCCTTTGGCCTGGCGCTGCTGGCCAGGCTTTCGCTCTCTGGCACGAACGTTCAGGCGCTGGTGCTGTGTCCCACCCGGGAGCTGGCCGATCAGGTCGCCGAGGCACTGCGCAAGCTCGCCCGCACGCTTGCCAACGTGAAGGTGCTTACCCTATGCGGCGGCGCGCCCTTCGGCCCTCAGCTCGCCTCGCTCGAACACGGCGCGCACATCGTGGTGGGCACGCCCGGGCGTATCGACGAGCATCTGCGCAAGGGGTCGCTGTCGCTTGCCGGGCTCACCACCCTGGTGCTGGACGAAGCCGATCGCATGCTCGACATGGGCTTTCGTCCGGCCATCGAGGCGATCATCCAGGCCACCCCGAAGACGCGCCAGACGCTCTTGTTCAGCGCCACCTTCCCCGACCAGCAGGGCGAAGGGGAGCTTGCGACGATGACCCGGGGCGTACTCACCGAGTACGCAAGCGTGATCGTCGAGGAGGAGCACGACGCGAGCACCATCGAGCAGCACTTCTACGATGTGCCTGCCGACAAGAGCCGAAGCGGGGCGCTGGTGGATCTGCTTTTGCACTACCGGCCCGCCACCAGCGTGGTGTTCTGCAATACCAAGCGCGAAACCGACCAGGTGGCGGATCAGCTCTCAAGCGCGGGCTTCAGCGCCGTGGCGCTGCACGGCGATCTCGAGCAGAAGGATCGCGACCGGCTGCTGGTGCTGTTCGCCAACCGCAGCGTGTCGATTCTGGTGGCTACCGACGTGGCGGCCCGGGGGCTTGACATCGAACGGCTCGACGCGGTGTTCAACTACCAGATCGCCCGCGAGCTGGACGTGCACGTTCACCGTGTAGGGCGTACCGGCCGGGCCGGCGAGCGCGGCATCGCCGCGACCCTGGTCGCCCCGGAGGAGCATTACCGGCTGGAGCGGTTGGGCGAGCGCGTTGGTGAGGCACTCGCCCTGGAACCCCTGCCCAAGCCGCGCGACCGGGGCCCCTTCACCGCCCCCATGACGACGCTGCAGCTCGGCGGCGGCAAGAAGGACAAGCTGCGCCCGGGGGATATCCTCGGGGCGCTCACCGGCGAAGGCGGCCTGCGCGGCGATCAGGTGGGCAAGATCAAGGTTCAGGCAAAGAGCGCCTTCGTTGCCGTGGAGCGCGGCGTGGCTGACAAGGCGCTGGGCAAGCTCGAGCGCGACAAGCTCAAGGGCCGCGCCTTTCGCGTTCGCCGTATCGACTATTGATATGGTCAGCATGACGCTATTTCGCATACGCACTCAATCAAGGAGCGACGGCCGCAAGCCATGAAGATACCCAAACGACTACAGCCGCTGGTCGATGACGGCCTCGTCGACGAGGTGCTGATGCAGCTGATGAGCGGCAAGGAAGCCCAGGTGTACGTAGTGCGCGCAAGCGGTGAGAAGCGCTGCGCCAAGGTGTTCAAGGAGGCCAAGCAGCGAAGCTTCAAACAGGCCGTGCAGTACCAGGAGGGGCGCAAGGAGCGCAACAGCCGCCGGGCCAGGGCAATGGCGAAAAAGACCCGCTATGGCCAGAAGGAGCAGGAGCAGGCCTGGCTCAGCGCCGAGGTCGATGCGCTCTACCGGCTCAATGGCGCCGGCGTGCGCGTGCCCACGCCCTACGGCTTCGTCGACGGCGTGCTGCTGATGGAGATGATCACGGACGCCGAAGGCGACGTGGCCCCCAGGCTTGGCGACGTCGAGCTCACTGAGGCCCAGGCGCTTGCCTACCATGACAAGGTGATTCGGGATGTGGTGCGCATGCTCTGCGCCGGGCTCGTGCACGGCGATCTTTCCGAGTTCAACGTGCTCGTCGATGCCGACGGCCCGGTGATCATCGACCTGCCCCAGGCGGTGGACGCCGCCGGCAACAACAGCGCCGCGGCGATGCTCGAGCGCGATGTGAACAACATGCGCGCCTATTTCGGCCGCTACGCCCCGGCGCTTCTAAAGACCCACTACGGCAAGGAGATGTGGGCGCTTTATGAAGCCGGCAAGCTCACCCCGGAGAGCAAGCTGACCGGCCACTTCGAGTTCGATACCAAAAGCGCCAACGTCGCCGAGCTTCTCGACGTCATCGACGACGCGAAAGAGGAAGAGGCCGAGCGGCTGGCCCGGCTTCGCGGCGATGAAGATGACTTTAACTAGTGTGCCTTTGTTGTTTTGCCTCGTGGGAAAGTAGTGTCCGGGCCGTTTGTAAGACGTTCTCGACCGTAAAGCCGAAGTGCTTGAACAGATCCCCCGCCGGGGCGGACTCGCCAAAGGTGGTCATGCCGATCACCCGGCCGTCGAGACCCACGTACTTGTACCAGTAGTCGGCGTGGCCGGCTTCGATGGCGATGCGTTTGGTCACCGCGCGGGGCAGCACGCTCTCCTTGTACTCGGCGTCCTGCTCGTCGAAGCGGTCGGTCGAAGGCATCGACACCACGCGCACCGCGTGGCCCTGGCCTTCGAGGGCGGCGGCGGCGTCCATGGCCAGCGCCACTTCCGAGCCGGTAGCGATCAGGATCAGCGACGGCGTGGCGTCACTCTCCTTCAGCACGTAGGCGCCGCGGCGGATATCGGTCAACTGCGCCCGGGTGCGTGCCTGGTGCGGCAGGTTCTGGCGCGACAGCACCAGCGCCGTGGGGCCAGAGCGACGCTTGAGCGCCGCGTCCCAGGCCGCCATGGTTTCGACGGCGTCACACGGGCGCCAAGTGGCGAGATTCGGCGTGGTGCGAAGGCTGGTGAGCTGCTCGATCGGCTGGTGGGTCGGGCCATCCTCGCCAAGGCCAATGGAGTCGTGGGTGAACACGTAGACAGCGTGATTACCGATCAGCGCAGCCATGCGCACGGCGTTGCGCATGTACTCCATGAAGATCAAGAAGGTCGCCCCATACGGCACGAAACCGCCGTGAAGGGCGATGCCGTTCATCACCGCGCCCATACCGAATTCGCGCACGCCGTAGTGCAGGTAGCTGCCGCCGGGGTTCTCGGCGGTGATCGCCTGGGTGCCTTCCCAGTAGGTCAGGTTCGACGGCGCGAGATCGGCGCTGCCGCCAAGAAGCTCCGGCATCTGCGGGCCGATGGCGTTGAGCGCGGAGAGCGACGCCTTGCGCGAGGCGATGCTCTCGCCTTTCTCCTGGGCTTTCTCGATCAGCGCTTCGGTGCCAAGTTCGGCCGGCAATTCGCCTTTCATGCGGCGCTGGAACTCACGGGCGAGCTCCGGGTGGGCGTCCGCGTAGCGGGCGAAGCGCTCCTCCCAGGCCTCTTGCTGCTTCTTGCCCGCCTCGCGAGCGTCCCAGGCGGAGTAGATCGGCTCGGGAATATGGAAGGGCGCGTGCTCCCAACCCAACTGCTGGCGCGCCGCCGCCACTTCCTCGTCACCCAGCGGGGCGCCGTGAGCGTCCTCCTTGCCCTGCTTATTGGGTGCGCCGAAGCCGATGATGGTCTTGCAGATGATCAGGCTCGGCTTGTCGCTCTGCTTGGCGAGTTCGATGGCGGCCTTGATCTCATCGGGTTTATGGCCGTCGACGTTGGGCACCACGTGCCAGCCGTAGGACTCGAAGCGCTTGGCGGTGTCGTCGGTGAACCAGCCCTCGACCTCGCCGTCGATGGAGATGCCGTTGTCGTCATACAGCGCGATCAGCTTGCCCAGCTGCTGGGTACCGGCAAACGACGCCGCCTCGTGGGAGACACCCTCCATCAGGCAGCCGTCGCCGAGAAAGCACCAGGTGTGGTGATCGACCACGGTATGGTCCGGACGGTTGAACTGCGCGGCCAGGGTACGCTCGGCCAGGGCAAAGCCCACGGCGTTGGCAAAGCCCTGACCCAGCGGGCCGGTGGTGGTCTCGATCCCCGGGGCGTAGCCGAACTCCGGGTGGCCGGCGGTGGGCGAGTGGAGCTGGCGAAACGCCTGCAGGTGCTCCAGGCTCACGTCGTAGCCGGTGAGGTGCAAAAGCGAGTAGAGCAGCATCGAACCGTGGCCGTTGGAGAGCACGAAGCGGTCGCGGTCGGCCCACTTCGGATCCTCCGGATTGTGCTTGAGGAAGTCGTTCCACAGCACCTCGGCGATGTCCGCCATTCCCATCGGGGCGCCGGGGTGGCCGGACTTGGCCTTCTGGACGGCATCCATGGAAAGGGCGCGAATGGCGTTGGCCAGCTCAAAACGGCTGTTCATATATCGATATCCCTTGGTATTCGTTGTTGTATCGGAGCGACTAACGTGAGTTACGGCCCTCCAAGAGCGGCTACCCGCGGGCCGCCAAGCGTTGGTCGATCAGCGACTCCAGGGTTTGCTGGTCATGAGCAAAGCGGCGAATTCCATCGGCCAGCATCTCGTTGGCCATCGGATCCTGATTGTGCCTCCAGCGGAAAGTCGATTCCGAAAGAGGCGCAGGCGCGGCGCGCCGGGGCAGGTCGGTTTGAATGCGTGAGGACACCTCGCCTTCCAGATTATCGAGCTGCTCGAGCAGGGCCGGGGAAATCGTCAGGCGATGGCAGCCCGCCAATGCCAGCACCTGATCGGTCGTGCGAAAGCTGGCACCCATTACGATGGTGTCGTAATGCCAAGCCGCAGCGCGCTCGCAAATGCCCTTGACGAAGGCCACGCCGGGGTCTTCAGCGGGGGCGTATGGTTGATCGGCTCTCTTTTTGTACCAGTCGCTGACGCGCCCAACGAAGGGGGAAATCAGGTAGACACCGGCATCGAAACAGGCCTGCGCTTGAGCGTCGCTGAACAATAGCGTCAGGTTGCAGTGAATGCCGTCACGCTCGAGCTGCTCGGCGGCGCGAATGCCTTCCCAGGTGGACGCAAGCTTGATGAGAACGCGGTCGTGTGAGATTCCCGATTTTGCGTAACGCTCGATCAGCTCATGGGCCTTACGAATACTCGCTTGAGTATCGAACGAAAAGTGAGCGGAAACCTCTGTCGAGACGCGCCCTGGGATCACCTTGCAAATCTGCTCTCCGATAGCCACGCAAAGCTTGTCGACCACGTCCCCCGAGGCGATCTTTTCACGCCGTGATTCATCGATGATCCGCTCGATCATTGGTTGATAGCCAGGTAGCTCAAACGCTTTAAGAATCAACGAAGGGTTGGTCGTTGCATCCTGCGGTCTATAGCGCTCTAACGCGTCCAGATCGCCAGTATCGGCGACCACCAATGAGTGTTCGCGTAAACCTTCCAGAAGCGACATCGTTTTTCTCCTTGTATTATGAACGCTTGGTGATCAAATGATTATTTATTTTGGTCGGTATCGTCAAACATGACGCGCGATTTAAAGCCTCTTTTCGGACTATACAAAAGTATAATGCTGTTCATGACCACGTGATTATCTTGAAAAAAACTTTATTATTCATTGTTTTATTTAATTTAATGCCAATAATCTCGTTTTTATGCACCGTATCGCAGAAATAACTTTTGATCACTGTATTTACAAAAGAACGGTTGGTGATAGATTGAAAGCCTCGGTGGAAGGTCGTTCGCGATCATTTGATCGTCGCCGTTGGGACCGCCGGGAGTTTAATCAATCGAAAGGGGAGAACAGGAATGCTTGATGCGACGCCTTCTCTCAGAATCGCAGTCGGTGGTGATGAAGCGGCTTACGAGCTGAAAGAGATTCTGGTGAGTCATATTCGCGAGCTGGGCCATGAGGTCGAAGATTTTGGTACGTTCGCAGCCGAGCCCGTGCTCTATCCCGACGTTGCCTTCGAAGTGGCGACAGCCATCAAGGAGGGGCGCTTTGATCGAGCGGTGTTGGTTTGTGGAACGGGCATCGGTGTGGCCATTTCGGCCAACAAGGTGACCGGTATACGGGCCGCCCAGGCTCACGATACTTATTCGGCGGCCAAGGCCCAGACCAGTAACAATGCGCAGATCGTGACGCTGGGAGCCAGGGTCGTGGGGCCGGAGTTGGCCAAGTCGATTGTCTCGACCTTTTTGAGCAATACTTTCTCCGGCGGTGCTTCCGAGCTGAAGATCGCTAGGATTACGGAGTACGAGTCTCGCCTGAGCGATCGATAAACGTAAGCCGCAAGCATTCGTCGACACCGATCAAAAACAATACCGCGCAAGCTGTGATGACGCAGTTTGTCCTCCTTCCAGAGGATATAACGATGACACGCCTATTTAACGACCCGAATGATTTCCCCGAGGAAGCCCGCCTTGGGCTGGTGGCTGCCCACCGCGATAAGCTGATGGCCGTGCCCGGTGGGGTAGTGCGCAGCACGCGCAGCAAGCCTGGTAGTGTAGCCGTGGTGATCGGTGGCGGAAGCGGCCATTATCCCACCTTTGCCGGTTTGGTGGGTCAGGGGCTGGCCCATGGTGCCGTCATGGGTAATCTGTTTTGCTCGCCCTCGGCCCAACAGGTCTATTCGGTGGCCCGGGCGGCAAACAATGGCGGTGGCGTGCTGCTTTCGTTTGGCAACTACGCCGGCGATGTACTGCACTTTGGCGAGGCGCGTGAGCGCTTGATCGAAGAGGGTATTGCCTGCGAGATCGTGCTGGTCACCGATGATGTGGCCAGTGCCCCTTTGGATGAGTTCGACAAGCGCCGCGGTATCGCCGGTGACTTGACGGTGTTTAAGGCCGCCGCTGCCGCCGCCGAGAAGGGGCTTTCGCTATCGAGAGTGGTCGAGGTCGCGCAAGAGGCGAACCGCCGCACTCGCTCGTTCGGCGTTGCCTTCGCTGGGTGTACCTTGCCGGGTGCGCCGGATGCGCTTTTTCACGTGCCCGAGGAAAAGATGGCGATCGGGCTAGGCATCCATGGCGAACCGGGGATCGATGAGGCGAGTATCCCTACGGCCGATGGGTTGGCGCAAATGCTGGTGGAGCGCTTGTTGGAAGAGGTGCCGGAAGGGGTGCGCATCGACGGGGCGCGCGTGGCGCCGATACTCAACGGCTTGGGTACGGTCAAGTACGAAGAGCTGTTCGTGATCTATCGTAAGGTAGACGAGCTCTTGCAAGAGGCGGGTATACAGGTCGTGGAGCCCGATGTGGGGGAGCTCGTCACGAGCCTGGATATGGCCGGCGTTTCACTGACGCTTTTCTGGCTCGATGAGAAAATGGAGCCACTATGGACGGCGGCCACCGATGCGCCTGGCTATCGTAAAGGTAGTGTGGCGCCCGCACAGTTGCTGGACCCGGCCGATGTGGATCTGGTCGAGCAAAAAGCCATTCCCCGGGCGAGTAAGGCGTCACGCCAGCTGGCGCACGGTGTGGTAGAAGGGCTTGAAGTTCTCTCGCGCACAATGGAGGAGCACCATGAGCTGCTGGGTAGGATCGACGCGGTCGCAGGCGATGGTGATCACGGAATTGGTATGCAGCGCGGTAGTCGCGCAGCTCTCGAGGCATCTCGCGAAGCGCTCGCGCAAGGGGCTGGTGCCGAGACCGTGCTTCAGTGGGCGGGGCAACGCTGGTCGGATAAGGCTGGTGGTACCTCCGGCGCCATCTGGTGCGTCATCCTGAAAACGCTGGGTGAGGCGTTTGGCGACGAAAAGCCGCTCTCTGCCGGGCGCATGGCGGGTGGTGTCGACCGGGCGCGGCAGCGTGTTATGGAGTTTGGTAAGGCCGAGCGCGGTGACAAAACGCTGATCGACGTTCTGCTGCCTTTCACCGAGGCGCTATCGAGCGAGGTGGAAAAGGGGGCTGCGTTGGTCGCTGCCTGGGAGGTCGCCTCGCGGGTAGCCAACGAAGCGGCGGAGGCGACGGCGCAGTTGCTGCCACGGGTGGGGCGTGCGCGGCCGCTGGCGCAGAAGAGCCTGGGAACGCCCGACGCGGGCTCGGTGTCGCTGGCGCTGATCACTCAAGCGCTCGTTCCCGTGTTGAAAAAATGCGAGACAAGCTGACATCATACGCTTTTGTGCAGGCTTCGCCCTCGCTGGGCGCATCCCGCTCTTTCGAGCGTCGCGTGACGCTTTTGGACCACACTGGATGCCACGAATGAACAGCCAGGATGCCGCCGACATCGATCTGATGACGGAAATTTCAACGCTTTATTATGTGCAGGGAGAAACGCAGGAAGCGATTGCTAACCGTTTGGGGCATTCACGCGTTCGCATCGGGCGGCTGCTCAAGCGTGCCCAGGCCGAGGGTATCGTGGATGTTCGGGTGCGCCTGCATCCGGCCGTCAGTGTCGAGATCGAACAGGAGCTCAAGCGTCGCTTCGGCTTGAAGCGCGCGCTGATCGCGCTGGATAACTCGGACCCCGAGGTGCAGCGATCCGCCGTGGCCAGTCTGGTGGCGGATCATCTGTCGCGTAGTTTGATCGATGGTCAGATCGTGGCTGTCGGCATGGGCCGCAACGTTGCCGCCGTGGCGGATAATGTTTTTCGGGCCGAACCGCTCAGGGCGTCGTTTGTATGCGCGATAGGCGGCTCGCTGCGCGCTGGCGAGTACATGAACCCGGATCATATCTGCCGGCGTTTGGCGAGCCGCTTCGGGGGTGACAGCGAAACACTTTACGCGCCGGCGCTGGTGCAAAACAGCGAGGTGAGAGATGCACTCTATGAAAACTCCACCGTGCGCCAGGCCCTGGACCGAGCTCGACGAGCGGACGCGGCGCTGATTGGCGTTGGCGATGTCAGTGAAGACAGCAACATGGTTCGTATGGGCTGGTTTTCGGCCCAGGAGATCGCGGAGGCCAGGCTTTCCGGTACCGTGGGTGACATGATGGGGTACGACTTCATCGACATTCATGGCCAGCCCTCCGACACGCGCATGCAGGGGCGGATCGTGGGGCTCAATATACAGGATCTTGGGCGTATACCGGATGTCATCGCGGTGGCCAGCGAGAACACCAAGGCGGTGGGCATACTCGGAGCGCTACGCACTGGCGTCATTGATACGCTGGCCACCAGTGTAACCAATGCCCATACCATTCTTCGTCTCGATAAGGCGACCCAAGCCGAATAAAGCCCGGTCATCTTTCACCGGCCCCCGGTCGTCTGGTAAGGCGCCGGGGTTGGAGTGTCTGATTGCGTCATCCGTGTTGGTCGATCGAACGCTTTGCCCGCTCTTTTCTTGAAAAATCTTTCATATTCCGCATGGCAGGATCGGGCAGCCATGGCTCGCTTGCACCGGTGACTTATTCATTATTCGGCATCTCTACGCCGCTTTAGCTGAACATTTGAAATATGCTTGACCATAAATCGACGGTGACTTTTTTTAGTCCTGCTGTTATTTCCTCTCGAGAGGGCGGAATATTTATGAGCTTTTATTTTAATTTCATATATTTGAGCGGTAGCCTAAAGTATTAGTCTGATAGAAGCCCAAATCCATTGACTCTTCAAGCCTTAAGGTACTTAATTCATATGTACATCACATGATCTTTTGTAAAAGTGTGGTTGCTGGCCGCCGCACTACGAGGAGTCGGTTATGAACAACAACAGCCAATACCCAAAACTACCATCGACCATGCGTGCGGTTGTAGCCTACGCCCCCGGTGATTATCGCCTTGAAGAGGTCGCCGTGCCCGAGGCGGGCGAAGGTGAGGTACTGATCAAGGTTGAAGCATGCGGTATCTGCGCTGGAGATCTAAAGGCATACGAAGGAGCGCCCAGTTTTTGGGGTGATGAAACTCAACCGGCTTACATAAAAGCGCCAATGGTTCCGGGGCACGAGTTCATCGGTCATGTGGTAGCGCTCGGCGAAGGTGTGACCGAGTTCGCTATTGGCGAGCGCATCATCTCCGAACAAATTGTGCCCTGCTGGAACTGCCGGTTTTGCAACCGTGGCCAGTACTGGATGTGTGAAAAGCACGACGTTTACGGTTTTCAAAATAACGTTAACGGCGGTATGGCCGATTATATGGTTTTCCCCAAAGAGGCGATCAACCACTCGTTGCCAAGCGACATTCCCATGGAGAAGGCAGTGCTCGTCGAGCCCTACGCATGTTCACTGCATGCGGTTAAGCGCGCCCAGATTGAACTTGGCGATGTGGTCGTATTGTCCGGTGCGGGTACGTTAGGGCTCGGCATGATCGGCGCGATCAAGAAATCCGGGCCGGCCAAACTGGTGGTGCTGGATCTTAACGAAAAGCGCCTGGCGCTTGCCAAGGAGTTCGGGGCGGACATCGTGTTAAACCCTGCCGAAGTCGACGTGGTCGAGTATGTGAAAAGTATCACCGATGGTTACGGCTGCGATATCTATATCGAGGCGACGGGTGCGGTTCAGTCGGTGCAGCAAGGCCTTTATATGATTCGTAAACTTGGCCGATTCGTCGAGTTTAGCGTTTTCAAGGAACCGGTGACGGTGGATTGGAGCATTATCAGCGATCGCAAGGAGTTGGATGTACTGGGTGCTCACTTGGGGCCTTATTGCTATCCATTGGTGATCGAAGGCATTGGTAACGGTGACTTTCCGACCGATCATGTAGTGACGCACACGTTACCCCTGGAGAAGTTTCACGAGGGGCTGGAGTTGATGCGCAACGAGCCCGACGCATTAAAAGTGGTGCTGATTCCCGGGGCTTGATAGTAGGTCCACCTTCATTTTGATAGCTACAGCTCACAATAAGCAGCTACTGACTATCATCGATAACGCTAACCGGGGTAGTTATGTCGGCGACATCCAATTCCGTACCCGATACCAGGCGTATCAAACTCTACGCGGTGAGTATTTTCGCCGTCGTGCTTCTGATGCTGATGGCCCTGGATACCAAAGTAGTCACGCTCTCCGAACTCGAAAGCGAAGTTGGATTTTCCCCGGAGCAGTTTGCCCAGGATAGCTTTTCCGATATTCGCGAGTATATCGAAGCCAACGCCGTCGAGGCGTCGATTCTGGCGCACGAAGCGCTTCAAAGTCCGGGGGATGCGGGCGAGCAGTACGGTATTGCCTCGGGCATCGGTCATGTTATCCCGGTCTCTGTGACGGGCACGGCCATCGAGCAACAGGCCGGTATTTACACCTTGGAGGTGGAGGGCGTCTCGGACGAGGTGGTCGTGCGTGTCCAGATGGGGCCGGCCATCAACGGTACGGTGCTACGCGATACGACTGGCAACATTCAATTCAGTGATTTCACCAATCAGATTGAATATCAGGATGCCGGAGCCGCCCTGAACGAGGAGATGAAGCGCCAAGTGCTTACCGGCGTCTCCACGCAGGACTTGATTGGTCAAACGCTCAGCATTACTGGATCTTTCAACATGATCAATCCGCAAAACTGGTTGATCACGCCCGTTAACGTCGTGGTCGATGAGTAAGGAGGGGATATGAGTGACAATCAAACCTCAGTCATGGAGAGGGCGCTCCCCGAGGTGATCCTGTCGGCACGCCACGTCGAGAAGCGTTTCGGCGCCGTACAAGCGCTCAAGGAAGTGAACTTCGATATTCACCGGGGCCAGGTAACGACGCTTTTCGGGGAAAACGGCGCGGGCAAGTCTACATTAATGAAGATTCTTTCCGGCGTTATACCTCAAAGCGCCGGCGAGATCGTACTGGAAAACGAGACGGTGCGTTTTTCGTCGCCCGCGGACGCCGAGGAGCTGGGCATCACGATCATTCATCAGGAGCTTAGTTTGGCTCCCAATTTGAACGTGCGCGATAACATCTTCATGGGTCGCGAGCTCACCAAAGGAGTCGGTAGCGTCGACTATGAAGAGCAGGCGCGCCAGACGCGCCTGCTAATGCAGGAGCTGGATGAGCCCATCGACCCCCTTACCCTCGTGGAGGATTTGCGCGTAGGTCAGCAGCAAATCGTCGAGATCGCGCGCGCCTTGTCCAAGAACTCTCGTATTCTCATCATGGATGAGCCCACCTCTGCCTTGAGCGCCACCGAAGTTGAGACACTGTTCAAGGTGGTCAGAGACCTCAAGGGCAAGGGAGTGTCGATCGTCTATATCTCTCATCATCTCGAGGAGGCGCTTCAGATCACCGATCACGCGGTGGTTCTGCGCGATGGCGTCATGACGGCTTATGCACCGCGTGACCAAATCGATCTCCAGTGGATCGTACGGCACATGGTGGGAGAAAGCTTTGACCTTGGGTCGCCACCGACCGGCTATGAGCTGGGCGAGCCGGCGCTCTCCATTCAGGGGCTTTACCTAAACGACGATGCCACCGGCCGTTACGTTATCGATGACGTATCGCTCGATGTCCGTGCCGGCGAGATCGTGTGCATTTATGGCTTGATGGGCGCCGGCAGAACGGAGCTTCTCGAATGCCTGGCCGGAAGAGGTCGGCCAAGCCGGGGAGCGATTCTGCTTCAAACCAACGACATCGCGCATTTGAACATCGCTCAGCGTATCGAGCGCGGCCTGGTGCTTGTGCCCGAGGACCGTCAACGTGATGGACTGGTACCGACCATGAGCGTGGGAGGCAATCTCTCTCTTGCCAGTATCGATGCGTTCACTCGTCAAGGGTTGACGTCATCGAGGCTCGAAGACGCCATGATCGACTCGGCGATAAGCCGGGTTCACATTAAAACCGACGGTGGCAAGGCGGGAATAGGCTCCTTGTCCGGTGGTAATCAACAAAAAGTCGTCATCGGCAAGATGCTCGCCACCAACCCCAGAGTGTGCATGCTCGACGAGCCAAGCCGCGGTATCGATATTGGCGCCAAGGCGGAAGTGTTCAAACTGCTCAGCGAAGGGGCACGCCAGGGGCTCGCGGTCATGTTCACCACCTCCGAGGTTAGCGAGTGTTTGAGTATTCCGCACCGCGTGGTGGTGATGAACAAGGGGAAGATCGTCGCGGAGTTTGGCCCGGGCGTGACGAAAGACGAAATCATGGCCGCCTCCGGCGAGTCATTCGCCGCATGATTATTCATTCCAGGGGTATTTAGTATGTCTGATCACAACAATAACGGTTCGCGGGTTCAAAAGCGCGATATTGATATCACCAGGATATTGCTGGAGGGCCGCGCTTTTTTTGCGCTGATTGCCATCATCATCGTTTTTTCAATCCTGTCGCCCGTGTATTTTTCGATGGGTAATTTTTTGACCATGTCCTCCCACGTGGCGGTGTTCGGCTTGCTGGGAATTGGCATGTTATTCGTCATTTTGACCGGCGGTATCGATTTGTCGGTGGGCTCGACCCTGGCGCTTTGCGGCGTGTTCGCCGGATTGTTGATGGGCGGTGTGGAAATTCAGGCACTGGATTTGGTGTTTTTCCCGCCGGTATGGGTGGTGGTGGTACTGACCTGCCTGCTGGGCGCGCTGGTCGGCAGCATCAACGGTGTGTTGGTGGCTTACTTCAAGGTGCCCGCGTTCGTGGCCACTCTGGGCATGCTTTACGTGGCGCGCGGTGCGGCGCTATTGCTGACCGATGGGCTGACCTTCAATAACTTGAGCGGTGACCCGGCGCTGGGTAATACCGGGTTCGAGTGGCTCGGGTTCAACAGACTCATGGGCATTCCTGTCGGCGTATTGATCCTCTTGGCCGTGGCCGTTGTTTGCATGCTGGCACTGGGACGCACGCCTTTCGGTCGCTGGATCTACTCAACCGGCGGCAATGCGCGCGCCGCCGAGCTCTCTGGTGTGCCGGTGAGGCGCGTCACGCTCTCGGTCTATGTCATCTCCGGGGTGTGTGCCGCCATAGCGGGTATCGTACTGGCCTCGCAGTTGACCTCCGCCGGCCCTACGGCGGGTACCACCTACGAGTTGACCGCTATCGCCGCCGTTGTCATTGGAGGAGCGTCACTGATGGGCGGGCGAGGTTCGGTAAGAAACACGCTGCTCGGCGCCTTCGTCATTGGCTTTTTGGCCGATGGGTTGGTCATTATCGGTGTATCTGCCTACTGGCAAATGGTCTTCACGGGCAGCGTCATCGTTTTCGCCGTCATGCTGAATAACGTCCAGTACAGGGTGAAGCGCAAGCCCACCGAGCCCGCGCAAGAAAAGCTCGTGGAAACCACCAGGAGTTCTAGCGCAACGGCCACTTGAATGGCCATGCCTGGAAGTATGGCCTCAAGAGGCCGATCACCAATGCTCTAACAAAGATAACGATGGAGTCGTAAAGATGTTTTCAATCAAGAAGAAACTGGCCTTAACCGCCATCGCCGGGGCCTCCATGATGCTGAGCGGCGTGACGGCCGCCCAGGAGAAGGGGCTCATCTCCATTATCGTGAACGACATGTCCAACCCTTACTGGCAAACAGAGGGTACGATCGCCGAGCGCACCGCTCGGGAGCTTGGCTATGAGGCGAACGTGAGCTCGCACGTTGGAGATACCAATACCGAGAGTAACCAGGTCGATACCGCCATCACCAACGGCGCGGACGCTATCATCCTCGACCCGGCCAATGCCGATGGCTCTATCGGCGCCGTTCGTCGCGCCGTCGATGCAGGCATTCCCGTATTTATTATCAATGCGGAGATCAATCAGCAGGGGCTTGCACAGGCGCAGCTGGTATCGAACAACGCGCAAGGTGCCGCTCTTGGGGCTCAGGAGTGGGCGAGGCAGCTAGGCGGCGAGGGCTCGTATATAGAATTACAGGGGCCGCCCTCCGACAATAACGCGGCCACCCGCTCCAACGGTTTTGACACCGTGCTTAGCCAGTACCCCGACCTGACGTTAGCAGCGTCCGATATCGCCAATTGGGACCGCACCGAAGGGCGCAATAAGATGCAAAGCATGTTGCGCTCCAATCCCGATATCCGCGGTGTGATCAGCGGTAACGACGAAATGGCGCTGGGCGCTATCGTGGCTTTGAAGCAGGAGGGCTTGCTGGATGACGTTCTCGTCGGCGGATTCGATGGTTCTCCCGACGCGGTGGATGCGGTGCGTGCCGGCGAGCTGGCCTATACGGTGCTGCAGCCGGTTGCAGTGTTTGCGCAAGCCTCCGTCGAAATCGCTGACCGATACATCGAGACGGGTGAGACGGGTCTCGATAGTGAAAAACAGCTTTATGACTGCATTCTCATCACGCCCGATAACGTTGATGCATACATCTCACCGTTCGTGCTCGAAGGGTAAAAAACGCCGCAGAGCTTCATCAGGCCGGCCAGCTCCCAAGCTGGCCGGCTTTTCTTATGTGTGGAGAGTCTCATGATATTCAACTACGGCTCCATCAATATCGACCATACCTACCGCGTGAGCCATCTCGTGCAGCCGGGTGAAACCTTAACCAGTGATGACTACAGCGTCAGGTTGGGAGGAAAGGGGGCCAATCAGTCGTTGGCGGTGGCCCGCGCGAATGGACTGATAAGCCACTGGGGATGCATATCGTGCCACGATAGCTGGATCATCGAGACGTTGAAAAGCGAGGGCGTCGATACACGTGGCGTGGCGTTAACGCAGGATCCCAGTGGGCATACAGTGATTCAGGTAGATGAAAAAGGAGAAAATGCCATCGTGCTCTACCCCGGCGCGAACGCCTGTTTCGATGAGGCGCGTATCGTCGCCTTGCTTTCGATGACGCGGCCGGGCGACATGCTGCTCATTCAAAACGAGTGTAGCGGCCTTGAGCGCATTATCCCGATGGCGGTGAGCCACGGCTGTCGCGTCGCCTTCAATCCCGCGCCCATGGGAGCGAACGTCAAGGAGCTGGCGCTCGACCAGTGTGAACTCCTCTTTTTCAATCGTGTGGAAGCGGCTTCGCTGCTCGGTATGCCCATCGAGTCAAGCGCCCGGGATCTACTGAGGCGTTTGCACCATGTATTGGGTCAAGTCGATGTCGTGCTGACCCTGGGTGGGGAGGGGGCGTGGTATCAGTGCGCCACCGAAACTCATTTCCAAGCTGCGCTGAAGGTAGAGGTCAAGGATACAACAGCGGCGGGCGACACTTTTATTGGCTACTTTCTCGCCGCTCGCCAAGCGGGGGCCTTGCCACGCCAGTGCTTGAGAAAAGCCACTGCCGCCGCCGCCCTAACGGTTCAAAGGTATGGTTCTTCGGCCAGCATACCGGCCCACGAAGAGGTGGAAGAGCTGCTCCAACAAATAGGCGCGTTCTAAACATATTCTCTGCCCCCTTGGCGATGACTCGATTATGATAGGCTTTGTTCTTATTTAGCCGCTTAACGATTGGCGTTGATCGTGCCCTGGCCAGAGAATTTTAGTGAAGCACGTACCAAGTAAACACACGATCATGGGGTTTTTGACCTCACTTGGTCTTGGCGCGGTGGGTGGGGCGGTGTTTCAACTGACCGGCTTGCCGCTTGCCTGGATGCTGGGCCCCTTGATTGCCAATCTGCTGCTCTCCTCCAACGGCGTGCACGTGGTGGTGCCCGAGCGGGTGCGTAGCGTTTTTCTGGCGGTGATGGGGCTGGTGTTGGGCAGCCAGGTGACGCCGCAGCTGGCTCATCGCGTAGGCGACTGGCCGGTCTCGGCGGTGCTTTTACTGTTGGGCGTGGCGGCTTCGACGGCCGTCGCCGCCGCCTGGTATCGCCGCTGTGGCTTCGATTCGACCAGCGCCTGGTTCAGCGCCGCGCCAGGGGCGATGACTGCGATGATTTTGCTTGGCGATCAGTGCGGGGGCGACCCGCGGCGTATCGCCGTTGCCCAGTCGCTTCGCGTGGTGCTGGTGATACTCTTCTTGCCTGCGTTTTTCTGGCTCGTTAGCGGCGACGGGCCCAGCGCCGAGCCGCCCGACACCGTGCTGTCAGATGGCTGGATGCTTTTACTGATCCCTCTCGTGCTGCCTCTGGGGCGCTGGCTGCGCGTGCCCAGTGCCGCGCTGCTGGCGCCGCTTTTGGTCGCTGCGGCGCTTTCGGGGTTCGATATCGCAAGCCTTACGCTACCGGAGTGGGGCATGAATCTCATGCTTTGGGTGCTGGGCAGCGCCATCGGTTCGCGCTTCAAGGGCCTGAGCGGGCGCCAGCTCTCGCGCTACATGTGGCAGTCCGGTGTGGCCACGCTGCTTGCACTCGCGGTGTTGGCGCTATTTGCCGAACTGATCCACCAGTTTCTGGGCGTGGGGCGCGATGTCGCGATTCTGGCACTGGCGCCCGGCGGTATTGGTGAAATCGCCATTCTGGCGGTCGCGCTCGAGATCGACCCGGTGTTCGTCGCCTTTCATCATCTGCTGCGCATGATCACGCTGATGATCGTGGCACCGTTCTGGGCGCGCTATCTCGCCGGTCGTCGCTAACGCGGTTCAGCCCACTTTTCCACCACCTTTTTAACCACGGGTTTCAAGGACCTTCCATGCTCGCTCGCTCGATGAAATCGATCTTTCACTATTTCGAAAGTCGCGTGAATCCCTACCCGGAAGGGCGGGTCGAAACGCCGCCCAGGGGGCTCTTGCCCTTCATCTGGCACTTCTCGAAGCCGATCTGGCCGCTGTTGCTGGCGATGTCGCTGGTCACCGGCGCGGTTTCTGCCGCCGAGGTGTTCTTTTTCAGCTACATGGGGGAGCTTGTCGACTGGCTCGGCGAGGCCGAGCGCGCGGGCTTTTGGGCGCAAAACGGCGCCTGGCTCGCCGGGGCGGGGCTTCTGGTGATCGTTGGGCTGCCGCTTTTGGTGCTGTTGCAGTCGCTGATCACCCACCAGAGCATTTTCGGCAACTACCCGATGATCGGGCGCTGGCTTTCGCATAGGCACATGCTGAGCCAAAGCCTGGCGTTCTATCAGGATGAGTTCGCTGGCCGCGTGTCGCAAAAGGTGATGCAGACCGCACTCGCCATCCGCGAAACCGTGACCAAGGTGATGGACCTGCTGGTCTACGCGCTGGTCTATTTTACCGGCGCGGCGTTTCTGCTCGGCCGCGCCGATCCGTGGCTTTTGCTCCCCTTGGGGCTTTGGCTCGTTGGCTACCTGGGCATCATGCGCTACTTCGTGCCGCGGCTTCGCGATGTCTCCATGGCTCAGGCGGATGCCCGCGCCGAGATGACCGGGCGGGTGGTGGATAGCTACAGCAACATTCAGACCATCAAGCTATTTGCCGATACGGTGCGCGAGCAGCATTACGCCAAGAGCGCGATGGAAGGATTTCTGACCACGGTGCACCGCCAGATGCGCCTTGTCACGGTGATGAGCGTGTGCCTGACGCTGCTCAATACGCTGCTGCTGGTGGGCATTGCCGCCATGGCGATCAGCGCCTGGTATTTCGAGGCGATTTCGCTCGGGGTGCTGGCGATTGCCATTGCACTGGTGATGCGCATACGCTTCATGTCCGACTGGATTTTGTGGGAAGTGGCCGGGCTTTTCGAGAACATCGGCACCGTGCAGGACGGCATGAACACCATCGCCCAGCCGCCGAGCATCAACGACGCCCCGAATGCGGCGGCGCTCACCGTGCCCAGCGGCGAGATCAAATTCGAGGCGCTCACTTTCCACTACACCCAGGCGAAGGGCGAGCACCGCACCGTGTTCGACGGCTTCGATCTGACCATCAAGCCCGGCGAGAAGATCGGCCTGATCGGCCGCTCCGGGGCGGGCAAGTCGACGCTTGCCAATCTGCTTTTGCGTTTTTATGACCTGCAGGGCGGGCGCATTCTGATCGACGGCCAGGACATCAGCCAGGTGACCCAGACCTCGCTTCGCCACCGCATCGGCATGGTCACCCAGGACACGTCACTTCTGCACCGCTCGCTTAGAGACAACATCCGCTACGGAAGCCCCGACGCCAGCGACGAGGACGTATGGGAGGCGGTGCGCCGGGCGCATGCCGATACCTTCCTCGCGGATCTGGTCGACCCCCACGGGCGGCGCGGGCTAGACGCCCACGTCGGCGAGCGCGGGGTCAAACTCTCCGGCGGGCAGCGCCAGCGTATCGCCATCGCTCGGGTGCTTTTGAAGAACGCGCCGATTCTGGTGCTCGACGAGGCGACCTCGGCGCTCGACTCCGAAGTCGAGGCGGCGATTCAGGAGCAGCTCGACGCGCTGATGGAGGGCAAGACCGTGATTGCCATCGCCCATCGGCTTTCGACGATCGCCATGCTCGATCGGCTGATCGTGGTCGACGGCGGCGAGATGGTCGAAAGCGGCACCCACCAGGAGCTGCTGGCGAAGGGCGGCATCTACGCCAACCTCTGGCAGCGTCAGTCCGGCGGCTTTTTGGGGCTCGACGTGTCGGATGGGGATTCGTCTGCTAACGTGACGTAGACGCAGTAGACCAGTTGATTAATGGATCAATCAGGAGGATTGAATGGCCAACCGTACCGTTACCCTGAAGGCCCCGGGCGGGCTCGACCAGCTCCAGGTGCAGGAGCGCGAAGACGCCGCCGCGCCAAACGCGGGCGAGATTCGCGTGCGCCTGCACGCAAGCTCGCTCAATTTTCACGACTACGCCGTGGTCGCAGGCATGATCCCGACCCATGATGGGCGCATCCCGATGTCCGACGGAGCCGGTGTGGTCGAAGCGGTGGGCGAGGGCGTCAGCGAGTTCGCGAAGGGCGACCGGGTCGTCTCGACCTTCTTCCCCGCTTGGCTGGAAGGCCCGGCTCGGGTCGGCGATTTTCGCACCACCCCTGGCGACGGCGTCGACGGCTACGCCCGCGAGCAGGTCACCCGCCCGGCCACCTGGTTCACTCACCAGCCTGACGGCTACAGCCACGCGGAGTCCGCCACGCTTACCACCGCAGGGCTGACCGCCTGGCGGGCGCTGGTGGTGGATGGCAAGTTAAAGGCCGGCGACACCGTGCTGGTGCTGGGCACCGGCGGGGTCTCGATCTTCGCGCTGCAGTTCGCCCGGATGATGGGCGCGCGCGTGATTGCCACGTCTTCTTCCAACGAGAAGCTCGAAAAGCTCAAGGCGCTTGGCGCCGAGCACGTTATCAACTACCGAGAGACGCCGGAGTGGGGCAAGAAGGTCAAGGAGCTGACCGGGGGTGAAGGGGTGGATCACATCGTCGAAGTGGGCGGGCCGAAAACGCTGCCCCAATCCATCGACGCGGTGAAGATCGGCGGGCACTTGGCGCTGATCGGTATTCTGACCGGCCGCGAAGGCGATATCCCGACCGCCAAACTGATGGCCAAGCAGGCCACGCTCAAGGGGCTGATCGTCGGCAGCCGGCGCGACCAGCTCGAGATGATCCGCGCTATCGAAACACGCGATGTGCGCCCGGTCATCGACCGCGAGTTCGATCTGGCCGAGATCGCCGATGCGTTTCGTCATCAGGAGTCGGGCAAGCACTTTGGCAAGATCTGCCTGACATTCTGATTTATTCGAGCCAAAAAACGCCGCACGCTCGAAAGCGTGCGGCGATAGCTGAAATAATCGGATGACCCCGGCGAGCGCCGGGGTTTTGGCGTCAAGCGCGCTGCTTGACCGGCTCGCTGATGCGGCTGTACACCACGCCCTTGACCTCGAGCTCCTGGATTTCCTGATAGGGGTGAATCACGCCCTCGATGTCGCCCAGGTCACCCGCAGTGTTCTTGATCAGCGCTTCGGGAATCACCCGGACGCCCTTGGTGCCTGCGTGCTGGATGCGCGCGCTGAAGCGATTGCCGTCGTGCTCGATCAACACGCGCTCGCCAGCGATGCACTTGCTCAGTTTTTCGTGAAGCTCACTCTCATTAACCGGAACAACGCTCATTGCGACCTCCCGTTTTGCACTCGCTCACGTTTGCCCTGAATACGCTAACGGCCTCATTGAAGACCGGGGTATTCGAGGCAGGGGTGAGCTTTCAAGTTACACCCTTACTGCGACTATTTCCTGGCCGGTAAGTTCGAAGCGCCGTCGCTTGGCTCGCATCGTGCTACGCTTGAGCGTCCATACAATCACTTGAGAAGCTACATGGCCAAGCGTTTCGCCGATGCCGCGCCCGGATGCTGGGAGGTCGTCGAACTGGAGGCGTTTTCTACCCCGAAGAAGACTCGCCAATCCCGGCGCCAGCGCTATCTGAATGCGATCAGGATCTGGCTGAACGGCAAGCGCGATGCCGAGCGCCAGGCGATGGAGGAGAAGTCGCTTCGCAAGCTGCCGGAACTGCGCCTTGCTCATCTTGTGCCGCCGATCGACTGGCGCCGTGCCGCCGCGCCCTTGAACGAGGCGATCACGCGCGGCCACGCCGACGAACCCGTGGTGTTTTTCATCACCCCGCCTCACGGCGGCCACGCAAGCATCGTGCGCGAGTGGGCGCGCACTCAAGCGGTGGCTGTGTGCGAGGCGCCTAACAGCGACGCGCTGCTCGAAGGGAGGAGTGACTGGATCGCGGCCTTCGACGGGAAACCCCGCTGGGCGCTGCCCGATCTGGAGCACTGCTTTCTGCGCAACCGCGACGGCGTTCAGGGCGTGCGTGCCTTTCTCCAGGCCGCGCTGACCGGCCAGCTTGGCCAGGGCGTGATCGGCTGCGATAGCTGGAGCTACGCCTACCTCAAGCACCTGGTGGGCCTGGACAGCGTACCCACCCTGACCCTGCAGGCCCTGGAGGGGGACCAGCTAGCTGCGTATTTTCTTCGCCAGGACCAGCACGGGCTAACGGTCTACAGCACGCGCACCGGCAAACCGCTAATCGGCAGTGAACACCGCGCCGAAAGTGAGTTGGAGGAGCTGGCCGCCTACTGCCGCGGGCATCTGGGCGTTGCCTGGCACTACTGGCGCGAGCGGCTTCGCGAGCCCGCCCCGGACATCGATGAAAAGGCGAAGCGCGACGATAAGCTCTGGCTGGTCGATGCGCTCAACGACGCCGAACTCACCAGCGACACCGGCGATGTCGCCGTGCTGACGCTACATTCGCTGTTGATCCATGGTGGCCTCGACGACCAGGCGCTTTGCAAGGTGCTGCCGTTCTCCGATTACGAGACGCTGAATGCCCGGCTGACGCTTGCCCGACTCAAGGTGGTGGATCAGTTTGATCAGCGCTGGCAGGTGACGCCCTTGAGCTATACCAGCGTGCGCGAGCTTCTCGCCTCGCGTAACTATCTGGTCGACCCGCTCTAACGGGGTTTCGATTCAACCGGCGCCGCGAGCGGCGCCTTCAGGAGAGCCCATGGACGAGCGCAGCGACTACGCCAAGCTGTTCAACGATATCGGCACCCCCGAGGTCATAACGGTGGCGGCGATCGTGCTGGCCACGCTTTTGTTGATCGTACTCAGCCAGCGCGGGCTCAACTGGCTGGCCAATCGGCTTCACGGGCAGCTGCGTTTTCGCGTCTTTGCGCTGGTGCCGCTGACCAGGCTTTTGATTCTGATCGCGGCGATCGTGTTGATCGTGCCGATCATCATCGAGCCGTCGCTGCGTAACATGGTGACGCTGTTCGGCGCGCTGGGGCTCGCAATCGGGTTCGCGCTGAAGGATTACGTGAGTAGCTTGATCGCCGGCGTGGTATCGGCGGTGGAGCTTCCCTACCGGCCCGGTGACTGGGTGAAGATCGAGGACACCTACGGCGAGGTCAAGCACGTGGGCATGCGCACGGTGCATATCCAGACCCCGGACGACGACCTGGTCGCCATGCCGCATCTCAAGCTGTGGGATACGCCGGTGTACAACGCCAACAACGGCGGGCCCACGCTTCAGTGCGTAGCGAGTTTCTATCTCTACGTGGAAGATGCGTCGGGCTGGGTGCGCGAGGCGCTCAAGGATGTGGCGCTGACCAGCGCGTATTTGAAGTTCGACGCGCCGATCATCATCGTCGCCGAAGAGAAGCCCTGGGGGACGCACTACCGCATTCGCGCTTATCCAGTCGATCCGCGCCAGCAGTTTCTGTTCATCACCGATTTGACCGTGCGCGGCAAGAAGGTGCTCAGCGAAGGCGGGGTCACTTCGGCGCTACTGCCGCCGGATACCGCGCTGGACGCTGGCGGAGAAGTGGCGGGAGCGTCGAGCTCGCCGCGCGGTTAGCGCGCGGCGTGGCCTGAGCTTACGCAGACTCCGGCAGCTCGGCGCTGTGGAAGACGTTCTGCACGTCGTCCAGGTCGTTGAGCATGTCGAGAAATTTCTCGAACATCACCGCGTCGTCGCCTTCCACCGGGGTGGTGGTCTGAGGCAGGAACTGGATCTCGTCGGCGTCGAAGTCGATCTCGCCGAAGGCATCGATCAGCGCCTGCTTGGCCCTGGCGTACTCGGTGTGCGGGGCGAAAACGGTGATCTGCTCCTCCTCCTGTTCGATGTCGGTGACATCGACATCGGCTTCCATCAGCGCTTCGAGCACCGCTTCCTCTTCCTTGCCCTTGAAGGCGAAGATCGCGCAGTGGTCGAACATATGGCTGACGCTTCCGGGGGTGCCGATCTTGCTTTTGGTCTTGGTGAAGCAGCCGCGCACGTCGCCGAAGGTGCGGTTGGGGTTATCGGTCAGGCAGTCCACGATCACCATCGCGTTGCCGGGGCCGAAGCCTTCGTAGCGGGCGGTGGAGAAGTCCTCGCCGCCGGCGCCGGAGGCCTTGTCCAGCGCCTTGTCGATCACGTGCGAGGGTACCTGGTCCTTTTTCGCCCGCTCCATCAAACCGCGCAGCGCCAGATTGCCGTTGGGGTCGGTGCCGCCGGACTTGGCGACGACATAGATCTCGCGCCCGTACTTGCTGTACACCTTGGTTTTTGCCGCGGCCGTCTTGGCCATCGATTCCTTACGGTTTTGAAACGCCCTACCCATATCAACGTCCTTTCATCGCCTAAAGCTGCCTGAACGTCAGGCGCCTGTTCATCCGGTTTATGCCCATCGAAGGGAAAAATTTTACCCAACAGCGTAACATGCGAACAGCGTTATTTAAGGATGCGCGAGGGCGGGTTGCGTTCGTGTGCGTGGCCCGCAGGCTCCATCAATAAAACGAAAAGGGAACGCAATGCCGCTATCACTTTGGCTGTCGTTGGCCGCCATTTGCGCCATGGGGGCGATGTCGCCGGGGCCGAGCCTGGCCCTTGTACTGCGTCATACGCTCGGCGGGGGGCGCCTTTGCGGGGTCACCGCGGCGCTGACCCACGCGATGGGTGTAGGTATCTACGCGCTGCTCACGGTGCTGGGGCTGGGTGCGCTGATCATTCAGTACCCCCAGGCGTTTCAATGGGTCACCTGGCTGGGGGCGGCGTACCTGGCCTGGCTTGGGGTGAAGGCGCTGCGCGCGGGGCGCGCCGGAGTGCTGTCACCGGCGCACGTGGCGACCACTCAAGCCCAGGCCGCGCGGGAAGGGCTCACGGTCGCGCTGGTCAACCCCAAGCTGATTCTGTTTTTCGTCGCGCTTTTGAGCCAGTTCGTCAGCCCCGACATGGGCCTTGGCGCCAAGCTGATCATCGTGATGACAGCGGTGGTGATCGACGGCGGATGGTATCTGATCGTGGCGCTGGGGCTTTCACACTCTTCCGTACTGCCCTGGCTTCAACGCCACTCGCACTGGATCAATCGCATCACCGGCGTTATTTTGTTGGCGCTGGCACTACGCGTGGCCGCAGGCCCGCTCATCTGACGGCGCGCCCCGAGCGGGCCGTCATGCCACCCATTCAAGACATTCAGCGGGGCTTTCAATGACCATTTTCGAGCAGGACTGCTATACCCACCAGGGCGACCCTTTCAACCTGCGCGCGTTGAAAGGGCAGGTGCTCTTGGTGGTGAACGTGGCCAGCCAGTGCGGCTTTACCCCGCAGCTCGAGGAGCTCGAAAGCCTTTATACCCGCTATCGCGACCGGGGTTTCACCGTGCTGGGGTTTCCCTGCAACCAGTTTGGCCGCCAGTCGCCGGAGAGCGCCGAGGCCTTCTGCCGCTTCGGCGAGCAGCGCTTTGGGGTGCATTTTCCGCTGATGGAGAAGGTCAAGGTCAACGGCCCCGACGCGCATCCGCTGTTCACCGCGCTCAAGGGCCAGGCGCCGGGGGTGCTGGGCACCCGGGCAATCAAGTGGAACTTCACCAAGTTTCTGGTCGGCCGCGACGGCGAGGTGATCGCCCGCTTCGGGCCCAGAGAGCACGGCGTTACGCTTCGCAAGGCGGTAGAGGCAGCGCTGGACAAGTAGGCCGATTGAGACCGTCGACAGGCAGGGTTAGACCTCGCCGCGTGCGACCATCAGCCGGTTCATCAGCGCCCCCCAACGGTGGCGTACCATCATGGTGGTGAGCCCCGAGAAAAGCGCCCAGCCCTTGCGCCGCCAGCCTTTCAAACGCAGGTTGTGAGAAACCAGCTGCTGCATCAGCTTGCGGTCGTCGAACGCCCGCCATTCGCTGGCAATGGAGAGCTGGTGGCGAGACATCACCGGTGCCAGCTCCAGTCGAAACAGCCACTCCAGCTCCTTTGGCGATAGCCCGTGGGCCTGAATCACCTCGATCATGTGGGCGTAGTCGCGCTCACCGGGCTCGCGGTCGAGCCAGAGCGGGGCCAGCGCCAGCCACACATCGCCGCGTTCATCGACTAACTGCTGTGCGTTCATCGGGTTTTCGTCACTCTTTTTGCCCGCCTCGAAACGGCGGTTGGCTAAACCTGAATATCCTGACGCGAAAGCCTGGCAACCTCAAGTGCGGACAGCGCCGCCCCGGGCCGCTAGAATAGGCACCAACGCGGCGGCTTAACGCTTGCGACGGCCATTTTTCGATAAGGAGATCCCTGTGATCATCAAGCCCAAAGTACGCGGTTTCATCTGCACCACCACCCACCCCAAGGGCTGCGAGCAGAACGTGCGCGAACAGATCGAAGCGACTCGCGCGCGCGGTCTGGATAAAAACAACGGGCCGAAGAAGGTGCTGGTGATCGGCGCTTCCAGCGGCTACGGCCTGGCCGCGCGCGTCACCGCAGCGTTTGGTTACGGCGCCGACACTCTGGGCGTGTTTTTCGAAAAGCCCGGTACCGAGAAAAAGCCCGGCACCGCCGGCTGGTACAACAGCGCGGCGTTCGACAAGTTCGCCAAAGAGGAAGGCCTCTACAGCAAGGCGATCAACGGCGACGCTTTCTCCCATGAGGCGCGTGAAAAAGCCATCGAGCTGATCAAACAGGACCTGGGCCAGGTGGATCTGGTGGTTTACTCGCTCGCCTCACCCGTGCGCAAACTGCCGGACTCCGGCGAGCTCAAGCGCTCGAGCCTGAAGCCGATCGGCGAGACCTACCGCGCCACGGCGATCGACACCAACAAGGACACCATCATCGAAGCCGAGGTCGAGCCCGCAACGCAAGAGGAGATCGACGACACCATCACCGTGATGGGCGGCGAGGATTGGGAACTCTGGATGAAGGCGCTGGATGAGGCCGGCGTGCTGGCACCGGGCGCGAAGAGCGTGGCGTTCAGCTACATCGGCACCGAGATCACCTGGCCGATCTACTGGCACGGGGCGCTTGGCAAGGCGAAAGAGGATCTGGATCGCGCCGCCACCGCCATCGACGACAAGCTGGGTGAAACCGGCGGCCAGGCGAACGTGGCGGTGCTCAAGTCCGTGGTCACCCAAGCCAGTGCGGCGATTCCGGTCATGCCGCTCTATATCGCCATGGTCTACCGGATCATGAAAGAGCAGGAGTTGCACGAAGGCACCATCGACCAGCTCAATCGTCTGTTCGGCGAGCGCCTCTACGCCGACAAGAGCGCCCAAAAGCTCGACGAGATGGGGCGTTTTCGCCTCGACGACTGGGAGCTTCGCGACGACGTGCAAAAGGCGTGTCAGGATCTGTGGCCAAACGTCACCAGCGACAACCTTTTCGAGATTACCGACTATGCTGGTTACAAGCATGAGTTCCTGAAACTGTTTGGCTTCGAGCGCCAGGACGTCGACTACGACGCCGAGGTCAACCCGGAGGTCGACTTCGACGTGGTCTCGCTCTAGCGCTCGGCGCTACCCTTGAGAGGCGGGCGCGCGAGCGCCCGCCCACGAGAGGCGACCATGGATACGCGCGAAAGCAGCACCCGCGAAGAGGAGAAAGAGCACGTGTTGGGCCAGCGCGACCCCGAACGCGAACCCCAACCGCCTGCCCACCGCCAGCCCGAAGCCCGGCGCTCCCCCCGCGGGCTTTACAAACTCCTGCCCATTATCGTTGCGGCGATTTCCGTGACGCTCGCTCTGATCATCATTGTCGGTATCGTTGGCGGCGAGTGACGCTTTGACCGCGCTTCCCGAGCGTTGAGCGCGCGGGCGCAAAAGAGTTTGCGCATCCTCGGTTTGCTCACTAGCTTCAATAGGGTCGACCCACAACAAGGAGATACCCCATGAAACGGACAGCATTGGCGGTTGCCATCGCCGCGATTTGCGCCGGCATGTCGTTCAACGCGTTGGCTCAGCAGGATGAGGCAACCAGCGGCGGCTCCAACGAGCAGCAGGAAACATCGGGGGCGGCGGCACAGGGCGCGCAGGGTGCACAAAGCCAGACCAGCACCGAAGATGACACCGACGGCAGCGACGTTCAGAGCGGCGACACCAGCGCCAGTACGGAGTCAGCGACCGACACCGAGAGCGATGCGGATAGCGCGACCACGGGCGGCGACGATGAAGCCGCAGGCCAGATGGACGGCGAGCAGGGCGCTACCGACAGCGACGCCATGAGCGACGACGAAAGCGACAGCGAAGGCCAGATGGCGCAGCCGATCGACTCCGACGACGCCACCTCCGAGGAGGCCACTTCTACCACCTCTGCCGAGGCCGTTTCGCCGGATGACGATGAAACCGCCGGTAACGCCGAGGGCGAGATGGAAAGCCAACCCATCAACTCGAGCGACGCCACCTCCGCCGATGCCATTCCCACGGATGACGACGAAACCAGCGCCGGCGACGAAGACGCCGAGGGCCAGATGGGCAGCGGTAACGAAGGCCGCACCACCAACGCGCTGGAAGACCCGGACAACCGCGAGCCCGACGAGAGCCTGGCCGAAAACGATACCCAGGGCGGTCTGATGTCGCTGACCATCGGCGATGTCGAGGGTATGACCGTGGTCAATCAGCAGGGCGAAGAGATCGGTGACGTGGATCGCGTCGTCGAGCACAACGACTCCGGCGATCTCTACGCGATCGTCTCCATCGGCGGCTTCTGGGGCTTCGGCGCCACCGACGTTGCGCTGGCGCTGCAGGAGATTACGCTGGAAGACGATCAGCTCGTCATGCAGACCACCTACGGTAGCGACGAGATCGAGTCCGCCACCGAAGAGTACAACGAAGACAACTACACCCAGGTCGACGGCACCATGCAGGTGGGCGAGCTGGCCAATCACCCGAATCGTAACCAGTAACGGCGTCGTACCCGCACCACGAGAAGGCAGGGCGTTCCCTGCCTTTTTTTTCGTACCCACACGTCGATACACCGCTTTACCCCGCGCCGCGCTGATTTAAAAGCCTCGATTGGTTAAAATGAGCGCTTCTCTTCAATTGGCGGTTTTTCATGGCGCACGCCCCGCACTCTTCACCGTCTTCGGCTTGCCAGCGCATTGGCGTGCTGCTGCTGCCCGGCTTTTCGCTCATGGCTCACGCCTGTTTGGTCGAGCCGCTGCTGCTCGCCAACCAGCAGCGCGGTCAGGGAAGCTACCAGATCGTGACGCTGGGGTTGGAGAAGGGGAGCGTACGCAGCGGCGCGGGGCCCCGTATCGAAACCGATTACGGGCTCGACCAGGTACAGGGCGATTTTGACGGAGTGTTCATCGCTGCGCCCTCGCCGCTGCCGTATCCGCTGCCGGCGCGGCTGGTGGGGTGGCTTGGCTCGCTTGGTACCCGCACGGTGCTCGGGGGGCTGGCCGGGGGGAGCGAAGTGCTGGCGCGCTGTGGTTTACTCGATGGCTACAGGGCAACGCTCGACCCGCCGCGGCTGGACGCGCTGGGCGGGGCCTATCCGAGCGTCACCTTCACCAGCGGGCCGTTTGAAATCGACCGCGACCGCATGAGCAGCGCTAGCGGCATTGCCACGCTCGAGCTGGCGCTGGCGCTGCTTCAACGCCGATGGGGCGAGGAGGCCGCACGCGCGGTCGGCAAGCAGTACGCCGGGTCGCGCCCTGGCTTTGAAGAACCTTCGCCGTGCGCGCACGCAAGCAAGCCAGGCCACGCTCCGCAAAGCCTCACTGAGGCGCTGGCGCTAATGGACGCCAACCTCGAGGAGCCGCTGTCGACTCAGGAACTCGCCGCGCACTTGGGTATTTCGCGCCGCCAGCTCGAGCGGCTCTACAAGAAGTACCTGCATACGGTGCCCAGCCGCTACTACCTGAATCTGCGCCTGCGTGAAGCGCAGCGGCGGCTGCGCGAAAGCGACCAGCCGATCGGCGAGATCGCGCTCGGCGTCGGGTTCTCGTCCGGGGCGCACTTCTCGACCGCCTATCGCAACCACTTCGGCCTTACGCCCCGCGAAGAGCGGCTGGTGCCCTGAGGCACAAAAAAGCCGCGGACGCGCCGCGGCTTTTGCAGGCATTTGGCATCAGGCCATGGTGTCGACGATGCCGCCCTCGACGCGCAGCGCCGCACCGGTGGTGGCGCTGGCCTGCTCGGAGGCGACGTAGACGCACAGATTCGCCACTTCCTCGGGCTCGGCGACGCGATGAATGATCGACGAAGGGCGGTTTTCATCGATGAACTGCGTCTCCGCCTCCTCCACCGAGATACCCTTTTCGCGGGCCATGTCTTCCATCATCTTCTTGACGCTGCGCGAGCGCGTCGGGCCGGGGAGGATGGCGTTGACGGTGACGCGGGTGCCGGACAGCGTCTTGGCCAGCCCGCGCGAGACGGCCTGAAGGGCGGCCTTGGTCATGCCGTAGTGCACCATCTCGGTGGGAATGTTCAGCGCCGACTCGCTGGAGATGAACTGAACGCGGCCCCAGTCGCGCTCGCGCATGCCCTTGGCGTAGTGGCGTGAAAGACGCACCGCGCTCATCACGTTGGTATCGAAAAAGCGCTGCCAGGTCTCGTCGTCGGTATCGAAGAAGCCGCTGGGCTCGAAAGTGCCGACGTTGTTGATCAGAATATCGGCCTCGGGCACGCGCTCGATCAGCGTCTGGCAGCCGTCGGCGCTGCTCAAGTCCGCCGCCACGCCAGTGGCGCTGGCGTTGTCGACTTCGCGGCTCAAGGAGTCGAGCGCCTGGTCCACGCTCTCCTTGCTGCGCCCGGTGATCACCACCCTGGCGCCAGCGGCGGCGAGCCCCTTGGCAATCGCGTAACCGATGCCGCCGGTCGAGCCCGTGATGACCGCACGCTTACCGCTCAAATCGATGTTCATGCTTCTCTCCCTGAGTGGATCTTGCCCTGAGTGAATATTGCCCTGAATGACGCTTGCTCTGAACACATCGTAGACAGCCTCGTCAGCCGGCTCCGTGTTAGCAGGCTAAGCACTAACGTCTACTACTATGGTCGCCAGCCACGGAAAATCAAGTCGGTAACGCCGCCGGGCGCGTGTCGTTGCTGGCGGTTTGAACGGGATTTTCGTAAGCCGGGGCGCCACTTTACGCAATTCGCCGTCCCATTCGTGAAAGTGCGAAACATCACAAGCTGCGTATACTGAATCTCTTTTACCTCAACGGAGAGTCCCATGAGCCATACGCCCAGCCGCCAGGATTTCGATACCTACATGACGCCGAACTACGCGCCCCAGCAGGTGGTGCCGGTGCGCGGCGAGGGCAGCCGCCTGTGGGACCAGAACGATCGCGAGTACATCGATCTTGCCGGCGGCATCGCGGTGAACTCGCTCGGCCACTGCCACCCCGCGCTGGTGGGCGCGCTCAAGGAGCAGGGCGAAAAGCTCTGGCACCTCTCCAACATCTACACCAACGAGCCGGCGTTGAACCTGGCCAAAAAGCTGGTCGACGCCACCTTCGCCGAGAAGGTGTATCTCTGCTCCTCCGGCGGCGAGGCCAACGAGGCAGCGCTGAAGCTGGCCCGGCGCTACGCTTATGATCACTTCGGTGAGCGTAAGGACAAGATCATCTCCTTCAACCAGTCCTTTCACGGGCGCACGCTGTTCACCGTCAGCGTTGGCGGCCAGCCCAAGTACTCCCAGGGGTTCGGGCCGATTCCGGGGGCCATCGAGCACGCCGAGTACAACGATCTCGACAGCGTGCGCGCGCTGATCGATGACAACACCTGCGCAATCATGGTCGAGCCGATGCAGGGCGAGGGCGGCATCATTCCGGCTACCCAGGCATTTCTCGAAGGGCTGCGCGCGCTGTGCGATGAGCACCAGGCGCTGCTGATCTTCGACGAGGTACAAACCGGCGTCGGCCGCAGCGGCAAGCTCTACGCCTACGAGCACTATGGCGTGACGCCGGATATTCTCACCAGCGCCAAGTCGCTGGGCGGCGGCTTCCCCATGGGCGCGATGCTGACCACCGCGAAGATCGGCGCTTCGCTGGGGTTTGGCACCCACGGCTCTACCTACGGCGGCAACGCCCTGGGCTCGGCGGTGGCGCTTGCCGCGCTCGAAGTGATCGACACCCCGGAAGTGCTCGGCGGCGTCGAAGCGCGCCACCAGCGGTTTCGCCAGCATCTCGAGGCGATCAACGAGAAGTACGGCGTGTTCAAGGAGATTCGCGGGCTGGGGCTTCTGATCGGCGCGCAGATGAGTGACGCGTACGAGGGCCGGGCCAAGGATATCCTGCCGCTCGCCATCGAAGAGGGGCTGATGGCGCTGATCGCCGGGCCCAACGTGCTGCGCTTGGCGCCGTCGCTGGTGATCCCCGAGGCGGACATCGACGAGGCGATGGCGCGTCTCGAGCGCGCCATCGAACGCTTCGTGCGCTCATGAGCGTGGGACAGGCGCAGATGCCTGGCGGGCTCGAGGGCCTGGTGGTGCGGCCGGTGGCGATGGCGGATCTCGACGCGCTGACACGGCTTGCCGAGAACGCCGTGCCCAGGCTCACCAACCTGCCGGCCAACCGGGCGCGGCTCGAGGAGCGCATCGCGCGCTCGCTCGAGGCCTTCGCCCGCCAGGCCGAGTTTCCCGGCAACGAGCACTACACCTTCGTGCTGGAAAAAAGCAGCGAAGGCGGCGCGCCCGGCGAGGTGCTGGGTACCGCCACCATTCGCGCCCAGGCCGGGGCCACGGACGCCTACTACACCTACCGCCAGGAAACGCTGATCCACGCCTCCCAGCAGCTCAACGTGCGCCGCGAGGTGCAAACCCTGGCGCTTTCCCACGAGGTGTCCGACGCTACGCTCTTGTGCGCGTTCTCGCTCGATGCGCGCTACAAGGGCACCCACGCCGAAAGCCTGCTGCGCCGCGCGCGGCTTCTGTTCATCGCCCAGTACCCGGAGCGTTTTTCGAACGTATTGGCCGTGGCGTTTCCAGGCTATCTCGACGACGCACAGCAGTCGCCGTTCTGGGAGAGCGTGGGTAATCACTTCTTCGCCCGCAGCTTTCAGGAGATCAATCACATTGCCGGGATGCGCTCGAAGAGCTTCATCGCCGAGGTGATGCCGCAGTTTCCGCTCTACCTGCCGCTTTTGACGCCCCAGGCGCGCGCCGCGATCGGCCGCGAGCACCCGGTGCACGAAGGCCCGCTTCAGGAGATGCTCGCCGAAGGGTTTCTGCGCTCGCGCCACGTCGATATTTTCGACGCCGGGCCGATTCTCAAGGCCGAACCGCAGCGGCTCGAAACTTTCCGCCAAGCGAGCTGGCACCCGGTGCGCATTCGCCCGGCCCATACGCTGCCGGATGCGGAACCCGCACTGATCGCCAATCAGAGCGACGACTTTCGCTGCCTGGTGGCGCGCTACGCGCTTTCGCCCACCGGTCAACTGATGCTCGACCCGGAGCACGCCAGGCGGCTCGAGGTCGAGGAGGGGCGCGCGGTACTGGTGGCGCCGCTCACCCTGCCAGGCGCCCAGGACGTTCTCGACGAGGGAGAGATGTAATGCGCATTCGCCCCATTGCCCGCGATGACCTCGACGGTCTTCAGACGCTGGCACAGCAGGCCGGCGTCGGCTTTACCTCGCTTCCGGATAACCGCGAGTTTCTCGCCGGCAAGATCGAATCCGCCGCTCGCGCCTTCGAGGAGCGCACGCCTGTAGACGACCGGCTCTACTTCTTCGTGCTCGAGGACGACGCCACCGGCGAGCTCGCCGGCTGCTGCGCCATCGAAGGCCAGGTCGGACGCGAGGTACCGTTCTACCACTACCGGCTGGGCACGCTCGCCCACTCCTCAATACAGCTCGATTTGCACCGCACCGTCGATACCCTGTTCTTGAGCTCGGACCACACCGGCGACGCCGAGGTGTGCTCGCTGTTTCTACGCCCGGAGTTTCGCGGCGAGGCGAACAAACACCTGCGCAACGGCGCGCTGCTCTCCAAGGCGCGCTGGCTCTTCATCGCCCAGTTTCGCGACCGCTTCCCGGACAAGGTGCTCGCCGAGATGCGCGGCGTCTTCGATGAGGAGAACCGTAGCCCCTTCTGGGAGAGTTTGGGCAAGCACTTCTTCCCGATGGATTTCAACGAGGCCGACCGGCTCACGGGCCTAGGGCAGAAGAGCTTCATCGGTGAGCTGATGCCGAAGTTTCCGATCTACACCACCTTCATGTCGGCCGAGGCG
Source organism: Halomonas sp. HNIBRBA4712 (assembly GCF_043558675.1). Lineage (NCBI taxonomy): Bacteria > Pseudomonadati > Pseudomonadota > Gammaproteobacteria > Oceanospirillales > Halomonadaceae > Halomonas > Halomonas sp. HNIBRBA4712. The sequence continues at coordinate 179,620 of NZ_JBIFXR010000003.1, read as the reverse complement.
CGCGCCTGCATCGGCCAGGTACACCGCCACACCCGCCCGGCGCTCGAGATGCTGAAAAAAGAGGGGCTGCGCTGGGAGGGTTACATCGACATCTTCGACGGCGGCCCCACCGTCGAGGCCTATATCGACGACGTGCGCGCGGTGCGTACTTCTCACGTCTACCCGGTGGAGATCGCTCGCCACGCCGCGCCCCAGAGCATCAGCCGCTGGCTGGCGGCGACCACCGGGATCAACGCGTTCCGCGCCGCCTGGGTCGGGCGCGGGCCGGACGAGAACGGCACACTCGTGCTCACTGAAGAGGAAGCAAGACGGCTGGAGGTGAGCGCCGGCCAATCGGTTCGATTACTCGATACGAAGGAGACGTCATGACCGCATCCCTACTCAACGCCCGGGCGCAGCAGCTGATCAATGGCCGCTGGCAGCCAGGCGAAGGCGCCGAGCTTCTTAAACAGGACCCGGTCGGCGGCAACATGCTATGGCATGGCCCGGCGGCCAGCGCCACCCAGGTGGGCGAGGCGGTGGAAGCCGCCCGCAGCGCCTTCGCCGAGTGGGCGCGTACCTCGTTTGAACAGCGCCGGGCGCTGGTCGAGCGCTTCGCCGAGGTGGTCAAGGCGCGTAGCGAGGAGCTGGCTGTGGCCATCGCTTCCGAGACCGGCAAGCCGCACTGGGAGGCGCGCACCGAGGCGGCGGCGATGGCGGGCAAGGTGGCGCTTTCGATCAAGGCGCACGATGAGCGCGCCGGCGAGCGCGAAAAGGCGGTCGGTAGCGCGAAAGCCGTGTTGCGCCACCGCCCCCACGGCGTAATGGCGGTGTTCGGCCCCTACAACTTTCCCGGTCACCTGCCCAACGGCCACATCGTGCCGGCGCTGTTGGCGGGCAACACCGTGGTGTTCAAACCGAGCGACCAGACGCCCCTGACCGCGGATCTCACGCTTCAGTGCTGGGAAGAGGCAGGCCTGCCCAAAGGGGTGATCAACCTGATCCAGGGCGGTGTCGAGGTCGGCCAGGCGCTGGCGGGGGATGCCCGCATCGACGGGCTGCTGTTTACCGGAAGCGCGCGGGTGGGCGAGCTGCTGCAGCGCCAGTTCGCCGGCCAGCTCGACAAGATTCTGGCGCTCGAGCTTGGCGGCAACAACCCGCTGGTGGTCAAGGACGTGCGCGATGAGCGCGCCGCCGTCCTCACGATTCTACAGTCGGCGTTTCTCTCCGGCGGGCAGCGCTGCACCTGCGCGCGGCGGCTGATGGTGCCGAACGGCGAGGCGGGGGATCGACTCATCGATGCGCTCTCGAAAGCGATCGAGTCGCTTCACGTGGCCGGTCAGTTCGAAGAGAACCCGGCGCCGTTCTACGCGGGGCTGGTAAGCCCGGAGGCCGCCGAGAGCCTTTTGAACGCTCAGGAGGAGCTCGAAGCGCTGGGCGGCCGGGTGATCAACCGTATGCGCCGCCTGAAAGAGGGCACGAGCCTTGTCAGCCCCGCGCTGATCGACGTGACCGGGCTTGCCGTGCCCGACGAAGAGCATTTCGGCCCGCTTTTGAAGATTCATCGTTTCGATGGCTTCAGCGAAGCGATTGAGCTTGCCAACGACACCCGCTACGGGCTCTCCGCCGGGCTGATCGGCGGCGACCGCCGGGACTGGGACGAGTTCTTGCTGCGCATTCGCGCCGGTATCGTCAACTGGAACCGCCAGACTACCGGCGCCTCCGGAGACGCGCCCTTCGGCGGCGTCGGCGACAGCGGCAACCACCGCCCCAGCGCCTATTACGCTGCGGACTACTGCGCCTACCCGGTCGCCTCGATGGAAGCCGAGTCGCTGGAGCTGCCCGACACTCTGCCGCCGGGAGTCACGCTATGAGCCGCGTCGATGAGAGCGTGCGGGAGGTCAACTTCGACGGTCTGGTCGGCCCCACCCATAACTACGCAGGCCTGGCGGCAGGCAACCTGGCCTCAAAACGCCACCAGGGCCTCACCGCCAACCCGAAAGAGGGCGCGCTTCAGGGCCTGGCCAAGATGAAATCGCTGATGGAGGCGGGCTACGCTCAGGGAGTGCTCCCACCCCAGCAGCGCCCGGATATCGGCGCGCTGCGCGAGCTTGGCTTTGGCGGCAGCGACCGCGACGTGCTGGCCCACGCCGCCGACCAGGCGCCGGAACTGCTGCGCGCGGTGTGCTCGGCCTCTTCGATGTGGACCGCCAACGCCGCCACCGTGACGCCGAGTGTGGACGCGCCGGATCGCCGCGCGCACTTTACCCCGGCCAACCTGCAGTCGAGCTTCCACCGCTTTCTGGAGCCGGAGACGACCGGGCGAGTGCTCAAGGCGATCTTTCGAAACGAGCGCCACTTCGCCCACCACCCGGCGCTGCCCGCCACGCCTGCGTTTTCTGATGAAGGCGCGGCGAACCACACAAGGCTTGGCGGTGAGCACGGCGAGCCGGGCGTGCACCTGTTCGTTTATGGCCGCCGGGCGTTTGGCTCTGTGGCGGGCGATGGGCGCGAGCCGACCCGCTACCCGGCGCGCCAGACATTGGAAGCGAGCCAGGCCGTGGCCCGCCAGCATGGCCTGACGGATGCGCAGACCGTCTTCGCCCAGCAGCACCCGGACGCGATCGACGCCGGCGTCTTCCATAACGACGTGATCGCCGTGGGCAACGGCCCGGTACTGCTCTACCACGAAATGGCCTTTCTCGACGAGGAGAGCACTTTGGAGGCGCTGCGCGCCCGGATGGAAACGCCGCTGATCCCGGTGCGCGTGCCCGTCGAGGCGATGAGCCTCGACGACGCCGTCGGCTCGTATCTCTTCAACTCGCAGCTTTTGAGCAATCCGGACGGCAGCATGACGCTGGTGGTGCCCGGCGAGTGCCAGGCAAACGAGACGGTCTGGCGGGTGATTCAGGATCTGATCCTGGCGGGCCACAATCCAATCGGAGAGGTGATCGTCAAGGACGTCAAGCAGAGCATGCAAAACGGCGGCGGCCCGGCGTGTCTGCGCCTTCGCGTGGCGCTTTCGAGCGCCGAGCGCGAGGCGATCAAGGCCCGCGTGCTGCTCACGCCTGCGCTGCATGAGGATCTCACCGCTTGGGTCGAGCGCCACTATCGCGACCTCTTGGCCCCTGAGGATCTGGCCGATCCGCAGCTAGCAAGTGAGTCGCTCACCGCGCTCGACGAGCTGACCGGGCTTCTGGAAATCGGCTCGGTGTATCCGTTTCAGTTGGGGTAGGCAGTAATACAAAAAGTAGTGTTTAGGGTAATGCTCTTTAGTCACGCATGGATAGCCCTTGTGGGAGGGAGCTTCAGCTCGCGACGGGTTGCCAGGCCAAGGCACCTGACGGCGCCATTCGCTGAGCTCTCGGCACACGGAAGTATCTACCCATGCTTAAGCGGCCTTCCACGGTAGATTAGCCAAGCTCCATGGGTAGTTAGATACCTTAACTGACCGGCATTGGAGCGTGCTCGGTCGGTAATGCCAAGGCGGTTATGCAGTACGCCCGTGCCGGGATAGCAATAAGGATCCTGGCCGGTGCCGTACTTGTCCATTAGCGCGCTTTATATCTTGTGTACTTCGACAGCACCTCGGCCTTGTTCGCTTTGGGTGCCCGAGAATCGACCGATATACCTTCAAGTGCCATGCTGGCCAGGTAGTTCGAGCGGCGTGCCTTGGCATGGTAGCGACGTTTGGTTTCAAGCGTAGCATTGTTCATGCTTCCTCCTTTCTCCGGCTTAGTATAACCCAAGGAGGGGCAGGCCTCATCCAGCAAACGGGAAGGAGAGCGTCTTGAAAAAGACGGAAATGTCGATCATTCCCACCCGCGATCACGCCTTCGCCTCGGCGCTTATTCAGCGCAACATGGGCGGCTATTTCGAGGCGCTGGGCCTTCGCTGGGACGAGGCGCTGTTCGCGCGTCAGTGGCGTGAGATGGAAAGCTACCTGCTCGTACGCGACGACTGCCCGGTCGGGCTTTTATGCCTCGACCCGACTTGGGCGGCGTGTCATATCCGCGAGCTTCAGATAGAGCCTGCGTGGCAGCGCCAGGGGCTGGGGGCGGTGGCGCTCGATTTCGCGCTTTCGCGAGCCGTTCAGGCGGGTAGCGCCGCGCTGCGGCTCCGGGTGTTTTGCCGCAACCCGGCGGTGGCGTTCTATGCGCGCCACGGCTTGGGTATCGTCGAAACCGGCACCCATACTCTCGTCATGGAGCGGCGGCTGGATTAAAGCGCCCACGGCGCGGTTTTGCTATCGTTTCACCCTGCCAAGGTTGAGCAGCGCGATCCCCGCGCCGATCAAGAGCGCGCCCGGCAGTAACCCTTCCGGAGCGCTTTCGCCCTGTAGAAGGATTGCCACCGGCACGCCGAACAGCGCCCCCACCGAGCCCAGCAGGCTCAAAAGCACCGGGCCGCCGCTTTTTTGCAGCAAAAACAGCAGCAGAAACTGCCCGGCGAAGACCAGCGCTTGAACCGCTACCAGCAGAAGCGTTTTGAATCCAGCAGGCATCGTGAGCGAGAAACCCGGCAGCAAGCTCACCCCCAGTAGCAGCGCCACGGCGGCGATGAGCATACCCGGCGCCAGCGCTTCGCTTGCCACGCCCGGCGGCCAGCGCAGGGTACGGTAAAGATTGCCGATGGCCAGCAGTACCGGGCCGACAAGCGCCAGCAGCACCCAGCGCACGTCGGCCTGCGGGGCGGCGAGCTTGTGGGCGGCAAGGGTGACCGCGCCACCCAGCGCGAACGCCACGCCCAGCGCGCGCAGTGTCTCAAAGCGCTCCATTCTTAGTGCCAGCGCCCCGAGGTAGGTCAAAAGCGGCGGCAGGGTGATCACCAGCGCCACGAACCCGGCGCCGATATGGGCAATGGCGGAGAAGAACAGCAGGTTGGAGCCCGCCACCCCCACCAGCGCCGAGACCCCGTAGTACTCGATCGTGCGGGTGTTGACCGGCGGCCACTGGCCGCGCAGAGCGGCCAGCACGAGAAGTATCAGCGCCGCGCCGCAAAGCGACCAGAACAGAAACGCCAGCGGTGAAAGCGCCAGCTCCCCGGCGAACTTGGCCAGGTTGGTCGAAAGCCCCAGCAGCATTCCGCCGGCCAGTAGATAACCCAGTGGTACCAGGCGCGTACCCTTTGACGGCGCAATCGCTTTGGGAGTAAGAGAAACATCGTCAATTCGGGCCATACTCATACTCGGTGATTTATCTTGAGTTCAAGGTATATGTCGATTTGTCTTGACGTCAAGATAAAATATCGTAAGCTCGCCGTATGGATCATATCGCTTCGATACTTACTCAATGGCGGCGCGAGCGCCCGGAGCTCGATGTTGCCCCCATGGGCACACTTGGCCGGCTCAAGCGGCTCGATCACGCCCTGATGCGCACCATGGAGAAGACCTGGGCGCGCTTTGGCTTGAGCGAATCGAGCTTCGACGTGCTCGCCACGCTGCGACGCGAAGGCCCGCCGTTCGCGCTTTCGCCAAGCGCCTTGATGGCCTCCACCCTGGTAACCTCCGGTACCATGACCCACCGGATTCAGCAGCTCGAAAAGGCCGGTCTCATCGAGCGGGTCAAGAACCCCGCCGATGGGCGCGGCTTTCTCATTTCGCTCTCCGAGAAAGGTTTTGCGCTGATCGACGAAGCCGTGACCGCCCACGTCGAGACCCAGCACGCGCTGGTCAGCGGCCTGAGTGATGCCGAGCGCAGCGAACTCGATGCGCTGCTCACCCGGATGCTGGCGAGTCTCGAACCACCCACCCACGAATGAACACGAGGTAAGCCGCGATGGCGCTCGTATTGAAATGTCTGCTCGGGGCGCTGGCGGTGCTCTTGATCGCGCTGCTCTCGCGCACTAAAAGCTTCTTCATCGCCGGGCTGGTGCCGCTGTTTCCCACCTTCGCGCTGATCGCCCACTACATCGTCGGCTCTGATCGCGGCATGGCGGATCTGCGTACCACGGCGCTGTTCGGGCTCTGCTCGCTGATTCCCTACGCGGCGTACCTCGCCGCCATCTACTACGCCAGCTACCGCTTCACCCTGACCGGCACGCTGACCGTGGCCACTCTGGTGTGGCTGCTCTGTGCTCTGATACTGCTCTGGGGCTGGACGCGGCTTTATTCGGGCTAGCGAGCGAACGGTTCAGGTCGAGCCGGCCATCCGCTGGCGTATGCCCTCGGTCATCGCTTCCATGAAGGCGCGCACGCGGGCCAAGTGGCTAAGGTCAGGGTGTGTCAGCAGCCAAAGCGGCGTGGCCAGCACCTCGATAGGGGGCGTAAGTCGCACCAGCGCCGTATCCGCATCGCCCAGATAGCAGGGCAAGACCCCCACGTCGGCGTCGTGGTGCAGCGCAAGCTGTATCCCCAGCAGGCTGTCCAGCCGGTAGCGCGTCGGCTTGTCTTTCATCCATGTCTCCAATACCGGGTCGCCCAGATGAACATCCGGGCCGATCCAGCTCTGCGTGCTCAGGGTGTCTTCGGCTAACGAAGCGCAGGTCTGCCAGTGCGCTTTGGCGCCGTAAACCGCTTGGGTAATGAACTCTACCCGCCGACCCACCAGCGTCTCCGGCGGTGCGGGGGTTGGGCGTAGCGCAATATCGGCTTCACGTTTGGAGAGGCTCTGCTGCTGATTCGAAAGGACCACCTCGAGGGTGGTGTCAGGATAGCGTCGGCGAAAATCCGCGAGCAGCGGGCTCACCAGACCGGCAAAAAGGGTATCCGTGGTGGTCAGGCGAATCGTGCCGCCAGGCTTGTCGTCCTGGCCGGCCAGGCGCCGCTCGGTGGCGTGAACCTCGGCCTCCACCCGGGTAGCGGTGGCGGCCAGATCCTCCCCGGCGGCTGTGGTGACGTACCCTTGGCGATGACGCTCGAACAGCTGTACGCCCAGGCGCTGTTCAAGCTGCTGCAGACGACGAAAAACCGTCGCGTGGCTCACCTGCAAGTGACGGCTGGCCCCGGAAAGCGAACCCGCCCGGGCGACGGCGAGTACGACCTCGAGGTCGTTCCAGCGAAGGCGCTGTTCATTCATGCAAAGTTGATTCTCTTTTTTGGGGAATCCAAATGCGGGTTTGAACAGATTAATCTCTGTCGACCCCCAGCGATAGAGGATACTTTCATGAACGTACTGATCATTCTGGCGCATCCGGAGCGGGCGTCGTTCAACGGCGCGCTGGTTGACGTGGCCGTCACCGAGCTCAAGCGAGCCGGACACACCGTGGAAGTGAACGATCTGTTCGCGGCTGGCTTCGAGCCTGTCGAGCAGGCCGACCGCTACGCGAAGCTCGAGCCCGACGCTGCTTTCGCACCCCTGGACGTACAGCGGACCCATTACGAAAACGATGCCCTGCCGGCGGATATCGAGCGCGAACTGGCAATGCTCGATTGGGCGGATCTGGTGATCTTTCAATTTCCGCTCTGGTGGCACGCGCAACCCGCCATCCTCAAGGGGTGGTTCGACCGCGTGATGGTCTATGGCGGGCGCTATACCAGCCGGATGCGCTACGACCACGGCTATTTTCGCGGCAAGCGAGCAATGCTATCGGTGACTGCTGGTTCTCCCGAGGCCACCTTCCAACCTTTTGGCCGCGCGGGGGATATGGTGGCGTGGCTCTGGCCCATTCATTCGTCGCTTTACTACGTGGGCTTCGATGTACTGGCGCCTCAGGTCAGCTATGGCGTGCAGGGCGGCGGCATCCGCTACCAGCAGGAAAGTACGCTGGCTACCCACCTCGAAGCATGCAAGACCCGCTGGTCGACACGACTTTCCCGGTTGAGTGACGAGACGCCGATTCCCTTTGCCGGCTGGGCCGACTGGAATGACGAGGGTGTACTCGATCGAGCTGCGCCGCTGCGCTGGCGGCTGGGTTAGCTTCTCAGGCCGGTAGCTCGGTGCCCGTGACACGCTCGAGGGCGTCGAGCAGCGAGGCGCGCAGGGTGTCGCCGTGGGTGAGGCCGGGAAATTCCCGGTAGCTGACCTCGAGTTCGGGAGAGTGACGAAGCCGCTCGGCCAGTTGAAGCGTGGCGTCGCGGGGGACGCTTGCCACCCGGCGAAGATGGGCGCGTACCCGCGGGTCGCCGAGATCACGCTGGCGGTCGTCCCGGTGGCGCTCGCCGCCGCCCAATGTCAGGCGAAGCCGCGCTGGGGAAGCGCTGCGGGCCAGAAAATCGCGCTCCAGGCGGCCCAGCAAGGCGCCTTCGTGCCACCAGAGCGAGGGGCTGGCCGCGGCGTAGGTGGTGAACGCGCCCGGGCGTGTGTAAAGCGTGTAGAGCGCGAACAACCCGCCCAGCGAGTGGCCCCAGAGGGTGTGCCGTTGGCTCAACGCGACGCGCTTGGCGATGGCCGGGCACGCCTGGCGCTTCAGGGTATCCAGTAAGATATCCGCGCCGCCACCCCGGTAGGGAGTAGGCAGCGGCTCGTCCTCTGGCAAGACGCTGAACGGGTAGTCGCGCCAGCGGGCCGGGTCGGTGCGCAGGTCGCTGTCGTGGCTAACGAAGATTAGCACCGGTGGGGCGGGACCGTCGGCGAGGGCGCTTAGCTGGGCGGGGTCGAACGTCATCATCGCGGCGTTGCCGTCGAGCATCCAGAAAGCGTCGAAACCCTCGGTCGGCGCGCTTAGCCGGGGGGTGGCCAGCGTGATGCGCCAGCGGCGCGGGTGTGCGGGGCATTCGATGACGAATCGCTCGACCTGGTACTGGGCGGGCGGGTCGTCGAACACGGTGCGGCCCATGAGCCGCGTGGGGTCGCGCTTGGCTGCCAAGGATCAGACTCTCATGAAATGAAGTGAAACGGGCTGCCAGTATGCCTTCATCTGGGCAATTTGATAGGCCACCGGCACGCGCCGGTGGCCTGTTTGCATCAGCCGGCCGGCTGCAAGCGGCGGATGCGATCGCCTTCGGGGTCGTCCTCACCGCGCGCCTTATTGACGGCGAACACGTGGCCCTGGCCGTCGGCGTGGACGTGGTTGGGGAAGTTGCCGCCGTCGAGATTGGCGACGAGTTCGCCGTCGCGGTCGAGCACGGCGATGGTGCCGGAGGCGCGATTGCTGACGTAGGCAAGCCCAGATGCGGCGTCGAAGGCGACGTTGAGCGGCCCCGCGCCCACGGGTACGTCGTGGACGATCTCGCCGGATTCTACGTCGACGTAGAGCAGGTTGTCGGAGCCCTGCGAAACGACCAGCAGCCGGTCGTTTTCGGCATCGAAGGCAACGCCGGAGGCGCGGCTGGCGTTGGAAAGCGCGATGACCTTTTCGACGCGGTCGTTTTCGGTATCGATGACCACCGCTTCCGGGGTGGCGATGCTCACGGTGAACAGGCGCCCGGAGGCTTCGTCCAGCGCAAGACTCATCGGCGTGAACTGCTCGCCGCGCATCTCGGAGGCAATCTCGATCTCACCGGTTTTCTCGAGGGTGGTAGCGTCAAACACCGACAGGGTATTTTCGCCGGTCGCCGAGGCGTAGACCTTGCCGCGCTGAGCGTCGACGATCACGTCGCGAGCGTGGGGTACCGTGCCGGGCTCGAACTGCTTAACCAGCGATAGATCCGCCTGATCATAAACGGCTACGGTGTTTTCCCGCGTATTGGTGACCCAGACGTGCCCGTTGGCATCGTCCACACCCACGCCATACACCGCAAAGACACGCGCGTCATCGAAGCCGGGCACTTCTTCCGGCGCGGCCTCGGCAACCACGTCCAGGGTGTCGGGGTCGAGCTTCAAAAGGCCCGACTGGGTGACCGGCGGGCGGCCCACGGCTCGGGTGACGAACAGCGCGTTGCTCTCATCGCTGTAGGCGCTCTGATACAGGCCGGCGGGCAGGGCGGCATCGACCACGTCGAAGACGTCTTCACCGGCGAGCGCGATCTCCGGCGAGATCTTGAGCTCGACGATGCTCGCCGCGTAAGGGTTCTCGGCGAGTATCACCAGCGGGTGACGGCCGGGAACGGCGTCCTCGGGCAGGGTGAACGTGGCGGTGAAGCTGCCCTCGTCATCGGCGGTGTAGGGCTCGTCGTTGAGCGCGGTGGTGCCGCGGTAGAGCGTGACGGTCTGGCCTGGCGTGAAGTGGCGGCCGACGAATTCGACGTCGCTTCCCGGCTGAATTAGCGGCGTGGAGGGGGCGACCCCACCCTGAAAGTCGGTCGCGGGCGGGCCGAAGACCTGGGCCATGGAGAGCGTCGGCAGAGACCACAGGGTGACGGCGATCGCCGCCAGAGGCTTCAGGCGAAAACGTTGGGAAAGGCGCTGCATGGCGTTACTCCATCGAGGGTCGTTCATGAAAGCGATGACGAAATGTCATCGAAGGGTGCCGCGGGTGCTGCTGTAATCCGTGATGCCAGTCGTTTCGTGCAAGGCGTCCATGAGTGAGGCACGAAAGGTCAGGCCGTGGGTCAATTCCGGGAATTCGCGGTACGTCACGTCGAGCCCGGCTACCTGATTGAGGCGCTCAGCCAGGCGTACGGTCGAGTCCGGTGGGGCGTTGGCGACGCGTCTGAGATGCGCCTGCACGCGCGGGTCGCTCATGTCCCGGTGGCGGGTGTCGCGCTCGCGTTCGCCGCCGCCCATGCTGAGCAGCACGCGCGCCGGGTGGCCAGCGTTGTTGGCACGAAAGCGTGCTTCCGGCTCGCCCAGAAGCGCGCCATCGGCCCACCAGAGCGACGGGCTGCCGGCGGCGTAAGTGGTGAAGGCGCCGCTGCGGGTATAGAGCGTGTGCAGTGCGAACAGCGCGCCGAAGGAGTGACCCCAGAGCGTTTGCCGGCTCGGGTCGGTGGCCACGCGGCGGGCGATTTCCGGTCGTATGGTGCGTTCGATCACCTCCAGAAACGCGTCGGCGCCGCCGCCGATGCGCTTCGGCGGGGTATCGTCGGAGCGGTAAGGGTCCATCGCGAAGGTGTAGTCCCGGGTACGCGCCGGGTCGATGCGCAAATCGTTGTCGTAGCCGACGAACACCAGTACCGGCGAATCCAGTTGGTCGCCCAGCTCCTCGAGCAGCGGCGCATCGAACTCCATCAGCGCGGCATTGCCGTCGAGCATCCAGAACGCGGGAAAGCCGGTGTCCGGCGTCGCCTCTCGGGGGATGCCCAGTGTCACGCGCCAGCGGCGCTGCTCGTCGGCACTTTGTACGGTGAAACGCTCGAAGCGGTAGCTCCGGAACGTTTCGTCGAGCACGCTGTGTTGAAGCGAAAGGTTGGGGTCACGCTGTTGGGCTTGGGCGATGCCCGCCAGCGCCAGCATCATGGCCAGCGCCAGTAAGGTGATGGCCGCGCGATGGGCGCGCGGCAGAGATCGAGTGTCGTTGAACATACAGGGTGTGATCAGAAGTCGACGTTGAGAGACATGAAGTAGGCGCGGCCCGGCTCGTTGTAGGTCGCCGCGCCGGCACCGTTGCTGTTGCTTTCGCGGAACAAGCGTTCGTCGAAGAGGTTCTCCACACCGGCACCGATGCGCACATCCTCGGTCACGTAGTACTGGGCGTTCAGACCCCACACGCTGTAGGGGCTGCGCGTGTCGAGCGCGTCGCCGGTCTGGGGGGTTCCGCTGATGCTGCGCGTCGCCGGTTCCTGCTTGCCGTACCAGGTGCCCGAAAGCAGTACCGAGAGATCCGGCGTGATCCACCAGTCAAGCGAGGTGTTCAGCGTGTACTCGGGAATGATCGACAGCGGCTGTCCGGTATCCTTGTTTTCGTTCTCTATCATGTAGGTGAAGTTGTTGTTCCAGCTCAGGGTGCTGCCGTTGTGGCCAATGAGCGGCACGCGCAGGTTACCCTCGAAGCCGCTAACCACCGCCTTGGAGGCATTCTCCCACTGGAAGATACCGCCGTTGTCGGCCACCGTACGGCCCACCTCGTCGAGACCCGCCTGAATGCGGTCGTCGTAGTCGTTGTGGAAGTAGGTCAGCGAGGCCTGGTAGCCGTTGTCCGCCCACTCGATGCCGAGCTCCTTGTTCAGGCTGGTTTCGGCGTCAAGATCGCTGTTGCCCTGAACGTAGCAGCCGCCACCGCTATTGCCGGTGTAATTGAACGGGCAGCCAAAGCCGCGGGTGTAGTAGAGGTAGTTGTCGTTGGACTGATAAAGGTTCGGCGCCTTGAAGGCCTGGGCGATGCCGCCCTTTAGGGTCACGGTATCGGTGGCGAAGAACTGGGTGTTGAAGCTCGGGCTTGCGTGGGTGCCGAACTGGCTATGGTGATCCACGCGCAGGCCCGGCGTTACCACCCAGCGCTCGCCCAGGTAGATGTTGTCCTCGGCGAACAGAGCATAGGTCTGGTCGTCCGCCTTGCCATCCTGATTGTTCGGATCGAGCCCGGGCACGGCCGCGCCCCAGCTTCTTGCGCCCTCGACGGAGTAGGGGTCTTCCAGACGGTTGTTGCGGTGCTCGAAGCCCAGCGTCCAGACGTGGGTATTGCCCGCCATTTCGGTGGGCATGTTCACTTCGCCGTCGAAAGTGTAGTTGCGAAGCCGTGACACCGACCCCTCGGCCTCGGTGTTGATGCTGCCTTCCACGCCCCCCGCCAGTCCTTCGTTCAAGCGCCAGTTGTTGGTGCCTTCGAAGCCCAGGGTCACGCGCGAGGTGTTGCCTTCGCCCCAGTTGCCGCGGTGGGTCAGCGAGGCGGTGTTGCGGTACAGCCGGTTGGTTTCGGCGCCGTCTCCGGCAAGCTCGGTGAGAAGGTCGCTGCCGCTTGTGCTGACCGCCCGGTCGCCCGCGTAAATGTTGCCTTGGCGGCTGGTGCCCGCCTCGAGCTCGATCACGTTGGCGTCGTTGACGTCCCAGCGCAAGAGGCCGTTGATGTCGCGGTTGCGCACGCCTTCGCGCCCGGCTGGCGGTGTGGCGTCGGGGTCGCTGGCGAAATCCCGGTTGACCGCCAGCGAGTCGGCGTCGGTGGTACTGACGTTGCCGTACAGGCGGAAGGAGAAATCATCGACGAGAGGGCCGCTGAGCACGAACCCGGCGCGGCGATTTTCACCCTCGTTACTATCCTCAGGCAGGCGCCCGTAAACGCTTACGGAGCCACCCAAAGTATCGGAAGGCGCCTTGGTGATGATATTGACCACACCGCCCGAGGCACCGGAGCCGTAGCGCGCCGCCGCCGGGCCGCGCAGCACCTCGATGCGCTCGACGGCATTGGCGGGCACCCAGTTGGTGTCGCCGCGGGTGTTGCGCTCGCCGCTTCGGCCCATGCGGATGGCGTTACGCGATTGCACCGGGCGGCCGTCGATCAGGATCAGGGTGTTTTCCGGACCCATGCCGCGCAGATCGATCTGGCGGTTGTTGCCGTACTGGCCGGAAGCGCTGTTGCCGGTCAGGTTGACGCCGGGCATGCGGCGAATGATCTCGGAGAGGTCGTTACCCGGTGGGCGACGCTCGATCTGCTCTTCGGTAATGGTGGAGGAGCCCAGGGCCTGGGTCGCAATGGCTTCCGCCGTCACGTAGAGCGTCTCGCTCTCCACGTCCTGAGTTTGTTGGGCGGCCAGCGCACCGGAGAAGGCCAGTGACGTGGCAGCCGCCAGGGTACGCAGCGGGAAAAGCGCGGGGGACAAGCGAAGCATGGGGGTGGGCTCCGAGAGCAAGGCATTTTGTGAAATGGAACTTTTCGGCAATTCGCGAATACTAAAATAAATGATAATCGTTTTCAATAATTATTGGTTTTAAAAAAGAGGTCATTCGAACGCCTGAATCGATGGCGTATAATCCCGGGTTTTCGTCGGATGAGGCCTTACCGTGTCCCTGAAATTTGACTGGTCACGCTTTGACCAACTTGACCTTCACACCTTTCACGAGATCGTGCGCGCCCGGGAAGCGGTATTCGTGGTCGAGCAGGCCTGCGCTTATCAGGAGGTGGATGGCCTCGACCCGCTGGCTTGGCATTTGCGCGCCACTGTCGAGGGTAAGCTTGCGGCCTACGTACGTGTGATCGGGCCGGGAGACAAGTTCGCCGAGCCCTCGGTCGGTCGGGTCATGACCGTGAGTACGTATCGCGGGCGCGCGTTCGGCCGTACCCTGATGGTCGAGGCGATCCGCTTTACCGAGGAGCGCTACCCGGGCCACGGCATTCGCATCGGCGCCCAGGCGCACCTCGAAGGGTTTTACGCCTCGCTCGGCTTTGAAACCGTAAGCGAACCCTTTGATGAAGACGGCATCCCGCATATCGAGATGGTCAAATCCGGGTCGTGATCAGCGGCGCCGTGTTCCCCTCCCGGCCCAGGGCGCTTATACCGCGCCGGGATTCAGGTTAGAGTCGCCTGATCGACAAAGGACGGTGTCATGGAAGATCAACTCGACGCGCTGCTTGCCCCGCTGATTGCAAGACGCACGCGTGCCCGACGGCCCCCACTGCCAAACGCCCGTGAGGTTTCACGCCCAGATCGACTCTGAAGGCGAGGCGAACCTGGACTGGTGAGCGGTCGGGCTCATCTATCTTTTTTACTGCGAGCAGCACCCGCAAACCTTCGAGTTCGTGCGGCAGAACACCTGAGCCGCGATCACGTTTCAAAACAAGGAGTACCCCATGATCAGCGGCCGCGCGCTTCACTACTTCGACACCGTGGCGCGGTGTCGTTCGTTACGCCAGGCGGCGGCCAAGCTGCATATCGCGCCCACGGCGATCAGCCGCCAAATCGACCTGTTGGAGCATCAGATGGGCGCGCCGCTTCTGGAGCGCGGCCCCAACGGCATCAGCCTGACCGCTGCCGGAGAGCTGCTCGCCGCTCAGGCCCAGCACACCTTGCGCGACCTGGAGCGCGTTCAGGAGCATATCGCCGATCTCAAGGGCCTGCGTACCGGCCGGGTACGTCTGCAGGTGGCCGAAGGCGTGGTGGTGGGGCTGCTGGCCCCGGCGCTCGCCGACATGGGGCAGCGCTACCCACGGCTGAATTTTGATATCGGCATCGCCAGCGCCGGGCAGGTGGTGGAAGGCCTGCGCTTGGGGACTGCGGATATCGGCCTCTCGTTTTTCATGCCGCGCCACGAAGATATCTTGATCCTGGAAAGCGCCCGACTGGAGCACCATGCGGTGATGGCGCCGGAGCATCCGCTGGCCGCTTTGGGCGAAGTGACGCTTGAGCGCTTGGCGGAGCACCGCATCATCTTGCCGGGTGAAGCCTTCGGGGCACGTCAGGCTTTCGAACGCAGCGCTCACCGAGCGGGTATCAAGCTCATGCCCACCTTCGATACCGCCTCTCTCGAGACCCAGAAGGCGCTGGCCTTGAACGGGGCTGGCGTGCTGGTTTTGCCGCCCATGGCGGTGGCTCGGGAGTGCCGCCAGGGCGAGCTTACAAGCGTTCCCCTCGCGCCAGACGAACTCGAACCCGCGCGCATGGATCTGTGCGTTTTTCGCCACCGTACGCGCAGTTTTGCAGTTGAGGCATGCCTGTCGCTGCTGGCCAAGGCGCTGCAGGCTCACGACAGCGAGTCGTGACAGCGCCGTGCGTTGATCTCTGTCGTTGAAGGTGCACACAAAAAGTGGACACGCCGTCGTTCAAATTGAAATAGTATAGTGTGCTGACTCACGCCATTCTGGACGCGTCGATAACAACGCAAAGGACGACGGCATGTTCGAGCTTCATCAATTGACGGCCACTCAACTGCTGGATGGCTACCGGAACAAGACATTCTCTCCCGACGAGGTGGCCAAGGACCTGGTGGCTCATATCGAGCGGTACGAAGGCCAGATCAACGCGCTGTACGCCTATTCGCCGGAGCGCTTTCTGGGCGCCGCCAAGGCCTCCACCGCCCGCTGGTCGAAAGGCGAGAGCCTGGGGGCGCTCGACGGCATCCCGATTACGCTTAAGGAGCTGGTGGCCACTCAGGGTCAGCCGGTTCCGGTGGGGACGGGGCTGGGCGACCAGAGCCTGGCGGCGGCTGACGCGCCGCCTGCCGCGCGCCTGAGTGAGGCCAACGCGGTGCTGCTTGGCAAGACTACCTGCCCGGATTTTGGCATGCTCTCGTCAGGGCTTTCATCGTTTCACGGGCTGACCCGCAACCCCTGGAACCTCGAGTGTAACACTGGCGGGTCGAGCTCCGGCGCCGGGGCAGCGGCGGCGGCTGGCTTCGGGCCGGTGCATATCGGCACCGACATCGGCGGCTCGGTACGCCTGCCCGCCGCCTGGTGCGGCGTGGTCGGTTTCAAGCCGACCCTCGGGCGCATTCCGATCGACCCCTATTACGTCGGTCGCTGCGCCGGGCCCATGGTGCGCTGTGTCGAGGATGCGGCGCTGGTCATGCCGAGCCTGAGCCGAACCGACCGGCGAGATGCCATGCGCCTGCCGCCGGAGACGATCGACTGGCAGGACCTCGCGCTCGATCTGAGCGGTTTACGTATCGGGCTGATGCTCGATGCTGGCTGTGGGTTGCCGTTGGCGCAGGAGATCGAGGCAGCGGTGGTTGCCGCCGCCCAGGCACTGGAAGCATGCGGCGCCAAGCTCGTTCCAGTGGCCCCGGTGTTGACTCGAGAGATGCTCGACGGGCTGGATCGGTTCTGGCAGGCGCGCCAGCAGACCGAGCTCGAGAAGCTTTCCGCTGAGGAGCGCGCCCAAGTGCTGCCTGCCATTACCGAGTGGGCCAGTGCCGCCAAGGCCTCGAGTGCCCAAGACGTGGTGAACGGCTTCCAGCAGACCATGGCGATGCGCCGGGCGAGCGAGGCCGTGTTCGACCATGTCGATTTCGTGATCTCGCCCACCACACCCAACGTTGCCTTCCCCGCCGAGTGGGCGTCGCCCACCGACGATCCTCGCCGGCCATTCGAGCACATTGCCTACACCGTGCCCTGGAACATGGGCGAGCAGCCGGCGATTTCGCTCAATGCCGGCTATAGCCGCGAGGGAATGCCCATCGGCGTTCAACTGATCGGGCCGCGCTTCAATGACCACGGAGTGCTCAAGCTGGCTTACCAGCTACAGAGCTGCCTTGCGCTTCCCCCGCAATGGCCTTCACTGCTCACCCATCCTGCGTGACTCTCGATAACAATATGCCTACTACCACTTCAAAGGGAATTACCATGCGTCAACGTTTCGTTCTCCCCACCTCCCGCGCAGGGTGGGGGCTGCTTGCCGCCTTCGTTGGCCTGGTACTGGCCGGTACCTGGCCGGTGATCGGGCTGTTCAACCGCGTAGTTCTACTGTTCGGCCTGCCGCTGATGATCGTCTGGAGCTACGTGATCATCTTCGCCTGCGTCGCCGTGATGCTGATCGGCAATCGCATTGTCGAGGGGGATGGTCATGAATAGCGCCTGGCCGCTCGTCATTACGCTCGGGTATATCGCCAGCGCGATGATCATTGGCCTGAAGGCCCGGGCCGGGCACCGTATGGAGTCGCTGGAGCAGTGGGGCGTGGCCGGTCGCAGTATGGGGCCGGTGACGCTGTATCTACTGATCGCCGCCGGTAGCGTGAGCGCCTACACCTTCATGGGGGCGCCGGGCTGGGCCTACTCCAAGGGCATTGCGGTGTTCTACGTGGCGGTGTATCTCGCCTATCTGGCGCTGGTGGCCTGGTATTTCGGCCCCAAAGTGTGGCAGTTCGGCGAGCAGTTCGGTCATGTGACCCAGGCAAGCGCCATCGCCGACCGATACCAGAGCCCGGCGCTCGGGGGGCTTTCTGCGCTGGTCATGGCGGTGGGCTCGGTCGCCGTGGCGGTGCTGCAGACCGTGGGCTCCGCCTATATCCTGTTCGTGATGAGTGGCGGGATGATTCCCGTGTGGCTCGGGGTGATCATCGTGCTTACCTGCATCGCGGTGTATCTCTACGTGAGCGGCCAGCGCGCGATCGGGCGCACCAACGCCTTCCAGGGGGCGCTAATGCTGGTGGTCGCTTGGTCGGTAGGGCTTTGGGCGCTGCACAGCGCCACCGGCGGGCTCGATGTGGCCGCGCTGTTCGAGCGACTCCAGGCGGAGAACCCAGAGTTTTTGACCCTGCCCGGTGCCAAGGGCGACATGAGTTTCAGCTTCTGGACCACCTCGATCATCGTGTCGATGTTCTCGTTCATGCCGCCGGTGTGGACCCAGTGGATGTGCGCGTCCTCGGCGCGCACCATTCGGCGCAGCGCCACCTGGCTGCCCACGTATTATGTGGTGATCCTGCCCATGGTGGTGGTCGGTTTCATCGGCATCTTTTCGCTGCCGGAGTTGGCTCGCGCCGACACCGTAGTGCTGGAGTACGCCATGGCGAATTTGCCGGTGGTGCTGGTGGGGCTTCTGGGCGCAGGGACGCTCGCCGCCTCGATGTCGTCGAGCGAGCCGTTCATTCACTCGGTGGCACTCTCGATCACCAAGGACGTGCTGCAGCCGCTGTTCAAGCTTTCCGATGCGTTCACCGCCAAACTCGCCCGCTGGCTGCTGCTGCCGGTGATGGCGCTGATCGTCGCGCCGCTGGCGATTGCCGAGCCGGGGAGCCTGGTGATGATTCTGCTGGTAGGGCTGGGCTTTGCCTCCCAGGTGCTGCCAGCGTTCATCGGCATGTTCTTCTGGCCGCGGGCCTCCACACTGGGTGTGATGGCGGGGATTCTATCGGGTTTCGTGGTCACCGTGGCGTTCACCACGGTGTGGTCGCATCCGTTGGGCATTCACGCCGGCTTCTGGGGCTTGATGCTCAATCTGCCGGTGTTCGTTCTGGTCTCGCTCGTCACCCCGGCGGTGGAGGCGAGCGTGGTCGAGCGCTTTTTCCGCATCGCGGCGCCGCGCGGGTTCCGGCGCGCCGGGGCGCTGTCGCTCGAGGTAGCTGACTCACAGCGTTCATGAAACGCGGCTATGCTGGGGCTTGCACTCATCAACGAAGGCAGCGCCATGAGCCACGAACGGGTCGGAAGAGACCGCCCTCAGCAGGTCATCGAGTCGATCTACAGCGTCAATGAAACGCTTTCGGCGGCGCATCGCCAGGCGAAATTCGCTCGTATGGCGGCGTCGCCGCGACGCTTTTTCGACGCCTCGGATCATCTTTACTGGCAGGACGCCTGGCATGACTGGCGCCTCGCGCTTTTCGGCGGCTGGCCGCAAACCCGCACCTGGCTTCACGGCGATGCGCGGGTGGGGAGCTTCGCCGCCGTGGGCTATCCTCAGCATCCGCCTCACTACACCCTGACATCGCTGGATCACGCGCTGATCGGCGATTACCAGCTCGATCTATGGCGGCTGGCCACGAGCCTGACGCTGGACGCACGCGAAAACGCCGGGCTTTCCGACAAGGGGATCGACCGGGCGCTGGAAGCGCTGGCCCGAGGCTATCTCGAGGCTCTAAAGGCTCACCGCGACGGCCAGCCCGCTCGGGCGGGTGCGCTTGAAAGCGCGAAGGGCCCGCTCAAGGCGTTTCTGCGCAAAGTGGCGGACAAGCAGCACCCGGGGCGGGCACTCGCGAAGTGGACCGAGCTCGACGAGCACCAGAACCGGCGTTTCGTGACGGGGTCGCAGAAGCTCGCCAACCTGCCTGCGGACGTCGCCAGCCGGCTCAAGCGAATCATCGAAAACGACTACCCGCAGACGCTCAAGACCCCGGCAAGGCAGGGCGATGCCCACCACTTTAGGGGCAAGGACACCGCGCGCAGGCTTGATGAGGCGGGGCTCGAGCACTATTACGTGCTGCTCGAGGGCGGCCACGAAGACGAGCACGATAACGTCATCCTCGAGGTCAAGGAGCAGCGCCCGCCCCAGGCGTTTCATCTTCTGAGCAGGGCGGACCAGCAGGTTTGGCGCAAGCTCTTTCTTAACGAGGGGCTTCGCCACGCCGCCGCCGCGCACGCGCTTTCATCACATTTTGATGCCTACCTTGGCTGGATCACGCTCAATGAGCGCATTCTGGCGGTTCGCCAGCTGCCCGGCTTTCAAAAACGCCTGCCCACCCACAAGATCAAGGGCGCCAAGGCGTATTGCAAACTCGCGCAGCAGTGGGGCGCCATGCTGGCGGATCTTCACGTGCAGGGGGCCACGGCGCTGAACCGCGGTGAAGCCGGGTTTGCCGAGGCAGTATGTGAGCGCGCCGCCAGAGACGAGGCGGCGTTCATCGAAAGCGTGGCGGCGTTTGCCCGTGGCTATGCCGCCTGCGTCGCGCAGGATTACCGGCTGTTCGCCGAGCATTTCATGGCTGGCGAACCACTGGGCACGGGCTCTTCTGCTGATGTAGCGCGGCGTATCGCGTCTTGAAGCGACACCGAGCCCTGCGCTCGGTGCCTGGCGTTTGGCGTGAGGTGAAAAACCGTTATTGGCCTGCTGCACCCCCCACGACGCCGCTTTGGAAAGCGCTGTGGCGCGCGCTTCTTGAAGCGCCCTCGCGCAGGTGGCTGGCTACGGTGTCTTCCGGCGAGCCTGCCATTTCGCGGAACATGCCCATCGAGCCCAAAAGCGCCGAGGACTCGTAGGGCACGAACACTCGCTCGCCGTCCTTGGCCATGTTGGGCAGTACCTTGATGTAGCTTTGCCCCAGCAAATAACCCACCACGGTGCGCTTGTTTTCCTCGCTTTCGCCGATGGCGTTGAGTACCAGCTTGATCGACTCCTGCTCGCCCTGGGCGCGCAGAATCGCTGACTCCTTGTCGCCCTGGGCGTTGAGGATGGCGGATTCTCGCTGGCCCTGGGCCATGGCGATCGCCGCGGATTTCTCGCCTTCGGCCTCGGTCACCGTGGCCCGGCGCTTACGCTCGGCGGCCATCTGCAGGCGCATGGCGGACTCCACCTCTTCGGGCATGGCGATATCCTGCACCTCGACGCGAGAGATCTTCACCCCCCACTTGGAGGCGGGCTCCTCCATCGCCGCCTGGATTTCGTTGTTCACCTCGGCGCGGGACTCGAACAGCTTGTCGAGCTCCATCTTGCCGACCACCGAGCGCAGCGTGGTCTTGGCCAGTACCTCGACGGCCTGGCTCATGTTTTCCACTTCGTACACCGCTCGCTTGGGGTCGATGATCTGGAAGTAGAGCGCGCCGTTGATGCGCACGGTGACGTTGTCGGTGGTCACCACCGGCTGGCCGGGAAAATCCATCACCGTTTCGCGGCGGTCGATGCGGATCTCATCGGTAGTGATCGCCTGGTACTCGTCGCCGAGCTTGCGATAGCGCAGCATGGTGATGGCGCGCGGCTGCTCGATGAACGGGATGATGACGTTGATGCCGCTTTCGAGCACGCGGTTGAACGAGCCGAGCCGCTCGACCACCATCACTTCGGATTGGCGCACGATGACCAGCCCCTTGACGATGATGGTGATACCGATGATGAGAACGATCAGGCTGATCAACAGGCCAGGGCTAATGGGTAGATCCATCTTCAGGGCTCCTTCTTGTGAGCGTTGTCGTGGTGGGTCGGGTCGGGGGGAGGAGTGAGCACGACCAGCGCGGTAGTGCCCTCGAATCGCTTGAAAATGACCTCGGTGCCCGGGGGTAACGCGGTGTCACCGCTTTCCAGCACGCGCAGGCGGTAGAAGTCGCCGTTGACCTTGATCCCCGTGGCGCCGTCATAATCGCGCTCTAACGTGGTATAACGATTGCCTTTCTCCACCCCGGTACCGGTGGTGCCGTAGGCCACGCCGCGCGGTGAAAAACGCGGGCGAATGTAGCGGATACCCAGCGGCACCAGCACGCCGGAGAAAATACCCATGCAGAGCAGCTGCCAGGGCACTCCCAGGCCGAGCGCGGTCACCAGCGCCGTCAGCGCCGCGGCGATGCCCAGCGCCAACAGCAGCATGGCGCCGGAGGTGAGCTCGGCCAGGCTCAAGAGCAGCGCCAGCACGAGCCAGCTATAGGCGGGGTTCCACTCCATGGGCTTACTCCTGGGGGTTGAAGATCCGTGATTGAAAATCAGAACTCGAAGGGGGGCGTGAGAGCCGTGCCCGCCGTCGAGCTGACATTTACGAGCTAACTCGGTTTCGGGGTGGTCATTCTCGTAGCATACCGGCAATCGGCGCCAGGCGTCACGGTACTTGTCGGCGCGGCCATCGGTGGCGCGGACACGGACAGCACAAAAAGAGTACCATCCCCCGGCTATCGGAATCGGTTCAGGAGAGGCGCGCGTGACGGGAGTGGTTTACTGGCTGGACATGGCCGGGGTAATCGTATTTGCCCTTTCCGGGGTGATACTGGCGTGTCGCTCGCGCATGGACCCGTTCGGCATGCTGGTGCTGGCTGCGGTGACCGGCATCGGCGGCGGCACGCTGCGCGATCTGGTGCTGGGTATCCGGCCGGTGTTCTGGGTCAGCGACCCGGCCTACCTTTGGGTGATTCTGCTGACCGTGGGCGTGTCGCTTTTGGGGTTTCACTACATTCACCGGCTCTCGCGCCGCTTTCTACCGGTGGCGGACGCCTTCGGGCTTGCGCTTTTTACCGTGATCGGCACCCACAAGGCGCTGATACTGGGGCACGCCGGCGTGGTGGCGGTGCTGATGGGCATCATGACCGGGGTCGCCGGCGGGATGTTGCGCGACGTGCTCGCCCAGCGGGTGCCGATGGTGCTGCGCGAAGAGATATACGCTACCGCCGCCATGGCCGGTGGCATCGTCTATGCCGCGCTCTACGCTTTCAGCGCGCCGCTCGGCGTCGCCATCGGCGCTTCGCTGTGCACGACCCTGGGGCTTCGCCTGGCCGCCATCCGCTGGCACCTGGCGCTGCCGCAGTTCGCCTGGGTGAGCGTGGCACCGCCGGAAAGCGATGCCGAGCCCGGCGCGCTCTCCACGCCTGAAAAAGCCAAGGAGCGGGTGCGCATGATTCGCCGCGAGCGCCCGCGCCGCCGGCGCTAATCGTTTTACCAGCGCGGCGCCCGGGTCGCGCGCCAGCCGTCGAACCAGCGTCTGGGCTGTAAAAGGTGCAGGCTCGGCTCGCCGTCAATCAGCTCGACCCCCAGCCCCAGCGCCCCCAGGCGGGCATAGAGTGCGCCGCTTACGCCCTGTTCACCGAGCGTAATATCCGATAAAAGCGAAAGCGGCCCGCCGCCCAGTGCTAAATCATGCAGGTGAATGCGCTCGCCGCTGATCGCTACATTGGCCCGCCCTTCGATGCCATGTACGCTCAGAAGCCGCCCCAGCCATTCGTTGCTCCGAGCGCGGGCCAGAAACAGCCGCGCCAGAAGCCCCGTGTCGCGCATGCTCAAGCGCAGCGAGCTCGACAGTTCGATCGGCTCGGCCCAGGTGAGCGCGGCATCGACCAGCTCCAGGCGCACCCACCAGCCCGCATCCTGAGCGCCCTGGTCGCTCAAACGAAAGACGTTCTCGAGCGTGAGCCTGGAGTCGCGGGCGCGAAAACGCCGGGTTTGCCAGTCGCCCTCGTCGAGGGCCAGGTGGAGCGTGAGATCGCCGCGCAGGCGCTGCTTTAGAAGGGCAAGCTCGGTGCGAAAGGCGCGCAGCGTCACCTCGCCCTCGGCGCGGTAGCCGTCAAGGCGCCATTCACTTTCAAGGCTCGCCTGGCCGCCCAGTAGTTCAAGCCCCTCGGTATCCGGCAGGTAGTCGTTGTAGCGAGCGATATCCGGTACCTCGACGATGGGCAGTTGGATGCGCGTGGTGAACTGCTCCGGCGAAGGCGTTTCGCGCACGTCGCGAAAGTGCGCTGTCTGGGTGGTGAGCGCCAGGTGGCGCCCGGCCAGCGCCGGGCGCTCGCCGCCCTGGCGGGTCAGCTCGAAGCGAGGAATGGCCAGCGTTAGCGAGGCGTCGTCGCGACTCGAAAGCTCGGCGCGAAGCTCGCCGCGCCCAAAAGCGGTGTAGTCGAGAAAGTGCGCCTCAAGGTTATTGGCATCCACCCGCAGCCGGGTCGGGGGGAGCAGGTCGCTACCGCTGAACGCCGTTTCCAGAAAGAGTTCGCCGCTGCCGTCGACGGCCAAGCCCGGCCCCGCGGGAAGAAAGGCGTTGAGAAAACCAAGGCGCTGCACCTCGCCTTCCAGGCGAACCTGGCCGCCGAGTTCACCGTCCCGGCGCTGAAACCGCCCCAGGCGCAGTACCAGCTCGCTTTCGAGCGCCTCGGTCGAGGCCGTGGCGCTGGCCACCTGCCAGCGAAGCCGGGAGCCACTGAGGTCAAACGCCGAGCCGTCGAGCGCGGCGTCTTGAAGGGAGAGCGTCAGGCGGGCGTCGCTCTCGAGACGGCGCGGCTGATCGTCACCCGGCAGGCGCGTGCCCCAGCGCTCGCCAACGAGCGACAGCTCGCCCTGGAGCCGGTTATCGGCAAGCGAAAGCTGCCCCTGGCTGCGCGCCTGGCCGCTTTCGAGCTCGAGCGCCTGCGGGCTCGGCAGCGCCGCCGCGAGATACGGCGAAAGGGCGGCAATATCCGGCATCGTGGCGTTCTGCCAGGTCAGGCGCGCGCTGATCTCATCAAGTGTCGGCGCCTCGAGCGGGCTTTCCAGCGCCAGGGTAATGTCGGCGTCGGCCAGCAGCGTACGGTCCTGGTGGGTCAGCGTGGCACTGCTGAGTGAAAGCGAGGACTCGACCAGGGCACCGGGCTCGTTCGAGGCGCGCAGCACGCCGTTTCCACGGGCGGTGAACGCGTTGTAAGTGGCGCTGAGCCCGTCGGCCTCGACGTCGAGCGCGGCGCGGTAAAGCGCGGCGTCCTGGATTTCGGCGCGGGCGCTGATCCGCCCCTGGCCCTCGAAGGCCAGCGGCGCCGGGGCGGCGGGACTGGCGTAGCGGTCGAGCATGTCCAGGCGCCTTACCCGGCCCTCCAGCGCTATCTCGGCGCCGCGCGGCGGCGCCAATTGATCAAGGCGCTGGTTGGCCGTGGTCGCGGTGGCCGTGAACGAGGCCTGGTCGGCGTAGGGCGTCTGGTCGGCGAGTACCACGTCCTCGAGCGCGGCGCGAAAGTTCAGCGCGTCGTCGTCCACGTTCAAACGCACCAGGCCACTGCCCGTCGCGCTATGCTCGGCCAGCGCCTCGGGCTGGGGCGTTCGTAGAAGTGTCGCGGTGTCGAGCCCCAGGCGCAGCGCCGGGGCGCGAAGCGCCACCTCGCTTTCATGGGTCAGCACGCCGCGCTCGATGCCGAGTGCCACCGTGAGCGCCCCGTTTCCCGCCAGGCTGACGCCGGGCAGCGCTTCGAGATAGGGCATGAATACATCCCAGGCGTCCGCCCGGGCCGAGGCATCGAGCTTGGCCGTGAGCGCGTCGAGCAGCGCTTCGGCAAGCATTGCCGGCTCTTGCGCCGAGGTGGCGGTGGGTGCGAGCGTGGCCCGGGCGTCGAGGCGTACGTCGCGGGCAAGCGTGGCGCTATCCCTCAAGCGCGTCAGCTGGCCGTTGGCCACGGCCAGTGTCAGCTCGCCGGCCGAGAGTGTGTCGCCGCTGAAGGCGGTATCGACAAGCCTGAGCGTACCCTCGGCGGTCAGCGCGACATCGCCCACGCGAAAGCGGCGAATGCCTTCGGCATCGAGGGCGTGAATGTGCAGCTTTCCAGTTAAAAGCGAAAGCAGCGAGAGCGAAAGCGTGGCGCGCTCGGCGCTGATGCTGACAGGGAGCGTCGGGTCCTGGCGGGTCAGCGTCAGGCCTTCGACCTCCCAGCGGCCGGGGTGGCGGGAGCTTGCGCGCTGCCACTGCACCTCGACGCCTTCGATTTGAGAGAGCCGGTCGGCCGCCCACTGGCTGTTGAGCAGCAGCGAACTCGAAAGCCACCACAGCATCGAAAGCATAATAGCGGCGATCAAAACGATCGAAAGGGCGAGCAGCGAATGACGAACCACGCGCGTTTTCGAAGACGTAGAGCGTTTGATAATGGCTCCTTTTGGCGCATGTTTTATGGCATTATGCGCGACAAGGGACTGATATGGGTTTTCGACTTCAACGCTAGGCAGGCAGCAAAGCCATGTTCAAGGATTTTTACACGCAGCGCGGAGACCATGTGGTGATCTCCGCCGAGCAGGCCAGCCGTTTCGCCAAAGGCGTCGCCGGTGACTACAACCCCATCCACAATCCGGATGCGCGGCGCTTCTGCGTGCCCGGCGATCTGCTGTTCACCCTGGTGTTGGCCAGGTTCGGTCTGTCGCGCCATATGGAGTTTCGCTTTACCAATATGGTAGCGGCGGACACGCCGCTCACGTTCAGCGAGAGCGAAGACGGCAAGATCCACGTGGGCGATGACAGCGGCAAGTGCTACCTGCATGTCACCCGCCAGGGCGATACCACGTTCGACCCGCACGTGATCGAAAATTTCGCGCGCTGCTACGTGGCGTTTTCAGGCAAGAACTTCCCGCACTACCTGAAGCCGCTCATGGAGGAGCACGGGGTGATGTTCAACCCCAAGCGCCCGCTGGTGATCTACGACAGCATGGGTTTTTCGCTGACCAGGCTTGACGGCTTTACACCGAACCTGGCGCTGACCGACTCCTCGCTCGACGTTCAGGGCAAGCGCGCCGAAGCGCTTCTGGAGTTCGCCATCGAATCGGCGGGAGAGCCGGTCGGGGTGGGCTCGAAAAAGCTCGTAGTCAGCGGGCTGTGTGACTACGACGACCTGCAGATGGCGGCGATCGTCGACGAGTTCTACCGCTTGAAGGCGGCTTACGAAGCCGCCTGACCCAGTCTGAGCACGTCGTCAGCCAGCCATGATCGACGTGCGTGGCGCAATACGACAAGCGCCTGTCAGGAAAAGGGCATGTCGCCATGCCCGTTTTTCGATCAAGTGGAGCTCTCGGTGATCGTCAAGGCGACGGTCGTCACCCGGTCGCCCAAAAGCCCCTCCACGCTCAGCGTAATGTTCCCCAGAGACAGCGTATCGCCTGCCTTGAGCGGCGTCGAAAGGCGTTCGTGCAGTAACCGATCAAGCGTTATCTCCTCGCTTTCGGACGTGCGAATGCCGTAGGAGTCGCGCAGATCGACGAGTCGCGTGCTGCCCTTGAGCCGCAGTGGCTTGTCGGGAAATTCCGTGTCGGATCCTTCCGGCGCGTCGGAAAATACGCGGTCGATGAAAGGGCGCGTCTCGGGGCGCAGTACCACGAAGAGATGATCTCCCGCTTTCAACTCGGTGGAGCCGCGCGGCGGTATCACCGTGGGGCCGCGCGTGATCATCGCGACCACGGTCGTTTCCGGTAGCGCCAGCTGCGAAAGACGTCGCCCCTCGGCTCGAGGCTGCTCGCTGAGGCGGTACTCGACGATATCCGCATCGACCTCTTCAAGCGCGGTGATCTCCAGGCTAGCCGCGGGCTGAGCCGGCGGCGGCTCGGTCAACTTCAATTTACGCGCCACCATCGGCAGCGTCGTGCCCTGAATGGAGGCGGAGATCAGCACTACGAAGAACACGACGTTGAAGATCAGCGGCGCGCTTTCGAGCCCGAAGATCAAGGGGAAAATGGCCAGAATGATCGGCACCGAGCCCCGCAGGCCCACCCAGGAAACCAGGCTCGTTTCACGAGCGTTGAAGCCGAACAGCTTCGAAATCGGAATCACCGCCAGCGGGCGGGCCACGAGAATCAAAACCGCCGCGATCAAAAGCCCTTGCCACCATACCTCGAGTAGCGAGGGCGGGTTGATCAAGAGACCCAGCACGACGAACATGGCGATCTGACTCAGCCAGGCCAGACCATCGTGAAACAGGAAGATGCTGCGCTGAAAGGCGATCCGGCGGTTACCGATCACCACACCGGTCAGGAAAATGGCAAGAAAGCCGCTGCCCCCGAGGTTGGCCGCGATACCGAACGATAGAAAGCCGCAGGCGGCGACCATGACAGGATAGAGCCCGGAGGCCACCAGGTGGATCCGGTTGATCAGCTTGACCGATGCCCAGCCTATCCCCAGCCCCACCAAAGCGCCCACGCCCATCTGCGTCACGAACAGCTGCAACAGCCCAAGGCCCGGCGGCATGTCGTTTACCATCACTTCCAGAAGGCCGACGGTCAAAAAAATCGCCATGGGATCGTTGGAGGCGCTTTCGATCTCCAGGGTCGATTTCAGGCGCTTGTTGATGTGGATGTTGGCGTTGCGTAACAGCGAGAATACCGCAGCGGCATCGGTGGAGCCCACGATGGCACCGAGCAGCAGCCCTTCCAGAAGCGAGAGCCCTAGAATGTAGGTGGCCGCCACGCCGGTGATCACGGCGGTGACGAGAACGCCCAGGGTCGCGAGTAGCGATGCGGGTTTCCATACGGCCTTGATCGAGGCCGCCGGCGTTTGTAGACCGCCGTCGAAAAGAATGACGGCGAGCGCCATGGTGCCGAGCGCGTGGGCCCAAATCGGGTTGTCGAAGGCGATACCGCCGATACCGCTCTCGCCGGTCAACATACCGATCGCCAAAAAGAGCACCAGTACCGGCAGGCCCAGGCGTGCGGAAAGCTTGCTCGAGAGAATGCCCACCAATATCAAAACGGCGGCAAGTAAAATCAACTTGTCGATTAAAAACATGAAATGTCCTTTCAGGCATGACGCAATTAACGACCGGCCGGCCCTGGCGATCGCGAAGAGGGATCAAGGGTTACGTCAATGAGCGAGAGGGGGGCGCGCGATAAGCGGGTAGCTGGTAGTTACCGCGGGAGCGAATGACGAGCGCGGCGGCGAGAAAGCGCTCGCACGATGCCAAACGCCGGGTCAGGCGATCGGCGCTGGAGGCGATGTCCAGGGTATAAAACGGCGGCGACTGCGAAGCAAGCCCCTGGTCGGTTTCCGAGTCGCCATCGAAGGACGCTGCCATCGGCGCGCGAAGACGTAAACGCTCGGGCAGGTATGCGTAGCCCCGCGTCTCCTTTTGAACCTTGGCGTCGTGACCGACCGTTTTGGCCTGGAGAGTTCCCTGCGGGTGTGGGTGGCCGAACACCCCGAATAACAGGACGATAAGAACGCATAAACGCGGCCACCGCGTGAAGCGATGCGCGGCGATGCGGCGGTGATAGGAAGGCATAAAGGGCATGACGACGTCCTGTGCGGTCGCTCTATCTTCCTGCCCGAGGCGCGATTTCGTCAAGTCACCCTGCAGTGGCATCGTGTCACGCAGCACCGGGCGAAGCGACGGGTATCACGTCGACCTCGACTTCCAGGTGGTGGCTGCCGCCGCCGTTCATGACGCCCTTGAGCGGGGCCACATCGAAGTAGTCTCGCCCCCAGGCGAGTACCGGATGGCGTTCGCCGGCCAGCGCCCCGTTGGTCGGGTCGAGCGCCAGCCACCCCCACTCCGGCACCCAAAGCGCAAGCCAGGCGTGGGAGGCGTCGGCCCCTACCAGCCGCGGCTTGCCCGGTGGCGGCTCGGTCTCCAGA
Source organism: Halomonas sp. HNIBRBA4712 (assembly GCF_043558675.1). Taxonomy (NCBI): domain Bacteria; kingdom Pseudomonadati; phylum Pseudomonadota; class Gammaproteobacteria; order Oceanospirillales; family Halomonadaceae; genus Halomonas; species Halomonas sp. HNIBRBA4712. The sequence goes on along the minus strand of NZ_JBIFXR010000003.1, from coordinate 150,557 downwards.
TAGCCACTCACGTAGCGCGCCGAGAGCCCGATCGAGCGCAGCGCGCCGATCATCAGGTGGGCGAAGTCCTGACAAACGCCTCGGCGATTGGTCAATACATCGGAAAGTGGCGTGGCCAACGTGGTAAACCCCTGATCATACTCGAAGTGCTCGAAAACGTAGGCGTTGAGCGCCAGGGCGGCCTCGACGAGCGGTCGCTTCGGGGTAAAGCAAAGCCTTGCGAACTCGGCAAGCTCGGCGCTACGGCGCACGAAAGGGGAGTCCAGCCGGTAGAGCTGGGTTTCGAAGCGCGAATCGGCCTCGAGCAACGCCGCGACCTGCTCCCAGGCCGGCGAGTGCGCGGGCAGCGCGGCCATGCCCCAGGTATGGATCGGGGTCGTCACCGTCACGTCGAGCATCCGATGCAGCTCTTCCATGGCGAAGTAGAGCACCCGGTTGCCGAACACGTCGCGCCGTTCGGCCTGATAATGTGGGAGCGGCGTGATGGAAAGCTTCGAGGCGCCGCACTGCTGGTGCTGCGTCTTGCGCGGCAGCACGCGGGTCTCGCTGTGACAAAGCGTGACCGGCGCGCTGTAGTGATAGCGCGTAGTGTGGCGAAGCGTGTACTTCACGGCGCGGGCTCCATGCTGACCATGAGACTTGCCCGCTCGACATGGCTGAAATGGCTATGGCTGATCGCATCGGACAGCGCATTGAGCGGTGTCAAAAGCGCATCGAGCAGCTGGCCGAACGCTTGCTGGGCCTCCTGAGTGTCGTTGACCCGGCTTAGCCGGTCGATGTCGGCCAGATGGAGCGCCGCGTTGGCCTGAATCAGGAGTCGACGCTCGGCGTTGCGGTAGGGCGTGGCCGTGCCCGGCAAGCGCTCGACCTGTTGGTTGAGCCGTTTGAGCATATAGCCGACCGAGCGCGGGTTGGTTTCATCGAACAAAAGCAGATCGATGATCGCCGCCGGGTGCAGCTCGCTGCGGTAGCGCCGCCGATAAGCGGTGAAGTTGTCGGTCGTGGCGAGCACCACTTCCCATAGCGCCGGCTGACGTGCGGGCCGGGCGTTGACGATCAGCTTCAAAAGCGTCAACAGCCCCAGCGCGCGATCCAGAAAGCGACCTATATCCATGAAACGCCAGCCGTAGTGGTGTGGCATGGTTTCGTTACAAAGCCCGAAAAAGCCGGCGAGCCGGGTGAAGATGCCTTCACAGGCGCGCCGCGCGCCACCGGTTTCAAGGCGTGGCGTGAGCGACTCGAACTGATGGCGAAGCTGTTGAACCACGCGCCAGGAGTCGTCGCCCAGATGATCGCGCACGCTACGCGCATTGTAGAGAAGCTGGGAGAAAAGCGGCGCCAGGGCGCGCGGGTCGCTGCTATCGAACTGGGCGAGAAGCGCGGCCTGCTTGGGCTGAAAGCCGGTGAGCGGCGCCGTGCTGGCGGGTGCGGGCTTCTCGCGTAAATCGAGCGCCAGCAAGAGCTCGTCCAGCACCTGGTCGGCGATGTCGTCCTGGTCGTACTCCATGAGCCGCATCAGCGCTTCGCGCAAGAGCCTGGCCCGGTTGTCCAGCCGCTCGCCGTAGCGGCCCAACCAGAAAAGGCTTTCCGCTACGCGGCTGGGCAGGTCTTCGCTGTCGCGAGTGACCACGACCGGGCCACGCGCCTGCTTGAGCTGGCTGGTATGGGGCTGCGCGCTGGTGGCGGTCACCCATACATCCTTCATCACCGGGCTTTCGAGCGAGGGCGAGCCCGGTGCTCCCAGCCAGCCAAGCCCGCCGGGCATCACCTGATAATCCTCGCTGGTGCCCTTGGGCGCGGCAATGCTTTTTGGTGTGCGGCTCACGAAACAGCGCAAGTTGAAAGCCGCCGGGCTCAACGCGGTCAGCGTCTCGTCGAAGGTAGGCAGCGTCGCGGGCAGCGTTTGAGGCGTGGCGGCAGGCAGCAAAAGCGCCTCACCCAGCAGGTGCTCGCAAAGAGCGGGCAGGTAATCGGACAGCGCCGCGCTTTCGAGCACTCCCACGCCCAACGCATTGGAAAGCGCCACTCCCTGGGTGCGCACGGCCTGTAGCAACCCCGCCACCCCGATGGCGGAGTCGCCCTTGAGCTCCATCGGGTCGCAAAAGGCGTCCGGACATTGACGCAGCACCACATCGACGGGCTTCAGGCCTCCCAGCGTGCGCAACCACAGCTGGCTTTCGCGCACCACCAGATCCTGGCCCTGGACCAGCGCGATGTTGAGGTAGTTGGCCAGATACGCGTGTTCGAAGTAGCGCGGATCCTGCGGCCCCGGGGTCAACAGCACCACGGTGGGGTCGTCCCGGTGCTGATAAGCCAGCACCGTCAGCGTGCGGTGGTGGGTGTCGAGAAAGCTCGCCAAGCGCTTGAGCGGCGCGTTGCGATACATTTGTGGCAGCGCGCGCGCCATGAGAATGCGGTTTTCCAGCGCAAGCCCCGTGCCCGAAGGCGCCTGGAGCCGGTCGCCGACCACTCGCCAGCGCCCTTCGCTGTCGAGAATGACATCGACCCCGTGATAGCTGATCGGGACGCGATCGGTGGGCTGCGCGCCGTGGCAGGGGAGTAAAAAATCCGCAGACGCGAGCATCGCCTGGGTCGGTAGAAGGCCCGCCTCGAACAGATGGCGCGGACCGTAGATGTCGCTATAGAGCGCGTTGAACAGGCGGCTGCGCTGCAAAAGCCCCGCCTCGAGAGTATGCCACTGAGGCTGGTCGATCACCCAGGGCAGCGGGTCGAGCCGCCAGGGCCGCCCCTGGCGCTCTTCGTGCATGTTGAAGATCACGCCGTTTTCGGCCAAAAGCCCTTTGATATCGTCGTGCTGGCGAAAGCGTTCCTGTTCGCTCTGGGCATCCAGACAGGCAAGCAGCGCCGGCCAACCCGGGCGCAGCTTGCCAAAGCGGTCGACCATGGCGTCGAACCGTGCGGGCATTTTATTGCCTAGCTGCTCGAGGTAGCCTTCGATAAGTCCGGGGGAGGCGGTCGAAGGCGCAACAGAGGCGGTCATACGGCGTTTCCTGACAATCGTAAAAGTGACGCTTTACATGAAAAGGGTGGCCATCAGCCAGGCTGCCAGCGTAAATCGAGCGTGAGCGGAAGCTCGGGGCTCGGCGTTTCCAGCGGCGGCATTTGAAATCCGTGGCGGTGACCGCCAACCTCGAAGCGCCCCATGCGCCGCGCTTCGGCTTCGAAGGCGTTGACCGGGAAGGTGTCGAAGCTTCGCCCGGTGGGGTGCACCACGTAATAGGTGCAGCCCGCCACGCTGCGCTGGTTCCAGGTATCGATCACGTCGAATGCCAGCGGTGCGTGCACCGGAATCTGCGGATGCAGCGCCGAGGGCGGCTGCCAGGCGCGGTAGCGCACCCCGGCCACCGCTTCGCCGCTGCGCCCGGTGGGCTTGAGCGGCACGCGGCGGCCGTTGCAGCTCACCACGTAGCGGTCGTCGCTCATGCCGCTGACCTTGACCTCGAGGCGCTCCACCGATGAATCCACGTAGCGCGCGGTGCCGCCGGCGGTGGCTTCTTCGCCGAGCACGTGCCAGGGCTCGATTGCCTGGCGCAGCTCGATACTGAGCGTGTCCGTCGAAAGACGCCCGTGCAGCGGGAAGCGGAACTCGCGAAACGGTTCGAACCACGCAAGCTCGAAATCGAAGCCGTGGCGGCGCAGATCATCGAGCACGTCGCCCAGGTCTTCCCACAGGTAGTGGGGCAGCATCCAACGATCCTGTAGCGCGCTTCCCCAGCGCACCGGGCGGCCGCGGTAGGGCGTTTTCCAGAGCCTGGCCACCAGCGCGCGGATCAAAAGCGTTTGCATCAACGAAAGTCTGGCGTGAGGCGGCATCTCGAAGCCGCGAAGCTCCAGAATTCCCAGCCGACCGGTGTCGCTATCCGGCGAGTAGAGCTTGTCGATACAGAACTCGGCGCGGTGGGTGTTGCCGGTCAAGTCGGTCAGCAGGTGGCGCAGCAGGCGATCCACCAGCCAGGGTTTGGCCACGTCGCCTTCGGGCATCTGTTTGAGCGCGATCTCGAGCTCGTAGAGCGCTTCGTGGCGCGCCTCGTCGACCCGTGGAGCCTGGCTGGTCGGGCCGATGAACAGCCCCGAGAAAATATACGAAAGGCTCGGATGGTGCTGCCAGTAGGTGACCAGACTCGCCAAAAGCGCCGGGCGGCGCAGAAACGGCGAATCCTCCGGGGTGACACCGCCGAGGGTAACGTGGTTGCCGCCGCCGGTGCCGGTGTGGCGGCCATCGAGCATGAACTTCTCGGCGCCCAGTCTTGAAAGGCGCGCCTGCTCGTAGAGGCGTTCGGTTTGCGCCACCAGGGTTTGCCAGCTCGCCGCCGGCATGATGTTGACCTCGATCACACCCGGGTCCGGGGTGATCATGAAGCTTTCCAGGCGCGGGTCGCGCGGCGGCGGGTAGCCTTCGATCATCACCGGGCAGCCGATCTCTTTGGCGCACTCCTCGATACTGCTGAGGAGATCGACGTAGTGCTCGAGCTGGGTCAGCGGCGGCAGGAAAACGTGGAGCCGGCCGTCGCGATGCTCGACGCACAGGCTCGTGTGGACCACGGCGTGCTGGCGGTCCTGCTCGGCGCTGGGCTGCTGCTGCACCGACTCGCCTTCCGGGTGACTCGAGCTTGCATGCACGCTCTGGCCCACGCGCTCGGCATAGCTTGCGCGGTGCTGCTCGGCGTGACGCCGCGCGACCTCGCCGTGAATGTCGCCAAGCTCGGCGCGCGGGGCGAACAGCGACTGCGGCTGGGGTCGATCTTCCGATTCCGCCCAGGGCAGCGCCGAAAGCGGTAGGCGAAGGCCCATGGGCGAGTCGCCGGGAATCAAATAGAGGTGATCGCGTCTGAGCGGCCAGCGCCCGGTCTCCCAACGGTGGTTCTGGGCGATCGAGTGGCGAAGCGGTAAGGCGTAACCCACCACCGCGCCGAGATCGCGCTCCAGAAGCCGGGCCAGGCGGCGGCGCTCGGCGTCATCCTTGAGGTTCGCCTCGCGCGGGTCGACGCTGACTGGCAGGGCCTGCTCTTTCCACAGGTAGTAGTAGGCGTCCTCGAAGGCCGGAATCCAGAAGCGCGGCGAAAGCCCCAGCCGCTCGGCCAGCGCGTGGGTAAAGCTCTTGGCAAGCAGTTCGTTGGCGTGCACCGCCGGGGCCTCTTCCATGCAGGCAAGCCATTTGGGTTCGCGCCACAGCGCCACGCCGTCCTTGCGCCAGTAGCAGGCCAGTGCCCAGCGCGGCAGCGGCTCACCGGGGTACCACTTGCCCTGCTGCTGCTGAACCACGCCGCCGCTGGCGAAGACGGCCTGCAGACGAGTCAACAGCGCCTCGGCGCGCTCGCGCTTGTGTTCGCCGAGCGCATCGATATTCCACTGCGGGCTTTCCATGTCGTCGATGGAGACAAAGGTGGGCTCGCCGCCCATGGTCAGGCGCACGTCCTCGCGCAATAGCTCTTCGTCGACCTGGTCGCCGAGGGCCACGATGCGCGACCACTGCTCATCGCTATAGGGTTTGGTGACCCGGGCATCTTCATGAATGCGCTCGACGCGCATCTCGACGTCGAAGCTGACCTCGCACTTGTCGCAAAAACCGGTGATCGCCGCCGCGCTGCCGGTGGTCGGCGTAGCGGCCAGCGGAATGTGGCCTTCGCCGGCAAACAGCCCCGAGGTGGGGTCGAGACCGACCCAGCCGGCGCCGGGCAGGAACACTTCGGTCCAGGCGTGCAGGTCGGTAAAGTCGACCTCGCTGCCCGACGGGCCGTCGAGCGCCTTGACGTCCGGCGCCAGCTGAATGAGATAGCCGGAAACGAAGCGCGCCGCCAATCCCAAATGACGAAAGATTTGCACCAGCAGCCAGGCGCTGTCGCGACACGATCCGCTGCCAAGCGTCAGCGTCTCTTCACAGCTCTGTACGCCGGGCTCCATGCGCACCAGGTAGCTGATGTCCTGCTGCAGGCGCTGGTTGATCTCGACGAGAAAGTCGACGCTCGTGCGCGGCGTACGATCCACACTTTCGAGCCACTCGGTGAGCTTCGGGCCCGCCTCGGTGACTTCGAGGTAGGGGCCGAGCTCGCGCTTGAGCTCTTCGGGATAGGTGAAGGGCAGCTTCTGAGCGCTTTCGTCGAGAAAGAAATCGAAGGGGTTGATCACCGTCATCGGCGCGATCAGCTCGACGGCGATGGTGAGCTCGCGGCGCGGTTCAGGGAAGACCACGCGGGCGTTGAAGTTGCCGAACGGGTCCTGCTGCCAGTTCAGGAAGTGGTCATTGCCGGAAATATCCAGCGAGTAGGACTCGATCCGGGTGCGGCAGTGCGGTGCCGGGCGTAGGCGGATCACATGAGGCGAAAGATTGACCGCACGGTCGAAGCGGTACGTGGTGCGGTGAGTCAAGGCAACGCGAATGGTCATGGGCCACCCTAGAGTTGAGCGGGGCGAACACGCGTGCGCCAGCCCCCGGGTAGAACGCAGTATCGCTCCGGGCGGCGAATTTTGCAGCACAATTTGCGTTGAATGATGAAGGCCCAGGGTGAGCTTGACGCGCAGTGAGCGGCGCGCCATAACGTTTACACAACGTTACCCCGCAGCGGGCGTTTAGCGCAGATCCACCTAAACTGAGGCTATCGGACCTGCGGGTTCGCTGCCGCGCCAGGAGAGCGCCCATGAGCAAAGTGAACTGGAATCAATACGCCTGCCGCGACTATTTTGATGAGCTCATAGCCGCCCCCGGCCAACCCCGCGCCTCGGCTTTTGAACTTTGTAACATGCTCGCCCACTTCAGCGCCGACGAGCTCGCCGAGCGCAAGGCCGCGGCGGAAGTCGCGATTCGTACCATGGGTATTACCTTTACTGTCTACTCCGAAGGCGCGATGATCGACCGTGCCTGGCCCTTCGATATCGTGCCGCGCATCATCCCCGCCAGCGAGTGGCGCAAGACCGAGGCCGGGCTCAAGCAGCGCGTGCAGGCCTTGAATCTTTTCATCGACGACCTTTATCACGACCAGAAAGTGGTCAAGGACAAAGTGCTGCCGGCGGAAGTGCTGGCCCAGTCGGTCAACTTTCGCCCGCAGTGCGTGGGAATCAACCCGCCGCACCGGGTGTGGGCGCACATTTGCGGCTCGGACCTGGTGCGCGGCGCCGACGGCACGCTCTATGTGCTCGAGGATAACCTGCGCATTCCTTCGGGTGTCTCCTACATGCTCGAAAACCGCAACGTGACCAAGCGTGTGCTGCCGGAGCTTTTTGCCTCCAACAAGATTTTGCCGGTGGACGACTACGTCGCCCAGCTCTACGACATGCTGGCGGCGATGTCGCCGCGCCCCGGCGACGACCCCCAGGTAGTGGTGCTGACCCCGGGGATCTACAACTCCGCCTACTTCGAACACGCCTACCTTGCCCAGCAGATGGGGGTGGAGCTCGTTCAGGGCAGCGATCTGCTGGTCGACGAGCATAACGTGGTGTACATGCGCACGGTGGAAGGGCGCCGGCGGGTAGACGTGATCTATCGCCGGGTCGACGACGAGTTCCTCGACCCGGAGGTGTTCAACAAGCAGTCGGTATTGGGCGTGGCCGGTTTGATGCGCGCCTGGCGGGCGGGCAACGTGGCGCTGGCCAACGCCCCGGGGGCGGGCGTGGCCGACGACAAGGTCGTCTACGCTTTCGTGCCGGAGCTGATCCGCTACTACCTGGACCAGGAGCCGCTTTTGCCCAACGTGCCGAGCTATCTGTGCATGTTCGAGAAGGATCGCCAGTACGTGCTTGAGCACCTGGACGAGCTGGTGGTGAAGCCCGCCAACGAGTCCGGCGGTTACGGCATGCTGATCGGCCCGCGCTCGACCAAGGAGACCCGCGACGAGTTCGCCAGGCTGATCGAGGCCAATCCGCGTAATTACATGGCCCAGCCGACCATCGCGCTCTCTACCACGCCCACGCTTGCCGGGGGCTTGCCCGAGCCGCGCCACGTCGACCTGCGCCCGTTCATACTCTCCGCCGGGCCGGATATTCACGTGACCACCGGTGGGCTCACCCGGGTGGCGCTGGTGGAAGGGTCGCTCGTGGTCAACTCCTCCCAGGGCGGCGGCAGCAAGGATACCTGGATCGTGGACGTGGAAGAAAACGACGCGAGCCAGAGCCAGCAGCAGGGGCAATCACAAGGTCAGTCGCAATCTCAACAGCAGGGCCAGTCCCAGGGCCAGCATCAGAGTCAGCAACAGGGAGGCGAGCACCATGCTGTCACGGGTCGCTGAGAATCTTTACTGGATGGCGCGCTACGTCGAGCGCGCCGAGGACACCGCGCGGCTTTTGAGCGTCAACAGCCATTTGATGCTCGACCTGCCGCGCAATCTGCCCCTGGGCTGGGCGCCGCTGATCGAGATGACCGGCACGCTCGAGGCGTTTCGCGCGCGTTTCGACACTTTCGACGAACAGAGCGTGGTGCATTTTCTCTGCGCCGATACGCAAAATTCGAGCTCGATCCTTGCGTCGCTTGCCAGCGCCCGGGAGAACCTGCGCACTACCCGCGATGTGGTGCCGCGCGAGATCTGGGAGGAGGTGAATTACCTGTATCTTGGCGTGGCGGATCACGCCGAGCACGGGGTCAGCCCGCGCCGGCGAGACGCGTTTCTCAAGAACGTGATTCGCAGCTGCCAGACCCTGACCGGGCTGATCGAAGGCACGCTGAGCCACGGCCCGGCGCGTACCTTCATCGAGCTTGGCCGCCAGCTCGAGCGCGCCGATATGACCACGCGGATTCTCGACGTGCGCTCGGCGAGTCTACTGCCGCAGAATCCCGAAGAGCTCTTGCCCTTCGAGAACCTGCAGTGGATGAGCCTGCTCAAGTCCCTGACCGCCTATCAGATGTACCGCCAGCAGGTGCGTCTACGGGTACGCGGCCCCGACGTGCTGCGCTTTCTATTGCAGGACCCGCATCTGCCGCGAGCGATCGCCTGTACGCTTGAAACCCTGAGTCAGGAACTTCAGTGGCTACCCCGCCAGGACCGGGTAGCGGCCACGGTCTCGCTGGTGCGGGCGGACGTGATCGACGCCGACATTCAGGCGCTCGCCCACTCGCCGAGCAAGCTGCACGCTTTCATCGACGAGCTGCAAGTGGCTTTCGCCAACATCCACGACACCCTGAGCGCGACCTATTTCGTCAACAGTGAGGACGTTCCCCGCGTCGACTCGAGCCAGCGCCCGACCCAGAGCACCAGCGGGGAACAGGATAACGACTAGGCGGCGCCGGGCGAGGCACTCCCCCCTGCACGAGCGATCAGCTCGTGCAGGTACTCGAGCTTGGCGTGCACCGGCGGGGCCAGCACCGAGGGCGCCAGGTCCAGAAGCCCCATGTCGCGGTTGAGTTCGTTCACCGCCAGCCCCACCTGATGAAACGCTTGTACCAGGCTCTCCAGACTACCGTCGTACTCGGTATGGGTAACCCCCATGTGCTGAGCGGTGTCGAGGACCGAGACCATGTCGAGATAGAACGCGAAGCTCTCGGCAAAATCCTCCCAGGCGTGCATGGTGGCGTAGGCGGAGATGTGGCGCTCGGCCCAGTCCTGGGGCGCACCCTGCTGGTAGTACTGCTCCAGCGCCTCGCTGTAAGTCGGGTTCTCGTGGTCGCCGAAGACCGCCTTGCAGGCTTCTTCGTCCTGACCCTTGACCAGTAGATCCCAATAGTAGTGGCCGACCTCATGGCGAAAGTGGCCGATCAGCGTGCGGTGGGACTCGTTCATATCGACCCGCAAGCGCTCGCGCTCCACCGTATCCGCCTCCTTGACGTTGATGGTGATATGGCCCTCGGCGTGGCCGGTGTACACCTTCTGCTGACCGACCGAGCGCCAGAGCCCCTGGTCGGGCAGGGCATCGGCCATGAACGAAAAGGTGAGCGGCAGCGGCGTATCGTCGCCCGGAGCGCCATGGGGCAGCTTCAATAAATCCAGCGTGTAGAAAAGCCGACGCTTGGCGGCTTCAAGTGCCGCCCAGCGCTCGCGGTTGCCCTCCACCCCAAGATCCGGAATCACGTCGTTGTGGCAGCAACAGTCGCACAGCGGTGCCGGCTCGGTGCCACCAGGCGCCGGTGCGTGGTCGGCGGCGACCATGCGGTTGCAGACGTTTTCCACCGCGTAATTGTGACACTTGACCAGCGGCGCTTCACAGCCCGCGGCGCTGCAGCGGTACTGGCCGGATTCGAGCGGCTCGAGCGCGACGATGGCATGGCACGAAGGGCACCAGCCGACTTCAAAATCGCAGGCGACACAGTGCGTGTTTTCGAAAAACAGCGGATTACCACAGCGACAGCTAAAGGTCTGCATGAACGTCTCCTTGTTGTGCACCTTCTTTTCAGTCCTATCAGCGCCCGCCCTCGATGCCGCACTTTTTATGAGGGTGGCGATTCTCGCAGCATAGCCTGGCGGTTGCGCGTTGGATGCGTCTCGGCCCCGCTTTTCATCCAAAACGGCGGGTATTTTTTTACCCGCTCGGCACCGCCAAGGGCTAATTGACGTTTACGTCAACTTGCTGCTATATCTGGGCCGATACGAGCATGCGCGCCGCGGCCAGCAGCGTTACCCCTCGCGGCGGAATCTTTTAAAAGCAATAACAATCGATCAGGAGAAACGCTGTGGCTCTACGAGACATTCCACTTTTCATCGACGGCCAGGCCGTGGCGTCGCAAAGCGGCGAGTGGCGCGAGGTGATCAACCCGGCGACGCAAGAAGCCGTTGCCCGTGTGCCGTTTTGCACCCCGGACGAGGTCGAGCGCGCCATCGAAAGCGCCCGCGCGGCCTTTGGCGAATGGCGCAAGACGCCGCTCAACAAGCGCATGCGCATCATGATGAAGCTCGCCGCCCTGATTCGCGAGCACACCGGGGAGCTCGCCGCGCTGATCACCGAGGAGCACGGCAAGACACTGCCGGATGCCGAAGGCGAGGTCGGTCGCGGGCTCGAGGTGGTGGAGCACGCCTGTTCGATCACCTCGCTGCAGCTCGGTGAAGTGGCCGAGAACGCGGCAAGCGAAGTGGATGTGTACACCCTGCACCAGCCGCTTGGCGTGGGCGCGGGCATTACGGCGTTCAACTTCCCGATCATGCTGCCGTGTTTCATGTTTCCGCTGGCGATCGCCACGGGTAACACCTTCGTTTTGAAACCCTCCGAGCAGGACCCGAGCTCGACCATGCGCCTGGTAGAACTCGCTCATGAGGCCGGCGTGCCGCCGGGCGTGCTCAACGTGGTCCACGGCGGGCCGGAGGTGGCCAATCAGCTCGCCGACGATACCCGCATCAAGGCGCTGTCGTTCATCGGCTCCTCCCACGTTGGCGGGCTCTTGTACGAGCGCGCGGCGAAGGCAGGCAAGCGCATGCAGGCGATGATGGGGGCGAAGAACCACTGCGTGGTAATGCCGGACGCCAACAAAAGCCAGGCGATCAATAGTCTATTGGGCTCCGCCTTCGGGGCGGCGGGCCAGCGCTGCATGGCCAACTCCGTGGTCGTGCTGGTGGGGGAGGCGAGACAGTGGCTCGATGAGTTGATCGAAGGTGCGCGCGGTATGCGCGTTGGCCCCGGTACCCAGCGCGACGCCGACCTGGGGCCATTGGTGTCGCCCCAGGCGAGGGCGCGGGTCGAGGGGCTGATCGATCAGGGCGAGCGCGAAGGCGCAACGCTTGCGCTCGATGGGCGCGGCTACCAGGTGGAAGGCTACCCGGACGGCAATTTCGTCGGGCCGACGCTCTTTAGTGACGTGACCGCCGACATGAGCATCTACCGGGAGGAGATCTTCGGACCGGTGTTGTGCGTGGTGAACGTGGCCACGCTGGAGGAGGCGATTGCGTTCATCAACGCCAACCCCAACGGGAACGGCACTTCGATCTTCACCAGTTCCGGCTGGGTGGCCCGGCGTTTCGAAACCGACATCGACGTCGGCCAGATCGGCATCAACGTGCCCATTCCGGTGCCGGTGGCATACTTCAGCTTCACCGGCTCGCGCGGCTCGAAACTCGGCGACCTGGGCCCCAACGGCAAGCAGGCGATCGCTTTCTGGACCCAGACCAAGACCGTGACCGCGCGCTGGTTCGAGCCCGAGAACGTCTCCGGCGGTATCAACAGCACGATCTCGCTGAGCTGAACCGGCCCGCTAGGTCTGCATGAGAGGCAGGCTCTGCTCGAAAAGCCGCTCGATCTGCTCGAGCTGGCTTTCGTGCAACACCAGCAGCGTTTCGCCGCTTTCTGCTTCACCGGCGGGCGGCGTGAGCAGCGCGAACTCGCCCTCCTCGAGGTGAAATTCGTGAATCTCGCGCCGCCCAAGGGCAGTGTCGCAAAGCGAACAGCGGTAGCGCTCATCCTCGCCGTACACCAGGCGGTGATACATCTTGAACTGGGTGTAGAGTGCAAGGCCGCCCTCGAAGGCCGGCCAGCGCGCCGGCGTCGCGCGGGTGCCGTCTTCGACCGTTTCACCCCTGGCGGTTGCGGCTTTGATCGCCGCCGCTAGCGGCTCGGCCAGTAGTACCCCTTGTCGTGACACCGAAAGCGCATCCTCGCGCGAGCGCTGATCGAAGGCGCTCGCGGCCGCGCGAAACGCCTCGAGCGAGATCAGCGGCGAGTCGATGTGGGCCAGGTCCGCCGGATCGCAGCCGCCGTTTTCCCAGCCGTGAATGATGCGAAGCGTTACAAGCCCCTGGGCCATGGGTTTGCCCAGCAGCATGTAGAGCGCCACTTTGACGTGCAGTTCGCGCTCCTGGGCGCTGTTTTCAAACGCGCGATACGGGTCTGCGAACAAACCGTGCAGCCGCCCGTGCACGTGTTCCTTGGCTTCGGCGAAAGGCATGGGGCCTCCTCAAACGCAGTGTTTTCTTCAAGTTATCTCTTTCTTCAAGGTATGGCTTTTTTATCTCATTGACATTAATTATCTCGTGTTCGGCTAACGCTCCGGTTCAACGTAAGCTAGAGTGATCGGCTTTTACTCGGCCTTTTAGCGCCGGAGTTTCAGGTCGACGAGGATGGCAAGACGATGATTCGCAGTATGCTGACAAGCCCGGATGGCAGCCAACAGATAGGCGGCGAAGAGCTGATCGAGCAGTGGCGGGAAGCGCCGCACAGCCACATCTGGATCGACCTTCAGGGCGAAGAGCAAACCGTCGAGCGCACGCTGCTGGAGCGCTTCGAGTGTCACCCGCTGGCGATTCAGGATGCGCACAAGGAGCGCCACCCGCCCAAGATCGAGGAGTTCGAGAACCACACCCTGATCATCTATCGCGGTATCTCATCCTTCGATGCGGAGCTCAACTTCGTGCCCCAGCAGGTGTCGTTTTTCATCGGCGAGCGCTTTTTGATCACCCTGCACCCGGGCGAGGCGATGAGTATCGAGCGGCTGTTCAACGCCCAGGGCGGGGCGCTTCTGGCACAGTCGCCGGAGCGCGCCGCCCTGCGAGTGATGTACACCTCGGCGGGGTTTTACAGCGACAGTTTGCTTGAGTTCGAAACCGCGCTGAGCGATCTGGAAGACGAGCTTTTGGAAGACGGCAACGACGCGCTGATGCGCCGGATCATCAGCTACCGCTCGAAGCTGGTCAAAATGCGGCGAATATTCAGCTACCACAAGGGCATCACCCAGGAGCTGACCGCCTACGACTACGAGCACCTGCCGCGGGATCAAAGCGAAACCCTGTACGCGATCAACGACGTCGCCGAGCGCTTCGAGCGCCTCTACACCCTGACCCAGATGTACTACGACATCTGCGGCGATCTGGTCGACGGCTATATCTCGATCTCCTCGCACCAGCTCAACATCACCATGCGCATCCTGACGGTGATTACCGCGATCTTCGTGCCGTTGACCTTTATCGCCGGAATCTACGGGATGAACTTCGAGGTCATGCCGGAACTCGGCTGGCGCTACGGCTACTTCTTCGTATGGGCGTTGATGCTCGTGATTGCGGGCGCCCTGGTCTGGTACTTCCAGCGCAAGAAGTGGTTCTGATTCGATGCCCCCGGGGCGGTCGGGGGGATTGAGCAAGGGCTAAAGTTTGATATGGTCTCCCAAACTCACCTCGTGATGATGGGAGGCCTTGATGGCTAACGCGCGCGACACCGTACCTGACACCATGGCAGCGATGCTCTTGACCGGCCACGGCGACATCGACAGGCTCGAGTACCGCGAGGATGTCGCCACCCCCGCGCCCGGCCCGGGCCAGGTGCTGGTACAGGTGACCGCCACGGCGAAGAACAACACCGACCGCAAGGCGCGCGAAGGGCTCTACCCGACCAAAGGCAAGGAGGAAGTAACCTCCTTTGCCATGGGGGGCTCCCCTACGCTCACCTTCCCGCGCATTCAGGGCGCGGACATCGCCGGGCGCGTGGTGGCGGTGGGCGAGGGCGTCGATACCGCGCGCATCGGCGAGCGCGGTCTTCTGGACTTCAACCTCTACCCGGATGCGCGCGCCGATATCAACCTCGCGCCGGACTACTACGGCCACGGCGCCGACGGCGGCTTCGCCGAGTACGTGGCGCTGCCTTCCAGGCAGTTCCATCACATTCCCAACCCCGACCTGACCGACGCCGAACTCGCCTCGATGGGCATGTGCTCCTATCAAACGGGCTACCACATGATGACCGCGGCAAACGTGCGTGAAGGCGAGCGCGTTTTGGTCAGCGGCGCCAGCGGCGGCGTAGGTACCGCGCTGATCCAGCTCTGCCGCGTCGTCGGCGCGATCCCCTACGCGGTGAGCCAGCCGGACAAGGCGGAGGCACTTTTAGCGCTCGGCGCCGAGGCGGTGATCGACCGGGGCGAGCTCGACACCTTCGTTGACCGGGTGCTCGAGGCTACCGGCGGCGCGCCGATCGACGCGGTGATGGATCTGGTAGGCGGTTCGATGACGGATCTCTTCATCGATACCATGATTTCGGACATGAGCGCGCGCGCCACCTACCCAAGGCTCTCCATCGCCGGCGCCAGCGGCGGCAACATCAGCGAGATCATGTGGACGCGCATCTACCTCTATCAGGTGCAGATCTTCGGCGTCTCTCACGGCACCCGCGAAGAAGCCGCGCAGCTGATGGCCTGGATCGAGCAAGGCGCGCTCAAGCCGGTGCTGCACGCGGCGTTCAAGCTTTCCGAGCTGCACGAGGCGGAGCGCTACTTCGTCAGCCGGGGTAATAATTATCTCGGCAAGATCGTGATCGTCCCCGACGCCCAGTGGGAAACCCACGGCGCGCCGTTCGCGCTCGCATCGAGCTAACGCTCTTTTTGCCTATCGCGCTTTTCGCTTTTCTCATTGGCCATCCCGGGAGATGCCCTTGAAAAACCGTCATACCATTGAACTGATGGATACCCACGCCGGCGGCGACGTCAGCCGGATCGTCACCGCGGGCATCGACGCGCTGCCCGGCGCCACGGTGCGCGCGCAGATGGAGTACCTGCGCGACGACGCCGACGGCCTGAGGCGGCTTCTGCTCGAGGAGCCCTACGGCATTCCCGAGATGTCGGTGGATCTACTGGTGCCGCCGACCCACCCGGAAGCGGTGGCGGGCTACATCATCATGGAGGTGATGGGCTACCCGATCTATTCCGGCTCGAACACGCTATGTACCGCTACGGCGGTGCTGGAAACGGGGCTCGTACCCAAACAGGAGGGCATCCAGCGCTTCAAGCTCGAAGCCCCGGCGGGGCTGGTGCAAATCGAAGCGCGGGTACACAACGGCGTAGTCGAGTCGGTCACCTGTGAGGGGCTACCGAGCTATATCGACACCTACCGCGATACCCTCACGGTGCCCGGCGTGGGCGAGGTGACCTACTCGATCGCCTACAGCGGCGGGTTCTACGCGCTGGTCGACGCCGAGGCGCTCGGTTTTCGGCTGACCCTTGACGAGGAGGCCGCCCTTGCCGCCTGCGCGTATAAAATCGTCGAGGCGATCAAGGCCAAGCGCGGCTTCTCCCACTACACCCTGGGCGACGTGGGGCCGCTGCCGTTTTTGCACTTCATGGGGCCGGAAGAGGCGGTGGGCGAGGGCTATACCCGCTCGCGCTCGACGACCTATGTCCACCCGGGCGTGATCTGTCGCAGCACTACCGGTACCGGTACCTCGGCCCGGCTTGCGCTGATGAGGTATGAAGGGCGCCTGGAGATCGGCGACAAGCTCGAAACCGTGTCGCTAAGGGAAACCGGCTTCATCGGCACCTTTACCGGCACCCACCGCGAAGGTGCCTATCAGGTGGTCGAAAACACCATCACCGGGCGCAGCTACGTGCTCGCCGAGTCGAAGATCGTGATCAACTGCGAGGACCCGATGGTGCGCTGCGGCGAACTGCACCATATCCTGAGCGACCGGCACGAAGGCTCGTGATCTAGCGCCGAGGGGAGGAGAGTGATCACTTTCAGCGGGCTCGCAAGCAACCCGTGGCGGGTAATGCGGCTCAGTCAAGGCATGTACGTGCCAAGGGCCACAAACCTCATGTGGGAGGCCGCTTCAGCGGGCGAATGGCGCCGTCAGGTGCCTTTGCCGGGCCACCCGTCGCGAGCTGAAGCTCCCTCCCACAACCTCAGTCAAGCCCGATTGAACGGCGTTAAGCGTCAGGGTGACACCTTCCCCCGCAGCGACTTGATCGCGCCCTTACGCGTCTTGTTATCGACCCGGCGGCGTTTGGCGCTCTTGCTTGGTTTGGTGGGGCGGCGCACCTTGCGTGGCGTTACCGCTTCCAGAATCAGCGCCTTGAGCCGGGCGAGCGCATCCTCCTTGTTGAGCTCGAGGGTGCGGTGGCTCTGCGCCTTGATGATGATGACGCCTTCCTTGCTGATGCGCTGATCCGAATACGCCAGCAGCCGCTCCTTGTAGACCGGTGGGAGCGTCGAGTGCGGTATATCGAAGCGCAGGTGCACGGCGGAAGCGACCTTGTTGACGTTCTGCCCGCCGGCGCCCTGGGCGCGAATCTGGGTGAGCGTGATCTCCCAGTCGGCGAGCGTCACGCTGTTGGAGAGTCTGAGCATCGCCTTCACCCCGCCAGATTGGTGATCGCACGCCCGTCGATGAACGCCCTCAGGTTGTCGAAGGCGTCGCCGAAGTAGAGCTCGAAGCTGTCCTTCTCCACATAGCCCAAGTGCGGCGTGGCGACCACGTTGGGGAGTGAGAGCAGCGGGTGGTCGGTGACCGGCTCGTCGTCGAAAACGTCCACCGCCGCGCGCCCGGGGCGGCCCTGCTGCAAGGCGGCCTCCAGCGCTCCCGGCTCGATCAGCCCGGCGCGGCTGGTGTTGACCAAAAGCGAGCCCGGCTTCATGCGCGCCAGGTGCGACGCCGTAACGATACCCTGGGTCTTGTCGTTCAGGCGCAGGTGCAGGGTGAGCACGTCGGCGCGCTCGAAAAGCTCCTGCTGGTTCTGCACCACGCCCAGGCCGTCGGCGATGGCGCGTTCGCGGCTGCCGGCGCGGCCCCATACCAGCACCTTCATGCCGAAGGCCTGGGCGTAGCGCCCGACCACGCTGCCGATGCGTCCGTAGCCAAAAATCCCCAGCGTACGCCCCTTGAGCCCGGTGCCCAGCGTTCGCTGCCAGCGCCCGGCTTTCAGGTTCTCGACCTCTTCGGGAATATGGCGCATCGCCGCGAGCACCAGCCCCCAGGTCAGCTCTGCGGCGGCGTCCGGCGAGCCCTTGCCGGTCATCACCGTCACGCCTTTGCGCTTGCAGGCGGCAAGATCCACGTGGGCCGCGCCGCCGCCGGTTTGGCTGATCACCTTGAGTTTGGGCAGGCGCTCGAGCAGTTCGGCGGTGATCGGCGTGCGCTCGCGAATCAGCACCAGGGCGTCGGCCTCCTTGAAGCGCTTCACTTGGGCGTCGAGCTCGGTCGCGGTGTCGTTGTGGATGGTCACCTGGAGGCCGTCG
This sequence comes from Halomonas sp. HNIBRBA4712, assembly GCF_043558675.1. NCBI lineage: Bacteria > Pseudomonadati > Pseudomonadota > Gammaproteobacteria > Oceanospirillales > Halomonadaceae > Halomonas > Halomonas sp. HNIBRBA4712. Next base: position 132,702 of record NZ_JBIFXR010000003.1, on the reverse strand, counting down.
AGTTTGGCGAAGGCGTCCAGATGGCGCACGCAGTCCTGGTAGTCGTCGGGTATCACGATGTGCACGGGAATCTCCTTTTCATGAGCGGGTTCATTAAAGCATACCCGGCGGGCAGACTTTACCGCGCCGCTCGTTTTTAGGCGCTGGCTCGTTTCGGCGCTGACATGCCCGGGCAGCTTGCGCTAACGTGAGAGCGCTGCGCGGTGAATGCGTTCAGCGCGATGTTCCTGATCCTTGCAAGGAGGGCGCCATGCCCCACTACTCGATCGACGCCGGCGAGCTCAGCGCCGGCCAAATCTACCGGCTGTTATCCGGCACCGTATGCCCGCGCCCGATCGCTTGGGTGGCGACCTGCGACGCCGAAGGCCGCGCTAACCTCGCGCCGTTTTCGTTTTTCAACGTGGCGAGCGTCGACCCGCCGGTGCTGGCGTTTTCACCGCTGCTCGACGGCGAGGGCAGGACCAAGGACACCGTGAACAACCTCAACGCGGTGGGCGAGTGCGTGGTGCACGTGGGCAGCGAAGACCTGGTCGAAGCGCTCAACGCCACCAGCGCCACGCTTACCCCGAATGACGACGAGTTCGATCACGCCGGGCTCGAAAAGGCCGAGATGCCGGGGGTGAGCGTGCCGCGCATCAAGGGCGCGCCCGTCGCCTTTGGCTGCACGCTTTTCGATATCGTGCGCTTTGGCGACAGCCCTCTCGCGGGCTCGCTGGTGCTGGCGCGCATCGTCAGCATCGAGGTCGACGAGCAGATCTGGGACGGGCGCCACGTGGCCATGGATACGCTCAAACCGGTCGGTCGGCTGGCGGGGAGCGACTACGTGCGTATTTCCGATCGCTTCGCGCTGGAGCGCCCGGGCTAAGTAAAAACGAGCCAAAACAGAAGGATATTCGAAGTTTTTTTATGGTCGCGCTCAAGTGCGCGCCTCTGGTGCCGATAGTCGTAGCGTTTCGCCCTTTTTCGGCCCGTGATCCCGGGGTACCGACAGGGCCATACGCTTTCTCTAGTCGACCATAAGCGAACCTTCGTCATGAAAAAGTCGTTAAGTATCCGCGCCATGCTGATGGGCCTTTTTGCCGCGGCGATTCTCGGCGCGGGCGTGCTCGCCGCCACTGGTTGGATCACCAACCAGCGGTTGGTCAATGCCCAACGCTATGTCACCCAGGACGTGCTGGCGCTGAAGGAGGCAGGCCGACAGCTGGGGCTCACCCTGGGCGCCTTTGGCCAGCGCCACGCCGATATGCTGGCCGCCCAAAGCGCGTCGGCGCTAAACGAGGTGACGCCGCTGGACGCGCTGGACGCGCGCTTTCAAGGCGCTCGGGAGCGGCTCGAAAGCGCGCCAGGCGACGAGCACGACCCGCACATGGCCACGCTCGACGCCGACTACCAGCGGCTGCTGGCCGGCGATGCGGCGCTTTTGGAGGTGCGCCAGGATACGCTCGACTTGCGCCTTCGTATCGCCGCGCAGATCGAGGCAATGCAGGCGCGTATCGAGAGCGTCATACAAGGGGCGCAGAGTGCCTCCGATCAAACGCTCTACACCCAGGCGCAGCGGGAACAGAGCCAGCGCGACTTGATGCAGGCCTGGCGCGAGGAGGGCACCACCACGCTCCCCACCCAGCTGCTCGACGATCTTTACCGCCCGCGCGTGGATATCGGCCGCCTGAGCGGTGAAGCGCGCCTGGCCCTTGCCCGGCTGGCGGATCTGAGTCGCCAGATGCTCCAGGTCGAGGATACCGAGGCGCTGATGGATCTGCGTAACTTCGTGATCGTGCCCCAGGTCGGGCAGGCGCTGCAGGCGCTGGACGCGATCGCCCAGGCGCCGAGTACCGAAGTGGAGCAGCGCGAGGTCATCCGCGAGCTGGCCGAGGAGGTGGGCGATCTCAACACGCTCATGGTCGAGGCACCGGACTCGGTGTTTGCGCTGCGTAACGCGCAACTGGCGCTCGATGCGCGTACTCAGGCCGCGCTTTTTGACACCTCCCAGGCGCTGGCGGCGATGAACGATACTCTGGACGCCATTAACGACGATATTACCGCCAGGGCCAACAGCGCCGCCACCGACGCCAGCCGCCTGGCCCAGGCCGGGCGCACGCTGCTGGTGCTGGTGACGCTGGCGGTGGTGGCGCTGCTCGGCATTTTCGGCGCGCGGACCCTGGTGCGCGTGCTCGGCCCGCTCAAGCTCATGCGCCAGCAAATGGAAACCATCGGCGGCGCCAGCGGCGAAAGCGCCGATCTCTCCCGGCGGCTGGCGCTCAAACATAGTGACGAAGTGGGCCAGGCGGCGCTTGCCTTCAACCGGATGATGGATACCTTCGAAGCCATGGTGCGCGAGGTGCGCGAAAGCGCCGAGGCGATCGCCGAGGGCAGCGGCCGGATCGCCGATGGCAATGACGATCTCTCCCAGCGTACCGATCAACAGGCCAGCTCGCTGACCCAGACCGCTGCGAGCCTCGAGCAGATGACCGCGACGGTCAAGCAGACCGCCGACTACGCCGACCAGGCGAAGGGCGCCAGCCACCAGGTCGACCAGCGCGCCCGCGCCGCCGACGACGTAGCCAAGCGCAGCGCCGCAGCCATGAGCGATATTCGTCAGGCGAGCGAAAAGATTACCTCGATCATCAAGGCGATCGACGATATCGCCTTTCAAACCAACCTGCTGGCGCTCAACGCCTCGGTGGAAGCCGCCCGCGCCGGCGAGCAGGGCCGCGGTTTCGCGGTGGTGGCCCAGGAAGTACGTAAGCTTGCCGGGCGCAGCGCCGAGGAGGCCGCGCGCATCCGCCATCTGGTCGACGACAGCATGAGCAAGGTCAGCGAAGGCGAAGAGCTGGTGATCGCCTCGAGCGCCCATCTACAGGAAATCGTCGATAGCCTGGCCCAGGTGACGCACTACGTCGGCGATATCGCCAATGCCACGTTCGAGCAGTCCGCGGGAATCGATCAGATCAACCAGATGGTCGCCCAGCTCGAGCAGGTCACCCGGCAAAACGCCCACCTGGTGCAGGAGGCCGCCCGTACCAGCCAAGCGCTGGATAGCCGCGCCAGCGACATGCACGCCCTGATGGGCCGGTTCCAGGTCAGCGGCTACGCTGAACACAGAGCGCTGCCCAGCTCCGGTTAGTACCGTTTGCATGCAACTGAGCGGAGGCACTGATTTGGCGAAAGCGCTGGTCGCCCGCGCCGATGGGTTGAATTTACCCGTCGGCGCCGGCATCTATCGGTTTAATGTTACACGTCACAGGTTCAGACAACCGCCAGGGAGGTAGCATGACGATACTCGTGGTAGGCGCCAACGGCCAGATTGGCAAACAGTTCTGCGAACAGGCCCAGCAGGCGGGCATAGCCGTACGCGCGATGGTGCGCCGTGAAGAGCAGCTCGAATGGTTCAAGGCGCGCGGCATCGAGGCGGTGATCGGCGATCTCGAAGGCGACATGGCCCACGCTTTCGAGGGCTGCGATGAAGTCGTCTTTACCGCCGGCTCAGGCCCCCACACCGGGCCGGACAAAACGCTTCTGATCGATCTGCACGGCGCGATGCGAAGCGTCGATATTGCCAAAGAGAAGGGGCTCAAACGTTTTGTCATGGTCAGCGCGATTCGCGCCGAAAAGCCGCTCGAGGCGCCGGAGAAGATGCGCCCTTACATGGCCGCCAAGCTCGCCGCCGACCGCTACCTGGAGAACTCGGGGCTCGCCCACGTGATCCTCAAGCCCGGCCCCCTGACCGACGAGGCGCCGACCCACGGCTTCGTCGACTCATTGGAGGCTTCGCCCAGCGGTTCGATCACCCGGGCGGACGTAGCCTACGCGCTGGTGCATGTCGCCCGGCATCCGGCGCTTGAAAACCGCTCGGTGACGCTTTTGAACGGCGACCAGCCCATCGATGCGCTGCTGAGCTAGGTGGGCCTGAAACTCGACACCCCGGTCGGTGTGATCAGCGACACCCACGGGCTTTTGCGCGACGAGGCGCTGACCCTGCTCGAAGGGTGCGGGCTGATCCTGCATCTGGGCGATGTCGGCCATAAGCCCGAGCACGCCGATATTCTAGCCCGGCTCGAAGCGCTGGCGCCGGTTTACACGGTGCGCGGCAATATCGACACCGCCGACTGGGCCAGGGCGCTTCCCGCCACGCAAACGCTCACCGTCAACGGCTGGCGGCTTCATCTGGTGCATCGGCTCGAGGACTTCGATGCAAGCACCGCTTGCGATGCGGTGCTGCATGGTCATTCGCACAAACCCTTCAACGGCTGGCGGGACGGGCGTTTGCTCTTCAACCCCGGGGCGGCGGGCAAGCGCCGCTTCAAGCTGCCGCTGACGCTTGGCAAGCTGTGGCTTAATGAGCGCGTTATTCGTCCCGCGATCATTCACCTGCCGCTATAGCGCCCGCTCGAAGGAGACCCGATGACGACCACTCCCTTGACCGAGGCCGTGCGCCGACTGCTGGAAAACGCACCAAAAAGCGCGCTGCCGCTTACTTATCAACAGGTGGCCGAGGCGCTGGGCCTTGCCCCGCCGCGCACCATCGCCCGGGTAACCGGGGCACTCGAAGAGCTGATGCGCGAGGATGCCGAAAGCGGCCGGCCCTTTCTGGCCGCGCTGGTCGTCAGCCGGCGCGATGGCGTGCCAGGTCATGGTTTTTTCGAGCTGGCTCGGGCGCTGTCGCGCTTTCCTGACGACCCCACGCGCCAGCGCGACGCCTACCACCGGGAGTTCGCGCGAGCGCTCGCCGCGCGCGACTAACGCTGCCGACGAAGCGGCTCGAGCAGCTCGCCCAGGCCGTTGTGGTCGATCTCGTGCATCAGCGCTAAAAGCTCGCCGATCTCACCCTGGGGGAAGCCTTTGCGCGCGAACCAGTTCAGGTAAGGCCCCGGCAGGTCGGCCAGCAGCCAGCCTTGGTACTTGCCGTAGGGCATCGTGTGAGTCACCAGCTTTTCAAGATCGTCGGGCGTCACGCTTGCCTCCTGAACGGACCGATCACGTGCAGCGGTCGAAAAAGCGCAAGCTTACCGGCTCGAGGCAGCGGCGACCAGTTCCTCGGCCAGCGCCCTGGCGGGTGGGCTCGATTGCTCGACGCCGCGATGCACAAGGCCTATCTCTCGATAAAAATCCGGTGCGGCCAAATCCATGGCGTGCACGCCGGTGGGCCAGCGTTTAAGCGCTTTTGATTCTGGCAGTAGCGCCACACCCACTTTTCTGGCCACGAGGGCGACGATGGCGTCCAGCTCGTCGACCTCGCACAAATCCTGAACCTGGCAGTGCTGCTCGCGTAGAAAGCGCTCGACCTGGCGCCCGCCAAACGAGCTTCGTTCGTAGCGAATGAACGGATAGCGCGTCAGCAGCGTGCGCCAGTCGTGGCCGGCCATGCTGGCGGGCACCAGCAGCCGAAACGGCTCGCGCGCGAGCGTTTGCCAGCGCAGACCGCTGTGCAGCGCGAAGGGCGGGCGGATGATCACCGCCATGTCGAGTTCGCCGGTGTCGACCTGGTCGAGCAGGGCCATCGAAAGCCCCGGCAGTACCCGCGTGCGACACTGCGGGTGGGCGCGGTGAAAACGCGCCAATGCCGTGGGCAGCATCAGCCGCTGCATCGAAGCGATCGCCCCGACGGTCACGCGCTCCCCGCCACCGGGCGCCCGGGCGAGCCCCAGCTGACCGTAGAGCGCCAGAAGTTCCTGCGCCTGGCTCAGCACTTGCTGGCCTTGGCGGGTGAGCAGACTCGCCCGACCCTGGCGTTCGAACAGCGTGACGCCCAAATGCTCTTCCAAACGTTTCATCTGCGCGCTCACTCCGGCTTGGGTCAGGCCGATCTTGTGCGCGGCACCTGCGAACGTGCCGGCCTTAACCACCGCCAGTAGCGTTTTCAGCTCACGGATCATCGACAAATCCTGGTTGTGAATCGAGCAAAAAAATATTGATTTTATTTTCGCACAAAGCCGCCTAGCATGAGCATCGAAACGCATTTTTCGACCAACGACAACGAATGATCCAAGGAGCGTGCCATGAGTCTTTCTCCCTTCCATCTCGCCATTCCGGTTTACGACGTCCCCCTGGCGCGGGCGTTTTACAACGACGTCTTCGGGCTGGAAGAGGGGCGCTCCAGCGATAACTGGGTGGATTTCAACTTCTTCGGCCATCAGCTGGTGATTCATGGTCATCCGAAAACCCCGGGCCAGGAGAGCGCGCACACCAACCCGGTCGACGGTCATAACGTACCGGTACCACACTTTGGTGTGCTGCTGGAATGGGACGAGTGGGAGGCACTGGCCGAGCGCTTGAAGCAGAAGGGTATCGAGTTCGTCATCGAACCCTACGTGCGCTTCAAGGGCCAGGTCGGCGAGCAGGCCACCATGTTCCTGCTCGATCCTTGCGGCAATGCCCTCGAGTTCAAGGCGTTCAAGGACAAGAGCCAGATTTTCGCCAAGTAAGCCACGCTTGCGCGTCCAGGGCGCCGGGGGTCACACTCCCGGCGCCTTTTCGTTGCGACGATGCTTGAGCGGGGAGTCGCCGAAGTAGCGCTTGTAGTCGCGGCTGAACTGGGAAACGCTGCGATACCCCACCGCCAGGGCCGCCTGGTTGACGTTGTGGCGGTGCTGGGTAAGCAGCGTCTGGGCCTTCAATAGACGCAGGCGCTTGACGTACTGCACCGGTGAGGCTTGGGTAATCTGCTTGAAATGCTGGTGAAAGGTGGAGTTCGACATGTTCGCCTGGCGCGCCAGGGTATCGACGTCCACGTCCTCGGCGAAGCCCTTGTGCAGCCAGGACAGCACCTGCACGATGCGGGAATAGTGCCCGTGGCCTTGAACCAGCGCCCGCAGTGCCGGTCCCTGATCGCCTCGCAGCGCTTCGAACACCACGTCGCGCAGGCGCGCCGCCCCCATTGCGTGGCAGGCGCTCTCGTCATGAAGGGTCTGCGCCAGACGCATGACCGCCGCATCCATCGTCTCACTCATCGCCACCGAGGCCATCGGCTCCGGGTCAGTGTGCGCCGGGCCGTCGTGACCCATGGCGCTGACCAGCTCGTTCAACAGCGCAGGGTCGAGCCTTACGGCCAGACCCAGAAGCGGCATTTCGGCACTGCCGAAGGTTTCGCACTCGAAGGGCAGTGGCAGGGTCTGAACCAGATACTGCCCCGGGCCGTAGTGAATTTCCCGGTTGCCCAGGTAGCCGGTCTTGTGCCCCTGGGCAATCACGGTCAGGCTCGGCTCGTAGATCAGCGGCGTGCGCGGCTGGTAGCGCCCCAAGTGCAGTAGCGACACGCCCGACAGACGTGTTGCGTTGAAGCCATCGTGCCGAATCAGGGGGGCGATGAACTCGGCAAGCGGGCTCGACATCGAAGTAGCGGCGGTCATGAAGGCTCTCTTTCCAAAACGGGCGTGCTCAAGGAAGGCGCGTTTTAAGGATTGTGTCATTTTTCAGCGTGATAATGTTATTCAATCACTTTTTTTTGGAGAAACAGGCAAAAACTTCGGAGCATCCTTTATCGCGCTGTGGGCTCGATGGGCCAATACTGTGGTTTTTGCGATCCACCTGGAGCGATCATGACACAAGCCAACTCCTTCGCGGCCTTTGCCGCCGACAAGCCGCTGGCCCCTTTCAGCTTCGAGCGTCGCGCCCCTCGCGCCGACGACGTGGCCATCGAGATCCTCTACTGCGGCGTTTGCCATAGTGATTTGCACTTCGCCCGTAACGATTGGGGCATGAGTGAGTACCCGGTCGTGCCGGGCCACGAGATCGTCGGCCGCGTCACGGCAGTAGGGGAAAAAGTCAGCCGCTTCAAGCAAGGGGATCTGGTCGGCGTCGGCTGTATGGTGGACTCCTGCCGTCAGTGCGCGGCGTGTAACGACGGCGTGGAGCAGTACTGTCTCGAAGGGTTCACCATGACCTACGGCAGCCCCGACCGCATCGACGGCACCACGACCCAGGGCGGCTACTCGGATGCCATCGTGGTGCGCGAGCATTTCGTATTGAAAATGCCCGATGGCATCGATCTCGCCTCTGCCGCACCCATTCTCTGCGCCGGCATCACCACCTATTCACCGCTCAAGCACTACGGCGTCAAGGCGGGTCACAAGCTCGGCGTGATCGGCATGGGCGGGCTTGGCCACATGGGCGTGAAACTCGCCAAGGCGCTGGGCGCCGAGGTGACCGTGTTCACCCGCTCGAGCGCCAAGGTTGAGGAAGCCAAGCGCAACGGCGCCGATCAGGTGGTGGTCTCGAGCGACCCGGCGCAGATGGAGGCCGTGGCGGGGAGCTTCGACTTCATGCTCGATACCGTGCCGGTACAGCATGACCTGAACCCCTACCTCAACGCACTCAAGTACGACGGCACCCACATTCTGGTCGGGTTGCTCGAGCCGATCGAACCCGCGATCGAAGCGTTCAATCTGGTGTTCAAGCGCCGCGTGGTGGCGGGCTCTCTGATTGGCGGCATCGCCGAAACCGAGGAGCTCTTGAACCTGTGCGCCGATCAGGGCATCACCTGCGATGTCGAGATGCTCGACATCCACGACATCAACGCAGGCTTCGAGCGCATGGAGAAGGGCGACGTGCGCTACCGTTTTGTCATCGACATGGCTAGCCTGAAGAACACGCCCGTCTGACACGCCGCTTTCGGTCCGTCAAGCCAACCGCTCCGGATTCGTCCCGGGGCGGTTTTGTTCAGGAGGCGACGGTGGCGTTTTAGTCGCGAAATGACGTCAGCTGTTTTAGCTTCTCGTCCCGCCTGCGGATGCCCTTCAAGACAACCATATAAACAGGAGTGATACCCTGATGCGCAACTTGTCCATCAAATGAAGCTGGTTGGCGGCTTTGGTCACCACTCAGGAGCGCTTTCTGCTCATGTCAAACTAACGGCCTCGGGCAGGTGCGCCACTACGCGCAAGCGCACGTAGTCGGCGCTCCAATGGCCCTGGCCGTCGCTCAGAGTGTGCGAGAGCAGGGTCAGGGTATTGTCCATCACCGTGATCTTGAGATCTTCGTCGAGGCCGTGGAAGAACGGCTGGGCGAAGGTCTCGAGCCACGCCTGCATGCCGGTGGGCAGCGGGGTCGGGCGGGGAATCAACGCGATGCTATCGACCTTGAAACCGGCGGTTTCGAGCAGGTGGGCGTACTCCTCGGTCGTTGGAAAGTACCAAGGATGGCGCCCCCGAGCGCTGATGCCACGAAACTGAAGCGAGGCGATCAGGGCGGTACAGATGGCGGCAACGTTGCCGTGACCGCCGAACTCCGCCACGAACCGCCCACCGGGTTTGAGGGCGCGAGCCACCCCCGCCAGCACCGTTTGTGGGTCCAGCATCCAGTGCAGCGCGGCGTTGCTGAACACTGCATCGAATTCGTGATCGAAGGGCAACTGGTAGGCGTCGATGCGCTTGGCCTCGAGCCCGCGGGCCAGCGCGGCCTCCACCATCTCCTCGGCGGCATCCACACCCAGTACCTCGGCGCCCTGGGCTTTGATGCGCTCGGTCAAGGCGCCGTCACCGCAGCCCAGATCGAGAATCCGCTCGCCGGGCCGAGCCGCCAGCAGGTCCAAGACATCCTGGCCAAGCGTGGGGACGAAACTTGCGTGCTCGGCGTACTGGCGCGAGTTCCAGTGCTGTCCCGGCGTGTGAGAAGTATCGGTCATGGCGGTTTCCAGATATCCAGGGAGGAGGATGCGTCGTATCCATGTCAGTATAGTCAGTCAACATCCATTTTATGAGCGGACGAATCAAGCGCGTAGGCGCTGTGGTCCAAACGCGAGCGCCGCATTGGCGGCGTGTCATTTTCATTAGGCGAGACGATATGAACGATACGATCCAACAGATGATGTCCCACCGCTCCATTCGCCGGTTTCGTGACCAGCCGCTGCCAGAGGGCCTTTTGATCGAGCTGGTCAAGGCCGGGCAGGCGGCGGCGACCTCGAGCCACGTGCAGGCGTACAGCATCATCCACGTGAAAGCGCCCGAGAACCGCGAAAAGCTCGCCGAGCTTGCCGGCGGCCAGCCCTACATCGCCAGCGCCGCCACGTTCCTGGTTTTCTGCGCCGACATGAAGCGCCCGCTGGAGGCCGCCGAGCGCGCCGGCGCCGAGGTCGTCTCCGGCATGACCGAGCAGCTTCTGGTGGCCACCGTCGATGCCGCGCTGGTGGCGCAAAACGTGGTGGTGGCAGCGGAATCCGAGGGGCTTGGGATCTGCTATATCGGCGGCATTCGCAACAACCCGGACGCGGTCAGCGAGCTTCTGCGCTTGCCCCGACACGTCTATCCGGTCTTCGGCCTGTGTCTTGGCTACCCCGACACCGAGCGTCTACCCGAAGTGAAGCCGCGCCTGCCGGTCGAGGCGGTACTCAAGGAGGATGTCTACACCAGCGACCACCAGCATGTCGCCGCCTTCGATGAGACCATGCGTAGCTACTACCAGGCACGTAGCAGCGCCAACAAGGATACCGACTGGTCGAACAATTTGACGCCGCTGTTCGAAACCAAGCTGCGCGCTCACATGCGCGACTTTCTGATCGAGCGCGGCTTCGAAATGAAGTAGTCGCGATCAGGGCCTGGCCGCGTCGTCGAGTAGCGCGGCCAGCGGCGTGGGTTTGCCCAGGTGATAGCCCTGAGCATAGTGGATGCCGTGCGTGCGCAGCAGCGGCAGCAACGCCGGCTGGTCGACGAACTCGGCGATGGTCTGTTTGCCAAAGCCGCGAGCAAGCTCAGCGATCGCCTTGACGATGGTCTGGCTGTCCGGCTGGGTGAGCAAATTGCGGATAAAGGAGCCGTCGATCTTGATGTAGTCCACCGGCAATTTGCCCAGGTAGTGAAAGCTACTGAACCCCACGCCGAAGTCGTCCAACGCGGTTTTGCATCCCAGGTCGCGCAGCTTCTGCAGCACGTTGTGGGCGACCGAGAAATCGGTGATGGCGGCAGTTTCGGTGATCTCGAGAATCAGATGGTGCGGATCGACCCGGTGGGTCTGAAGCTCCCGCGTGAGGTACTGGCTCAGGCCGTGGTCGTGCAAGGACTGACCGGACAGATTCAGCGCCAGCGAAATACCGCGCTGCTGCAAGACGCCAAGCGCGGTCAGGCTTTCGCGGATCACCCAGCGGTCGATTTGAGTGATCAGCCCGCTCTGCTCGGCGATGCAAATAAAGTGCTCGGGGCCGACCAGGCTCTGGTCGGCGTTGCGCAAGCGTATCAGCGCCTCAAAATGCTTGATCGAGCCATCCTTGAGGCAGACGATCGGCTGTACCCAAAGCTCGAACTCGTCTTTTTTCAGCGCCTGACGCACCCGCTCGGTCCAGTAGACCCGCTCCTGGAGCTCGCTTTTGGCGCTATCGCCCATCGATAGCAGGTGCCAGTCGGGCTCGCCCTGTTCCTTGGCCTTGTACATCGCGATATCGGCGCTGGCCAACAGGTCCTCGGCGCTGTTGCCGTGCTGCGGGTAGAGCGCGATACCCACGCTTGCGCTGACGTGGTGCTGACGGCCGGCGGCGCTGAAGTCGATGGTATTGATCAGCTGGAGCACGTACCGAGCGGCGCTGACCGCCTGCTCACTCTGAATGTCGGTCATCAGTAGCGCGAACTCGTCACCGCCGAGCCTGGCGATGGTGCTGCGCTGACCGAGATTGGCGCTGAGTGTAAAGGCGATCTCCTTGAGCAGCGCATCCCCCGCGTGATGGCCGCACAACTCGTTGATCTCGCGGAAACGGTCGAGATCCAGAAGCAGCACCGCCACCTCGGTGTGTTCGTCGAGCGCCAGCCCCAGCGCCTCCTGGAAGTAGCGGCGGTTGTAGAGCTCGGTAGTCGGATCGCGTTCGGCAAGCCAGCCAAGGCGCGCCTCGATACTCTTGCGCTCGGTGATGTCGAGCCCAACGCTGATGCGCGAAAGCCCGCCGGTATCGGCCTCGTTCAGCGGCGCGTGAGACCAGACGACGGTAGCGTGGCGTTTGTCGCGCGTCTCGAAGGTGCTCTCCTCGGGCAGGGCCGGCCCCGGGGCGGCGGCCGTGGGTTCAGCGAAAGTGTCGCTTACCGGGTGGACGCGATTGAATACCTCGATGAAGGGACGACCAAGCAGCGCGCGCTCGCTCACGCCCAGCGTGTGGCAGGTGTAGCTGTTGGCCAAGCGAATATGGCCCTGGTGGTCCTGGGCGACGATGAAGACCTGGGCGGTATCGAGCAGGCTGCTGGCGAAGTCGCGCTCACGGGCGAGCTCCTTGATCCGACTCGAAAGCTCGGCGCTGCGCTCTTTAGCGTCGGTTTCCAGCCCATGAAGCTGCTGGGCGAGTGCGCGCGTTGACTCCTCTAGTACGTCGATTTCGTTGTGCAGATGCTTGGGCGTGTGGGAAAGCTGACCCTCGACCCGCTCGAATTCGCCTCGGGCAAGCGAGGGCAGCAGTGCCGAGACGCGGCGCAGTCGACTCACTGGCCCCAGCAGAATGAGCAGCAGCAGAAGCTCGGCGATCACGCCGCCTACCAGCCCCACCAGTAGCAGCGTGCGCGTGGCCGCCTGAATGCTCATCATCGAAAGCGTCGTGTCGGCGATCAGCAGAAAATAGCCCGCGCTTCGCCAGTCCCCGTCTTCCCACATGTAAACGGCGCTGACCTCGAGCTGGCGATTGTCGCGGTGAACGCTGTATGGGGCGCTCACCAGCTGCTGGATCGGAACGTTGGCGGCGGCGGCTCTCAAAATCGGCAGAGTCTGCTCCGGGCGCGTCAGGGCGACCATCACGCCGTCCCAATCGGCGATTTGCTGGTAACCAGGCGCAGCGGTTTGGAGGTCGTTGCCGGTGACCATTAGCGCGATCTCGCTGTTCGAGACCACCTTCACCTCGCGCATCATTTCCGCCAGATCACGGGAGAAAATCACCACGCCCTGGCTTTCACCGCCTTGCAGCACCGGCACCGCAGCGAACTGATGGCAGGCCAGCGCACAGCGCAGTCGCGTGAGCGGCACTTCGCTTGAGAGCGCCTCTTCGACCCAGCGCCGGGCAGGAAAAAAAGGCGGATCGTCGCCATGATCGAAGTGGGCCAGTTCGTCGCCCTGCTGGTCGTAGACGAAAATATTGTCCACGCCGACCTCGAGCTGGAGCATGGGCCACTGAGCCCCGACCAGTTGAGCAAGTGCTGCGCTGTCGTCGTTTTCGAGTGCGCTACCCAGCGCCGGGGAGCTGGCGAGTAGCCCCGCGAGCTGGCGCAGAGTGTCGCTCGAGCGGCGCAGCGCCAGCCCGATTTCGCGCTGCTGGTGTTCGTGGTGCTCGAGCCGGTTCGACTCCATTTGTCGGGTCAGGTAGTACTGGCCCAGGCAAACGAACAGTACTACCAGCACCAGCAATAACAAACTACCCGGCACGATGACGCGCCAGGTAAGGCTCAACCGGCGGGGCGTGTTACGCAAAGGCGTAGGCTGCATGAATAGTCGAGTTCCCATCGCTTGATCTTGCCAGCCAGCACCGCGCCGCTTTGACATGCCGCCCCAATGTTCTGGCGTCATTCATGCGGGATAACCGTGAGCGTGTCGTCGAGGTAATCGCGCTCGAGATAGCCAAGGGCCCCGGGGGTGGCGCTTAGCCGTTGGTACATCTCCTCTTGCGTGCGCACCCGATGAGGGGCTTCGCCCATGCCCGAAAACAGTGCTCGGTCCCAGGCAAGCTGCAGCTGGTGCGGATAGACCCCCAGACACTTCTTGGCAAAATCGGCGTGAATGGGATGGCGGTTGGGCAGTACGAAGACCTCTACGGCGCTGCCGTCCGGCCAGGTGCGCTTTCGCATGGCGAACATCGCACGAACGGCGTTCTGATCGAGCGCTGCTATCGGGGCGTCTGGGTGGGCGATCATGAAGACGTTCGCCGTTGAGTGGGCGTGGGCTTGTTGGCTCCCCGAAACCGCCATGGCAAGCCAATAAGCACACGTGAGCCACCCTGTTGAGCGTGGCGCCACCCCCTGGAGCACTAATGGATAACGTATTTTAGTCATGCCTGAAAGTCCTTGGGTAGCGGGCTTCATGACAGGATAAGCTTCGCCTTTCTTGTGAAAAAAGCGAAGCGCGGCACGAGGTCTTTTAACGGCTGAGCCTATAGTGTTTGTATGGCCGCTAGAACCAACAATAGCGTATAAAATTAGATTAGCTGGACCAATGAACAATGAAAGTTAAAGAGGCGCTTGGCAGGGCGGGCCTGGCGGTGCGCGTTGAAGCAAGCCTGGCGCGCAAGGCGCTACACTAGAGGGGATTTTCGAACGGACAAGGCCACGCTCAACGCGGTGGCAAGGAGGCATATCATGGCCGGTGGATGGGCAAGAGACGGCGCCGAGCAGGAGCAGATCGAAAGTACGCTGGAGGAGGGCGTTGAGTGGGCGCGCCGCCAGCTCCCCCAGGGCGAAAGCCGCCACTTCTGCGAGGAGTGCGACGAACCGATCCCGGAGCCACGGCGAAAAGCGCTGCCGGGGGTAAAACTCTGTGTCACCTGTCAGGCCGAGCAGGACAAGCACGCAACCCGGGCGAGCGGCTACAACCGGCGCGGCAGCAAGGATAGCCAGCTGCGTTAGGAACGCTTTTTTGAACGCTTCACCTCACGTTTAACCACTCCCCCGGCCCTGGCCAACGCCTCTGCCGGGGCTATTTTACAAAGGGTCCTGCATGCGCAAACGCTCCCCCTGGTTTTATATCTGCCTTCACTTTGCCATCGCGCTTTTGGTCGGCATCGTGCTGGGCAGTATCGTGCAAACCCAGATCAACCTGGCGGCGCTTACCGACATGGGCGTCGAGATTTCGACCTTTCGCCGCGTGATGACCACGCTATGGGATCTGGTGACCTTCTCGCCGATTTACGCGCTGCTGTTCTCGGTCGGCTTTATCGTCTCCCAGGCGGGCGGGCTCCTGGTTTCTCGGCTCACACTCGCCGGGCGCTACCGGCTGCTGCTTTGCCCGCTGCTGGCAGTGGCGGCGCTGTTTTTGACCGTTCATCTGGTCAACCACTTCGCCCCCATGCCCACGCTGGTGGCCGCCACGCGTACCACGCTCGGATTTTTCGCCATGCTTTTGAGTGCCGCCGTGGCCGGGCTCGTGCTGGCACTTCTGCGCGGGCGTGGCCACCATCGTGTTCACGCGGCAAGGGCGGGGAGCGCGGCCATCCTCGCGCTCGCCGCTGGGGGCGTGGCCACGGCGCTGCCGCCGGAGGCTCTGGCCGAAGAGCCATCGAGCACCGCCTACCGCCTTGAGACCGTGGCCGAGGGCCTGGAGCACCCTTGGTCGCTCGCCTTCTTGCCGGATGGACGAATGCTGGTGACCGAACGCCCGGGCAGGCTCAGAGTCGTCACGCTTGACGGCGAGGTAAGCGACCCGATCGCCGATGTGCCGACAGTCTTCGCCTCCGGTCAGTCGGGGCTTTTCGATGTGCTGCTCTCGAAGGATTTTGCCGAGGATCAAACGCTTTTTTTGAGCTTCGCCTGCGGTGATCTTGCCGCCAACCACGCCTGCCTGGCCCGTGCTCGCTTGGCGGGGGATAGGCTCGAACAGGTCGAAGAGATTTTTCGCACCAGCCCCGCCAAGCGCGGTGATGCCCACTACGGCGGAAGGCTGGCGTGGCTTGACGACGATACTTTGATACTCACCCTGGGCGACGGCTTCGACTACCGCGAACAGGCGCAGAACAACGCAAGCCACCTGGGCACTATCGTGCGGCTGAACGTCGATGGCAGCGCACCGCGGGACAATCCGTTCGTTAATGAAGACGATGCGCGCCCGGAGATCTATAGCTACGGGCACCGTAACGTGCAGGGGCTGGTGGTGGATAATGAGGGGCACATCATCACCCATGAGCACGGCCCGCGCGGCGGCGACGAGATCAACCTCATCACGCCCGGCGCCAACTACGGCTGGCCGATCGCGACCACCGGGCTCGACTACACCGGGGCCCGCGTCACGCCCTTCACCGAGTACCCGGGCACTGAAGCGCCGCTTTTGGAGTGGACGCCCTCGATCGCGCCTTCAGGCCTGACCCGCTACGACGGCGAGCTTTTCCCCGGCTGGCAGGGCGACCTGCTGGTCGGCGCGCTGGTCAACCGTGAGGTGCGCCGCGTCACGCTCAGCGATGATCTGACCGAGGCCCGGGACATGGAAGGGCTGTTCGGCGAGCTCGAAGAGCGCATCCGCGACGTACGCACCGGCCCGGACGGCGCGGTGTATTTGCTGACCGATAGCCCCGAAGGCCGACTCGTGCGAGTCGTACCGGCAACGGCTGGTGGCCAGCCCTGACATCGACTCGGCCTGGGGGGAAGCGATGGTATATAATCAGGCGCTTAATTATATACCCACCCTTAGGCTGTTCGATGGTCCAGATCCTCTACTCCCACCACACCGACACGCGCGAATTCGTCCATCGTCGCCTCTCTACCGACCGTTACGACAAGGCGTGCGAAATCATTGACCAGTACCCTTGGGCGCAAGAGATGGCGCTGTTCGACGAGCAGGGCGAGGACGGCGGCTTCGAGTTTCTACTCGGCGAGCGCAACGGCCGGCACGCGCACTATCAGTTCATTCCGATCGAGGAGCGCAAGGGTCTCCTTCAGCTCAGCGTGCTGGCCAGAACCGGCCTATTCAAGGTGCTTGGCCGTCGAGCGCTGACGCGAGACTTCCATCTCGTCTGCGCCGACACCGCCAAGGGCCACCTTCAGGATCTCTTCGAGCACTCCATCGACTTTCTGTATGAAAAGCACCGGCCGTTCAAGCGCTGAGGTGGGCCAGCGCGCTTGATAACGTTGAAAGAGGGCAGCCACATGGCGGTTCACGGCGCGATCATCGGCGAGCGGCTGAGCACTCGCCACGAGTATCACTACGCGAAAAAAGTGGTCGGCACGCACCGCTATAAGGGATAGCGTTTTGTCGTGCGTTTGAAGCGCGAGGGCGATCAAACACGCTACCCTTTGCGAGGTGTTATCGTGGATTCGAATGTTGAAGTCACACTGACTTCAAGAGCCGTGGTACGGTAACGAAACGTCGCTTCATCGCCACTGCCCTGAGAGGATCCGCCCATGTTCACCGGCCTGAGTGCCTTCCCCTTGACGCCCATGAACGAACAGGACATTCGCGAAGACGAATTCGTGGGTCTGGTACAGCGCCTGGCGAAGGCGCGAGTGGACTCCATCGGCGTTTTGGGTTCGACCGGCAACTACATGTATCTGTCCCGTGAGGAGCGCGCCCGGGTGACGCGCTTGGCGGTGGAAAACGCCAGCGATGTGCCGGTCGTGGTCGGCATCGGCGCGCTTTCCACCCGCGATGCGATCCGCTTGGCCGAGGATGCCCAGAGCGCGGGGGCGAGCGGGGTGCTGCTGGCGCCGGTATCGTATCAGGCGCTCACCGAGGAGGAGGTTTTCGAGCACTACAAGGCGGTGTGCGAGCATCTCGACGTCCCGCTGTGCGTTTACGACAACCCGGGCACCACGCATTTCTCTTTCAGCGATGCACTGCATGGGCGTATTGCCGAGCTCCCCCGCGTGGCCTCGATCAAGATTCCGCCGGTGTCGGCCGAGCCCAGCGCGGCCGAGGAGCGTATCGCACGGCTGCGCGCGTTGATTCCCGAAGGCGTCACGCTGGGTATCAGCGGCGACCCGGTGGCGGCGGTGGGGCTAACGGCGGGCTGCGATGCCTGGTATTCGGTGCTGGGCGGGCTTTTGCCGGAGCAAACGCTTGCCATTACCCGTGCCGCCCAGCGTGGGGATGCACGCGAGGCGCAGCAACTGTTAGAGGCGTTCGAGCCGCTTTGGGCGCTCTACCGTGAACATGGCAGCCTGCGCGTCATCGCCACGCTGGCCGAGGCAATGGGCGTCGTCAGCACCCCGTGCCTACCGCTCCCGCTCAAGGCCCTCGAGGGCCAGGCGCGGGAGCGTGTCGAGCGTTTCATCGAAACCGGTTTTACTCGGTGAGTTCGATCAAGCGATCCGCGTAGTCGGTAAATAGGCCGTTCACGCCCCAGTCGAGCAGGTGCTGCATTTCCTCTGGAGCGTTGACCGTGTAGACATGCACCGCCAGGCCGTTGTTTTGAGCCTGCTGCACGAACGCCTCGGTGATGACCGGCTCGCCGTCATACAGATAGTTGGTGCCCAGCCCCACGGCGTAATCCGCCACGGCCTGGAAGTCTGCGTCGGTGATCTCGTCGGGGGCCGGCGTCACGCCAGTCCACTCCGTCAGGCGGGCTTCGCTCTCTTCGTCCGGGGAGTACCACACCAGCTGGATCAGCGGAATGTCGGCGTTCAGGTCGTGAATCTTCAGCAGGCTTTCCTGATCGAAGGACTGGATCAGCACGCGCCCTGTGTCGATCATGTCATAGGCTTCCAGGCGGCGCACCAGCCCTTCTTCCACGCCCGGGTTGAGTTCCGGCGACTTGGTTTCCAGGTAATACCGCGCGTCCTGGCCGAAGCGGTTGAACACCTCTTCCAGCGTGAGAATGTGGGCGCCTTCGAACGCCTCGTTGGCAAGTTCGGGGTTCTCCTCGTTGAACCAGCTTCCCGCATCGAGATCCTTGAGTTCGGCCAGGGTATGGTCGTTGATATGGCCCTCGCCGTTGCTGGTACGCTCGAGGGTGTCGTCGTGAAAGGCGACCAGCTCGCCGTCGCTGGTCATTTGAATGTCCAGCTCCAAATAGTCCGCCCCCCAGGCGTGGGCCAATTCGAGCGCGGCCATGCTGCTTTCCGGCGCGTGGCCGCTGGCGCCGCGATGAGCGATCACCTGAAACGACTGTAGATCCTTTAGCTGCTGCTCGAGCGGCGTGGCATCGGCCAGCGCCGGAGCCGAAAGAGCACCTGCGAAAAGACTCAGTGGAAGAAGGGCGGTGTGACGTTGCATGAACAATCCTTTTGCTGAATGTTTGGTCAATAAACTTATCCCTTTTCCCGGGCGATTCCAAACCGTGGGACAGCCAATGAACGTGGGTATCGTGTCTAAACGCCTGACGAGACCAGCAAGCGCGCCCCGGGTCCTTCCTCGGCCAAGTGGTCATCCGGGTTGCGCAGCGGGCAGTCTGCCAGGGAAAGACAGCCGCAGCCGATGCATCGATCCATCTGGTTGCGCAGCTGCATCAGACTTTCCATCCGGCGATCGATCTCCTCGCGCCAGGCGGCGGTGATCGCCTGCCAGTCCGCTGCACTCAGCGGGCGATCAGAGGGAATCGAATCCAGGTGCGCCTTGGTCATTGACAGCGGAATACCGGCGCGCTGGGCGATGCGAATCACCGCAACGCGGCGCAGTACGCTACGCGGGTAGCGGCGCTGATTGCCGTTGGTTCGCCAGGACGCTATCAGCCCCTTGGACTCGTAGAAATGAAGCGTCGATACTCGTACGCCGCTGCGTTTGGCGACGTCGCCAACGGATAGATCGGTAGCCATCAAACGTTAAAACCTCGAGCTTACTAAAGGTATTTTGAACAATACCGCTTTAATACGGCAGTTAGAGTCAAAAAATAAATCTGTTGACCTCAACTATAGTCGAGGTTTTAGTCTTGTGCCGTGGCTGTCGTCGCCATATTCCATCTGTGTGTCTTTCACCCAAAGGAGTGACTGCTGATGAAAGCCTGGTACAAGGAATCTTTGAAGGCACCGCTTGTCTGCGCCGAGCGTCCTGACCCGACATGTTTGCCCGGATCCGTCATCGTGGATGTGCGAGCGGTGCATGTGCCTGCCTACCTAATGGCCATGGTCGACAGCACCGACATCCCGCTGCCCGTACCGTTGGTTCTGGGGGCGGGCGGCGTTGGCGTGGTGCGCGAAAAGGCGGATGACGTGTTCAATGTCGATGTGGGCGATGTCGTGGCGCTCGACTGTCTGGTCGAGTCTGGCGATACCGACTACCCGGAAGACGTCCTCATGGGGCTGGGCGAAATAGGTGGGCGCGGCCTGGAATCCGACGTGGTGGACGCCATGCGCACGCAGTGGCGAGACGGCACCATGGCGCAGAAGGCGCGGCTGCCGAAGGAAGCCGTCACTCGGCTACCCGGGGCGGAGCATTTTGATGATCCTGGCCGACTGGCGTTTCTTACCTGGCTCGGCATCGCCGGGGAGGGTGTCGAGCAGTCCGGCCAACAACCGGGCGATGTCGTGGCCATTCTGGGCGCCACCGGGCAGATGGGCGGCGCGGCGGTGCTGGTCGCTTTGGCCAAAGGCGCTTCGCGGGTGGTCGCGCTAGGTCGCAATCAAGCCGCGCTCGAGAAACTGGCCACGCTGGATGCGCGTGTCGTACCCGTCCGTCTGACTGGCGACATCGACCAGGACGCCGCGGCCATCACGGCGGTGGCCGGTTCCCCGCATGTGGTGATCGACACCATGGGAGACGCCAATAGCGCCAATCCGCTGCTGGCCGGTTTTGCGGCGCTCCGGGATAGCGGCACCCTGGTGCTGATGGGCGGCGTGCGACAGGACATCCCGTTTCCCTATGGCGAGGTACTGCGCCGCCGGCTGACGATCCGCGGGTCACGCATGTACCGATCAGAAACGGTGCTGTCGATCTGGCGCATGATCGAAGCCGGGCTGATCGATTTGGGTAAAGTAGGCATGGTCGAGGTAGGCATCGACGACCCGAAAGCCGCCATCGAAACCGCCACCAAGACTACTGGACTCAACTTCGTATCACTGAGACCCTGACGCGCAAGCGGCGCGGCTAGTCGCGCCGCTTGGCCAGTTGCTCGATCAACAGGTTTGCTTCGTCGGGGTGGGTCAAGCGAACGATCTGTATTGAGCGGTACTCAGGATTCAGCGTATCCAGCAGGTAGCGCCGGCGCTGGCGGCGCCAGTAGGTCAGCATCCATAAAAGAATCGAGTCGCGGCTTAGAAAGGTCTTGCGAAAGGTTTCGCGGTTGCCGGTGCCGGGCCAGAGTTCGCGGCGGGTAACGATGCGCACGATAGCCCGCTGCAAGGATTGGCGAAAGGTGCGCCAGAAGCCGTAGTCGAGCCAGACGATCATATCGACCTCGCGCCACTTGATCGCGCGGGTGCGGTTGAAGTTGCCGTCGAGCACCCAGCCATCAGCGGCGTCGGCCAGCGTCGCCTCGAGTTTGGGGAAAAACGCATCGTCCGGCGTTTCCTGCCAGTTGGCGCGCCAGAAGAGCTGATCGAGCGCAATATGCGGGACATCCAGCGCCTCGGCGAGTCTTTTCGACAGCGTGCTCTTGCCGCTGCCGCTTGTACCCACGACGTTGATTTTCATGGTGCCGGCCTTTAAAACGGCGCGCCAGTCTACGCAGGGGCCTTTAACCTGGCAACCTGGAGGCGCGAGACGCCGGACTATGATTGAATGAGACGTTCTGAATTCAGTCGGCGGCCAGCAGGGTCACCACCCACCGATAAAAAGGAA
Organism: Halomonas sp. HNIBRBA4712; assembly: GCF_043558675.1. Taxonomy (NCBI): domain Bacteria; kingdom Pseudomonadati; phylum Pseudomonadota; class Gammaproteobacteria; order Oceanospirillales; family Halomonadaceae; genus Halomonas; species Halomonas sp. HNIBRBA4712. The sequence continues at coordinate 111,399 of NZ_JBIFXR010000003.1, read as the reverse complement.
ATATCCCGTGGATGCACTAACGTGGCTGACCTATGTCGGCGTCATTTTCGCCCTGATCATCTTTCCCGGGCCGGTGGCGCTTCTGTGCACCAGCCACGGGCTGAAGTTCGGCCGCAAGCAGGCCGCGGCCACGGTGCTGGGCGGCGTGGCAGCCTCGCTCTTGCTAATGACGATCTCATCGCTCGGGCTGGGCGCCGTGCTTGCCACGTCCGAAACCGCCTTTTACGCGCTCAAGATGGTGGGCGGGGCCTATCTGATCTACTTAGGGATCATGGCCTGGCGCGATACGTCCAGCCCGGCGATGCCATGCCCGAACGCGGTCGCGGGGCCGAAGGTATCCGCCACAACGCGCTTTCGCCGCGGCTTTACCGTGGGCATCAGCAATCCCAAGGATCTGCTCTTTTTCGCCGCACTGTTTCCCAACTTCATCGACGTGAGCCAGCCGCAGCTTCTCCAATTCGTCATTCTGGCGCTGAGCTGGCTGGTGATCGATTTCACCCTGATGTCGACCTACGCGGGGTTGGGCGCCAGCATCAGCCGCTGGTTCCAGACCCCGCGGCGCTACAAGCGGTTCAACCGGGCGACCGGAGGGCTGTTCATGGCTGCTGGCGGGACGCTGATCGCCTCGAATCAGTAGCGCGGGGCTCACTCTTTGGCGTGGCATCATTCTCAGCCATTGCGCTGCGCGCCTTCATATGTCATTAAAATATAGATGATCAGTTTTTAATTCCTTTTTGCTTTCCTGAGTTTGCACTAAAATGGCGCGCCCATTGAGCGGGATCGCGAGCCCTATGGGCCGAACAGGCAATTTTCAGGACGTATCATGAACGAGCAAGAGGGCGCGCACTTCAAGCGCAGTATGAGCACGCGGCACCTGGTGATGCTGTCGCTTGGCGGCGTGATTGGCACCGGGCTCTTTCTGAGTTCGGGCTATACGGTGCAGCAGGCGGGCCCGCTGGGTGCGGTGCTGGCGTACCTGGTGGGCGGTATCGTCGCCTGGCTTGTGATGATGTGCCTGGGCGAGCTGGCCGTGCACATGCCGGACTCCGGCGCCTTCAGCGCCCACGCCACGCGCTATATCGGCCCCGGCACCGGCTACATGGTCGCCTGGATGTACTGGCTCACCTGGACGGTGGCGCTGGGCTCGGAGTTCACCGCGGCGGCGGTGTTCATGGGACGCTGGTTTCCCGATATTCCCGGCTGGTACTGGAGTGGGCTGTTCGCCGCCATCGTCTTCGGCGTCAATGCCTTCACCTCGCGCTTTTTCGCCGAATCCGAATTCTGGCTTTCGCTGATCAAGGTGCTGGCGGTGGTCGCGTTTGTGCTGATCGGCGCCGCGGCGATCATTGGCTTCGTGCCGCTGCAGGATGAGACCGGCGCCGCCGTAGCGTCGCCTGGGCTCTCGGCACTGTGGGGCGAAGGCGCGATGCCGCCAAGCCTTCTGACCATCGGTATGACGCTCTTGGCGGTGATGTTCGCCTTCTCCGGTACCGAGCTGATCGGCATCGCCGCCGGCGAAGCTGAAAACCCGGCGCGCAACGTCCCCAAGGCGATTCGCGCTACCCTCTGGCGGCTGATTCTGTTCTTCGTCGGCACCATGATCGTGATCGCCGCACTCTTGCCGCACACCGAGGCCGGGCTCAGCCAGAGCCCGTTCGTCGCGGTCTTCCAGCGCATCGGCGTGCCGGGTGCGGCCGACATCATGAACTTCGTGATCATCACCGCGCTGCTCTCGGCGGCCAACTCCGGGCTTTACGCCTCGGCGCGCATGCTCTGGACGCTCTCGGACCAGGGTACGCTGCCCAAGTCGCTTGGCCGGCTCAACAAGCGCGGTATCCCCATGAACGCGCTGCTACTGAGCATGATCGGCGGCTTCGGGGCGCTTTTCTCGAGCGTCTACGCGCCGGAAACCGTGTATCTGGTGCTGGTGTCGATCTCCGGGCTTGCGGTGGTGGTCGTGTGGATGGCGATCGCGCTGAGCCAGTTCAACTTTCGCCGCCAGTATCTGCGGGAAGGCGGTCGGCTGGAGGATCTGATCTACCGCACGCCCGGCTACCCGTTCGTGCCGCTGATCGCCTTCGGCGCCTGCCTTGCTGCCTGTATCGGCATCGCGTTTGATCCGCAGCAGCGCGTAGCACTCTACTTTGGCGTGCCGTTCATCGCGCTGTGCTACCTGATCCACTACCTGCACCGCCGCCAGTCGGCCAAACGTGCCTGCACCGCCAAGGAGACCAGCGCATGAGCCAGCACGCCAACCCCATCCAGACCCTGCTTCGCGACGTGCCTTTCATGGTGATCGACGGGGCGCTGGCCACCGAGCTCGAAGCGCTGGGCTGCGATCTCAACGACAGTCTCTGGTCGGCGCGGCTGTTAAGCGAGGCGCCGGAGACGATTCGCCAGGTGCACCAGGCCTACTTCGAGGCCGGCGCCGACTGTGCGATCACCGCAAGCTACCAGGCGACGATTCCGGGCTTCGTCCAGGCGGGGCTTACCGAGCAAGAGGCGCGCACGTTGATCACGCGCTCGGTAACGCTTGCAGTTGAGGCCCGAGACGCCGTCTGGCAGCCTGAAAGTGGGCGTCCGAAACCGCTGGTGGCCGCCTCCGTGGGTCCGTATGGCGCATATTTGGCCGATGGCAGCGAGTACCGCGGTGGCTACGACCTGGATCGCGCCGGGCTGATCGATTTCCACCGCGAGCGGCTTGCGCTGTTGCTGGAAGCCGGTGCGGACCTGCTGGCGGTGGAAACGTTGCCATCACTCGACGAAGCGCTGGCGATCACCGACCTGCTCGCCGAGCACCCCGGCGCGCAGGCGTGGATTACCTTCTCGGCCAAGGATGGCGCGCACATCAGCGACGGCACGCCGATCACGGAGTGCGCCCGGGCGTTGGCGGGCCTCCCCGGTGTGGCAGCGGTCGGTGTCAACTGCACCGCGCTTGCCCATATCGAGCCATTGATCGAGGTGATCAAGCAGGCATGCGATTTACCGGTGCTGGTCTACCCGAACTCTGGTGAGGAGTACGATCCGGCCACCAAAACCTGGCACCCGGCCAAATGCGGCCACACGCAAAGCGCACCTTCGGGGCTTATCCAAGGAGCAGCGGCCTGGCTTGCCGCAGGTGCGTCTGGCATTGGCGGCTGCTGCCGTACCACGCCCGACGACATTCGCGCGCTGGCACTGTGGCGTGAAAAGCTTACAAGAGATTGACTGTTAAACTGCCTTAATCGTCGCTAAGCGCCTGTTTGAACCACTCGACCAGCCGCTCACGCCGCTGCGCGCCCGAGCGGCTTCCGTTCTTATCGAGCAGCCAAAGGCAGAGCCTGGCCGGGGTTTCGATGCTACCCCAGGGGGCGACGAGCCGCCCGCTTTTCAAGTCGTCCTCCACCAGCAAGCGGGGCGCGATGGCAACGCCGAGGCCCGCCGTTGCGCCTTCCAGCAGGTAATAAAGATGCTCGAAGCGCTGGCCCTTGCTGAGTGCGGCATCGAGCGCCGCTGATGAAAGCCTCTGGGCGCGCGCCCACTGTGGCCAGGCCTGGGGGCGCGATGCGGTGGTCAACAGCGGCTGCTCGAAGAGCGCCTCCGGGCGGGCCGGGTCGAGTCGGGCGGCGAGGGCAGGGCTTGCCACGGCGCAGATCTCTTCGGCCATCAGTTCGACGACCGTGACGTTCGCGGGCCAGGGCGGTTCGGCAAATAAGAGCATCGCGCTTACCCGTTCGGCCTGCTCGGGTATCTCGCTTTGGCTGACCACCACCTGCAGGTTGAGCTCGGGCAGCGCCAAGTGAAGCGGCTCCAGCCGTGGAATCAGCCAGCGCGCCAGAAGGCTTCCGGGGCAGGCGAGGGTAAAAGGCGCGCCTTCCACCTCACGCTTGAGCGTAGCGCAACTCTCATGCAGGCGGGCAAAGGCTTCACTCAACCCGCTTTGCAGCGTTTCTCCGTGAGGCGTGAGCGCAATCCCGCGCCCCGCCCTGGCGAAAAGCGCGGTGTTGAAATGGGCATCCAGACTTTTCAACTGGCGGCTCACGGCGCCGTGGGTCACGTTGAGCTCCCTGGCGGCAGCGCTCACGCTACCCTGGCGCGCGGTGGCTTCAAAGGCGCGCAGGGCGCTCAAGGGGGGCAGGCTCTGGTTCATCGATAGGTGATCTCAGCTCACAGGTAGGTGATATCTTATCGATTTTTTTACCGCTTGGCTTTGGGTAGCGTGAAGGCATTCGCCCATGACCCGAGGTCGCCATGAATCAACCCGTGAATCCCGCGCTCACCCTGCCCGATGCCAATGGCCTGTTCGGCCAGTTCGGCGGGCGCTTCGTGGCCGAAACGCTGATGCCGCTGATCCTCTCGCTGCAGGAGGAGTACGAGAGCGCCAGGCAGGATCCCGATTTCCAGCGCGAGCTGGACTACTTCCAGAGTGACTACGTGGGGCGGCCGAGCCCCTTGTATTTTGCCGAGCGGCTCACCGAGCACTTCGGCGGCGCGAAAATCTACTTGAAGCGCGAGGAGCTCAACCATACCGGCGCGCACAAGATCAACAACTGCATCGGCCAGGTGCTGCTCGCCAAACGCATGGGCAAGAAGCGCATCATCGCCGAAACCGGCGCGGGCATGCACGGCGTGGCCACGGCCACCGTGGCGGCGCGCTTTGGCCTTGAGTGCGTGATCTACATGGGCAGCACCGACATCGAGCGCCAGCAGCCCAACGTGTTCCGCATGAAACTGCTGGGCGCCGAGGTGATCCCGGTCACCTCCGGCACCGGCACGCTGAAGGACGCCATGAACGAGGCGCTGCGCGACTGGGTAACCAACATCGATGATACCTTTTACATCATCGGCACCGTGGCAGGGCCGCACCCGTACCCGGCCATGGTGCGCGACTTCCAGGCGGTGATCGGCCATGAAACCCGCCGCCAAATGGAAGAAAAAGAGGGCCGCCTGCCGGATTCGCTTATTGCCTGCATTGGCGGCGGCTCTAACGCCATGGGGCTTTTTCATCCGTTTTTGAACGATGAAAGCGTGCACATGGTCGGCGTCGAGGCGGGCGGCAAGGGCGTGGCGACGGGCCAGCACGCCGCAAGCCTCAACGGTGGCGCACCCGGCGTGCTGCACGGTAATCGCACCTTTTTGCTCCAGGACGAGGATGGTCAGATCATCGACGCCCACTCTATTTCGGCGGGGCTCGACTACCCCGGTATCGGCCCCGAGCACGCATGGCTTCACGAGCAGGGCCGCGTCGAGTACGTATCCGCCACCGACGACGAAGCGCTCGAAGCATTCCAGATTTGCTGTCGCGAAGAGGGCATCATTCCGGCGCTTGAAACCGCCCATGCCCTGGCAGAAGTCGCCAAGCGCGCGCCCACGTTACCCCGCGATCACCTGATGGTGGTCAATCTGAGCGGGCGCGGTGACAAGGACATGATGAGCGTTGCCCACCATCTCAAAGACACGCTAGGAGACAAGTTCCAATGAGCCAGGCCAACTCGACCGTCGGCACCAAACGTATTGAGCGCTGCTTTGCCGCCCTAAAATCGCAAAACCGCCCGGCGCTGGTAAGCTTCCTGACCGCCGGCGACCCGGACCCGGAGACCTCGCAGCGCCTGCTCGATGGCCTGCCGGACGCGGGCGTCGATATCATCGAGCTGGGCATGCCTTTCAGCGACCCGATGGCGGATGGCCCCGCGATTCAAAAAGCCGCGCTGCGTGCGCTGGCGGCAGGGCAAACCCAGGCCAAAACGCTTGCCATGGTGAAGCGCTTTCGTGAGACTAACCGCGAAACGCCCATCGTGCTAATGGGTTACTACAACCCCATTTACCGCTACGGCGTCGATCGTTTTCTAAAAGATGCCGCTGATGCGGGGGTAGACGGGCTGATCGTGGTCGACATTCCCCCGGAGCACGACGACGAACTTTGCACCCCCGCCGCGCGCTACGGTATCGATTTCATCCGCCTGGCGACCCCCACCACCGATGCCAAGCGTCTGCCCCGTGTGCTTGAAAGCGCCTCCGGCTTCATCTACTACGTCTCGGTCGCCGGTGTGACCGGCGTCGGCGCACCGACGCCGGAGAAGCTCGAGCGCGCCGTGGCTGAGCTGAAAAAGCACACGCCGCTTCCTGTGGGCGTCGGTTTCGGCATTCGCACGCCGGAACAGGCCGCCACTATCGGCTGCTTCAGCGACGCCTTGGTGGTCGGCTCAGCGCTGGTCGAGCGCATCGAGCATGCCAAGAACGGTGACGAGGCCGTCGAAGGCGTGCATGGGCTCGCGCGCGAGCTGGCCCAGAGCGTTCGTGCGTGCCGCTACGCAGCCGAGCCTCTGGACAGTTGATCTCCCGCCGTTAATACGGTCGTCATGAGCGTATCCCGGCACATCGAGTGTGGCGCGATGCGCTCATAAAATCATTGCCTGAGCCCCTTATCCCTTAATGGCCTCTGACCAAATGAATAACCTCATGCCAAATGAGGTGGAGCTGTCATTTTTTTAGAAGTGTGGATAATTTTAATTAACTTCTGCTATTTCGCCCGCTCGTCGACCCCTGGCCGTAATCGAATGATTTTATTTGGTTTTGTCTCCCATGCGCTTAATGGCGCACGGGCAGGTGTCGTTGCAAGTATTAATTATAATTAATTTCCATTGGGGTGCTCGTCCCAAAACGGTATGCAAGGGAGGCCGACCGCGGTCGGCTCGAAATATCGAATATGTTTGGAATATAAGTGAAACTGTTAAAACTCACCGCCGCCGTCGCTACGCTTTCCATCATGACCGGCTGCGCGTCGATCGTCGGCGACAAGGAGCAGTCGGTCACGATAAGCTCCGTACCCAGTAACGCGCAGGTCATCATCGTCGACGAGCGCAGCCAGCAAGTACACTCGGCGACGACGCCCACTACCGTGATGCTGCGTAAATCCGATGGCAGCTATTTTGGCGGTAAAACCTGTAACGTCGAAATTTCAAAAGAGGGCTACGAGAGCCGGTTCGTGCCCATCAACTCTACGCCGAACGGCTGGTACATCGGCGGTAACATTCTGTTCGGGGGGCTGATCGGCTGGCTCGTGGTCGACCCGCTCACCGGCGCCATGTACAAGCTGACGCCGGATACTCTCAACGCCACGCTGGGTGAACGGGTCACAACGCTGGACAACGGCGACTCGAAAATCTCGATCGTACTGATCGAGGAAGTGCCGTTGCAAATGTGCGATCAGATGCGCTACCTGGGCCACATTTAGCTCCGCCGTTAGCACGACAAAATCTTGGCCATTGTTGAAGCGATGCCCAGGGTTTTGTTTGATAATCGTCGACCAAAGTCCTCACCTGTGCAGCAGTCCTGCACTATGGGACTGTGCAGCTACGAAGGGGGCACTTCACTATGGCCCATTGGTTCAGGTTGACAGACGCTTTGGTTTTTTAGCGATACGTGGCGCTGACTGCTGATCAATTGGACTTGTTACAACATATTACTGCATCTCTTCTGGCTAATTTTACGCTCAAGGTCAATAGTGTTGCTGTAAACGCTAATCATTCAGAAATAATTGCGGATCAATGCTGGTCTCAAGTTAGAAGAAATTTGGTATCGTTGAGTTAGATGACGGTACCCTCGTGCCCTGCCGCACTTAATTGATTATAATCAAGAGAATGCCGGTGCTGGTTATTGCTTCCTTACTGCATAGCCAAAAGTACGTTAATTGTTTTATGCAATCAATATTTAAACTTGATCGATTCAATGGAGAAGTTGATGAGCATTAATGGTTTAAAGCCTTTTTCTGAATATAGTTTAAAAAAGACGACTACTAACTCACCAGTTGTATCTATAATAATATCTACTTATAATCGAGAAGTGTTGCTCGGTAAGTGTTTAGAGAAGCTCAAAAAATGTGATTATAATAAAAGTGATATGGAAGTCATAGTTGTAGATGATTGTTCAAGCGATCAAACTTTGAATGTTGTTAGAAAATATCAAAACGACTTCCCGAACTTTTTCGTTTGTAAAAGAAAACATAATTCTGGAGGAGCCTCGCTGCCTAGAAATAATGGTATCGAAATCGCATCCGGAAAATGGGTTTTATTTCTTGATTCTGATGATTATTTAACAAGCTACGCCATTTCCGACGCTATCAATGTTACAGAGACTGATAGCACTATTGATATGGTTTGCATGCCCTACTTCAAGGCACCAAATAGTACGCGTAAAATTTGCCGTTCGGCTTTCAGGTATCCAAGTACGGTTAAAAATCTCACATTCTTTGAAACAAATTTGATTAATTCCTTAAATTCAGTAGGGAAGTTGTTTAAAAGATCTTTGATAATTGAGCACGCAATTTATTTTCCTAAAAAAATAAGAGTTAGAGAAGATAATTTCTTTACAATGAAAATGTATAGTCTTCTGAAAAACATTGCCATATTAGGTAACCAAAAAGAATATTATTTCTGTAATGAAAAAGATGAGGTTTCATTATCAAAGAAAGGCACGCCGCCAAGAGATGCAACTAAAATATACTTATCAGCTTTCGACTTTATTGAAGCGCTAACTATAAGTGATCAACATAAAAACGATTATCTCGCTCTCTATTTGAATCGTTATACGGGTATGATCAGCAGAGGAGAGTATTCGCCTTTAAGATTTTTGAATCATACTAAAGAAAGGTTGGCTGATGTACAGAAAAGTTCCTACATATCAATCGAAGCAAAATCTTTCATAGATGATTTATTTAGTGGGAAATATGATAAATAATGGCGCGCATAGCTGTCTCGAATCGAAACATTGAGTAAGCATATAGTATAACAGTTGTCGGCTTGCATGTGATTCATCACGCGTTTAGTAAATGATGGTGTAGTGCTTTATATAAATTATATTTTTTTTCGGACAATAGTAACGCATGATTACCTGCTTAAGGTTTTCCTGAGGTAAAGCGCCGATTTATTAGTACATCGCTGTTACACTCTGCATGACTAGCGTCGAATGCGCTCGGGACGTCACGTCGTTCAGAAACTGGTGGGGAAGATCCTCGCGGTCGTGTAGGTGCCAGCGATCAACTCTCGTTTCGACTTGACACAACGACTTGAAGTGTTGGCGTTACATACACTCCTCTTTCAATGATTGAGTGAGGCGTTGCACGAATCCGGTGTCGTGGACTGCTATATGAAACTATTAGTCTTCACCGAATTCGTGTTGTGGCAACTGTTTAGCATGAGCCTATTATCGAAACGATTTCAATACGCGCCCCGCACTCTGAACGATGGATCAGCGCTTCTTCCATTGCCGTCTCCGTAGCCTTGCCCCCTTGATGATGTCCATGACCACTGCAGCCTTGTATTTCGCAGTATAGGGTAGTCGCGACTTGCTCTATCGTTTGTGGGCGCTTCAACACGATCAAACGATGCCACCGTTGGCGCGCAGCGTCTGGCCGTTGATCCAGCCGCCGGCAGGGGAGGCGAGAAACGCCACTACGCTCGAGATGTCCTCGGGCTCGGCCAGGCGCTCCAGTGGCGGCATCTTCCTGAGCCGCTCGACCAGCTCGTCGGTTTTGCCGTCGAAAAAGAGCTTCGTGGCGGTGGGGCCGGGGGCGACCGCGTTGACCGTGATCTCCCGCCCGCGAAGCTCCTTGCACAGAATCGCGCCCAGGGTCTCGACTGCCGCTTTCGTTGCCGCGTACACGCTGTAGTTCTCGAGCTTCAGGCCCACCACGCTGGTGGAAAGGTTGATGATACGCCCGCCGTTTTGCAGGCGCTTCGCCGCCTCACGCATGGTGTAAATCGAGCCTTTCAGGTTGGTGTCGATGTGGGCGTCGATCAGTTCGTCGTCACACTCGGCCAGTGGCGCGAGTTTCAATACTCCGGCGCTGTTGACCAGCACGTCGAGGCGACCGTACTGCGCTTCGAGCTCATCGAAGAGCTGGCGCACCGCGCCGGCATCGGCCACGTCTGCTTTAAATGCCCTCGCGCTACCGCCTTTTTGCTCGATCTCCTCGACCACCTTGGCCGCTTCATCGCCACTGTTTGCGTAGTTGACCGCCACAATAAAACCGTTTTCGGCCAGCTCGTGGGCGATGCTGGCGCCGATGCCGCGCGAACCGCCGGTGACTAGCGCTACTTTCTGCTCGTTCATGCTCTCTCCAAATGGGTGCGTAACGCATATCAGCATAGGCTAAATTGCGTGCAGCGCTAACGCTTGAGCCATGTAGCTCAAGGTGCGTCGGGCAGAGACTGATGTCGCGGCCGTATTGGCTCGGCGTTATACCTAAGATTCACGTGAAGCGATGGCTGAAGTGGCTCGCATCGTTACTCCGAATTGCAGCGAGGGCGAGCTTGTGAACCGACCACGCCATAGGCATTATCGAAGCACTGAATGAACAGCAACGATTCGAGGCACTGTATGGGTAAGCTCTTGTCATTGATGGGTTTAGTGGCGCTGGCCTATGCAGGGATTTATGTCTACTACGGCCACGCCGTGGAGCGCGAAGTGGAGCAGGCGCTCAGCGAACGCGGGCTTTCCAGCGTCACGGTGGAAAGCGTTGACTACGGGCTCTGGGCGCCGGTGAGCTCCTCGACCGAGATCACGCTGAACGTGACCTATCGCGGCGCTCAGGCGGCGTTGAACCTGGGCGTGGAAGGGCACCCGCTCTTTTCCGATGAAGTGGTGATCCGCCTTGATGGGCTGCAGGCGCTGCGCTTGGGACTCAATTTATAGCCGATAGGAGCGGGCATGTTTCCGGTATCGATCAAGGGTGTGCTCGCACTTCCCGGCGGCCAAGTGGTGCTGGCGCTCAACGACCGCGACGAGTGGGAGCTGCCCGGCGGGCGTATCGAGGTTGGCGAGAGCGCGCCTGAGTGCCTGGCGCGGGAGTTCAAGGAGGAGCTCGATGTCGACGTGAGGGTGGAGCCAATCCTCGACAGCTACCTGTTCGAAGTGATTCCCGGCAAACAGGTGTTCATCGTCACCTATGGCTGTACGCTTGTCGGAGAGTTCGCGCCAAAGGTGAGTGACGAGCATTCGCGTATCGCCACCTTCAACCTCGATAGGCTGCCTGCCAACCTGCCGCCTGGGTACGCGCGCTCGATCCACGCGTTCGACGCTTCACTCTCCTGATTGGAATGACCCCATGCACTACCGCCCCATGGCCCTCGATGACTACGCCGCTGCCGTGGCGCTCTGGCAGCAAACGCCGGGCGTGCGCCTGCGCGATGCGGACTCTTTCGAAGGCATCACGCGCTATTTATCGCGCAACCCGGGCTTGAGTATCGTTGCCGAACAAGGTGGAGAACTCATCGGCACGATCATGGCGGGCCACGACGGCCACCGGGGATTCATTCAGCACCTGGCGGTGGCCGAGCGCCACCGCGAGCAGGGCATCGGCACTGCGCTGGTCAATCGTTGCCTGGACGCCTTGCGCGCGGAGGGCATCGACAAGGCGCACCTGATGTTGCTGGTGGATAACGAACCCGGCAAGCGCTTCTGGCAACGCATGGGCTGGCAGTTTCGTACTGATATCGCGCTGCACTCGTTCGTACTGAGCGATAGCCCTACCGCTTGAAAGGGATGAAGCGGAGACTCAAAGCCCCTGCGCACCCCGGCGCAGCCAGCCGTGCACGAACGCGAGCTTTTGAAGCGTGACTTCGGTCAGCATGAAGGGATAAACGTCAGATAGCCCCATCGCGCGGTTGACGTGGTTCACGCCGGCGATGAGCTCGATGGCGATGTTGATCAGCCGCTCGGCGTCCGGCTCGGCGTAGGCGTCCCACTTGTGGTCGCGGGGCAGCGCCGGTGAATCCATGCCCGATGAGACGAAGCTGTCGGTGATATCGGTCAGGTGCAGAATGTGCGAGACGGTTTCCGCCCAATCCTCGTGGGGGTGGGCCGAGGCGTAGGTGGAGACGAACTCCTTGCGCCAATCCTTCGGCGGGCCTTCGTTGTAGTGGTGCTTGAGCGCCTCGCCGTAGTCGGCGCGCTCGTCGCCGAACATCTCACGAAACGCTTTCAGAAAGTCTTCACGCAGGCTCAGCCGCCACCACAGCATGTGGGCGATCTCGTGGCGCATGTGGCCGATCATCGTGCGGTAGGGCTCGTCCAGCGCTTCGCGCCGGGTGGTGACCAGCACCGGGTCCGCCTCGGCGATGCTGATTGTCACCACACCATCCACATGGCCCATCATCACCGGCTTTTTGCCTTCCGCCAGCAAATGAAACACCGGCGGGGCGCCCGGGTCTTCCGGGCGAAACCAGTTCCAGCGGCCCAGGTTGTCGATCACCCAGCGCTTGGCGACCTCGGTTTGTGCCCAGTTGGCGGTGGCGTCGGGAATGCTCAAGTCCGGCGCCATGGCAGTCATCGCGCAGGCGCGGCAAAGCGCTCCTTCTTTCGGTGCAATCCAGTTGCAGCCGATCACTTCGCGGTTGGCGCAAAACGGCGGCATGGGGATGAACGCTCGGGCTTGAGGGTCGTAGCCGACCGGCACGCCGTCGGCGGTAAGCAGGTTATCGAACCACAACGAACCAGCACCGACGGGGTTGGAGAAAACGCGCATGGGCAGGGCACTCAAAAGGCAGAAGCCTTGAGTCTAGGTGGTGCCAGGCCAAGGCGTCCAATCTCTTCTGCAGGCGTTCTCGCTGTTTTCGTCTTTCATCACGGCGGGTAGAAATCCCAACGGACGCGGGAAGCCGCCCGCTATCGGCGCGTGCTATGCTGCGCCTGCTTTTTTTCTTCAAGAATTCTTATGTCCTCGAGCCATCCCTCATGACCCACGCCGAGCCCGCGCCCTATGAAGGCCCGCATTTTACCGCCCCCGCCGGCGAGATCATCGGCTGGTATGACCGCGGCGCGATTCGCGCCACCGGCATCCGCTACGCACGCGTTGAGCGCTTCTGCCCGCCGGTGGACCAGCCGCCGTCCTCCACACCCATTGACGCCACGGCCTGGTCGCCGGCAGCGCCGCAGAATATCGAGCCCGAACTGAACCGGGCGCTAGGGGTAAGCGCGGACGAGTTCGCCGTTTGCGAAGACGCGCTGCATCTTTCGATCACGCTGCCGGAGCGTCCGGCCCAGGCGCCGCGCCCGGTTATGGTGTGGATTCACGGCGGCTCCTACGTGTTCGGCACGGCGGACTTGCCGGTATTCGATACCCGCCCGCTGGCGCTTGAAAACGATGTGATCGTGGTCGGCGTGAACTACCGGCTGGGGCTTCTGGGGTTTCTCGGCGGGGAAGGGCGCCCAGCGAATTTGGGGCTGCTCGATCTGATCTCGGCGCTGCGCTGGATTAAAGCCAATATCGAAGCCTTCGGCGGCGACCCCAACAACGTGACGCTGTTCGGCCACTCCGCCGGGGGCGATGCGGCGGCGCACCTGATGATCGCCGAAGGCGCCGAAGGGCTTTTCCAGCGCGCCATCATTCAGAGCGCGCCGCTGGGCATCAGCCGGGGGCGCGCCAAAATGAACGCTAAAATGTTCGAACAGGCCGTCAAAGCCACCCGCGATATGCCGCTGGGCGAGGTACTGACCCTGCAAACGGGAGTCGTGAAGGCTGCCCAGGGCTTTGGTCTGAAGTCCGCCATGCCGTTTGCGACCCAGTACGGTCACTACCCGCTGCCGGAGGAGAAGCAGGCTCCCGCCGCCTGGCGCCGCGCGGCAAAAAGCATCGATGTACTGATCGGGTACACCGCCGAGGAAACCGCGCTGTTTCTGGTTTTATCACCTACGCTTACGCGCCTGCGGGCAATGCCGCTGCTCGGCGCAACGCTCACCGGGGCGTTGGTGGCCGCCACCACGCGCAAGGTGTATAAACGCGATGCCCATGCCTTCGCTCGCCGCCACGCCAAAGCTGGTGGCCACGCTTTCGTTTACCGATTCGATTGGAACAAGGGGCGCGCGCCTTATGGCGCCGCGCATACGTTGGAATTACCGCTTTTGCTGGGCGAGCCGCCAAGCTGGCGTGATGCGGATATCGTCAAGGGCGTGGAGCAAGACGAGCTTCACGCGTGCGGCCAGCGCCTGCGTAAACTGTGGGCGGACTTCGCTAGAGGCGGGCGATTGCCGGAGAAGGGCCACCGCGAGCCGGGCATCGCCGAGTGGTGGCTGGTGAAATAACACTGTTCTACTCCCTTGCAGTATCGAAGGTATCATTATTAGCCAGAACTTTTTAACGTTACCTGGACGTAATAAGATAGATCAACTATCCGATTTTCTGAGTCATCGGTCATGCCTGTCATTAGCAGATTTTACGGTGTACTTATCGCCATGTATTTCAACGACCATAACCCACCGCATTTTCATGCCAAGTACGCGGGCTATGAAGCGCTGTTTGCATTCGACGGAACCATACTTGAAGGGGACTTGCCCAAAAGGGCGACAGCATTCGTAAAAGAGTGGATTTTCTTGCATGAAGCCGAGCTAGTAGAAAATTGGCGGCGTGCGAGAGCTGGTGAGCCTCTTAACGATATCGCACCGCTGGAGTGAATCATGCTTCATATTACATCTGTTAAGTACCTGACGGGTTACAAAATATGGATAGGCTTCGATGATGGCACGTCCGGAGAAGTGAACTTGGATGGTGTTTTGAGCGGCCCGATATTTGAGCCGCTAAAGGATATGGCATTTTTTAAAGAGCTAGCCGTGGATCCGGAGCTCGAAACGATCGTTTGGCCCAATGGGGCAGATTTAGCGCCAGAGTTTCTTAAAGACTTGTGTAACCAGCAACTCAAGCCAGCGTCTCCAGTTTCTTGAGCGGGTAGCTAAGCCAAAACTATTGAGAGCTCATATCGCATGGCTCGCCGCCTGAATCAAGCGAAGAGCATAAATTGCATTGCGCGCCCCCGATTGATTTCGCGGCCTGAAATTAACTCGAAAAGGGCATAACGCTTCAATCGCATTATGCCCTTTTCAATGCGAATCCGGCCCATAAACACTACTCATCGCGTTTGCCAGCATCCGCTCGCGAAGCGTCGTAATCCTGGGTGTCGTCGGCTTCAGAGCCTGGTTCACTCGTGCTCTGGGCTTCGAAACGCCGTGCCGCCTCAATGGCTTCTGGTTCGCGGTCGTGGCGAGAAACCTCCTTGGGCGCGTCCATATCGGTCACATCCACCACGCGCCAGCCGGATACGATGATGGCGTCGCCACGGTCTTCGCTGATGGGTTCTACGCGTGCAGTGCGGGTCATCGTCATTCCTCCTTGAGTGCTCGATGGGTCTTTCACTATGGCAGAGGATGGAGATTCTTGCCGTGACAACGGCCCATCGAGCGGCCCAGCGCCTAAGCGGCGGTAGGGCTGTGACGTGTTGCGCTGACGCTCTCTCGCACGGTAGCGGCGAAGCGTTCGAGCGCGGGTGTCCAGGTGTTGGGTTGCGCCGCGACGAAGTAGGTATCCACCTGGGCGATGGGGGCGGGCAGCGCCAGCGTGTGCACCTCGAAGCGGTGGCGGTGGGCCTCCACGGTGGCGCGTGGCAGCAGGGCATAGCCCATGCCCGCCGCAACGCAGCCGAGCATCGCATCCAGCGAGCCGAACTCGAAAATGCGGCTGGCGTTGATACCGTGCGAGGCGAGCAGCAGCTCGATCCGCTGGCGGTAGCTGCACCCCTGGCGAAAGGCCAAAAACGCCGAGGCGGTGAGCGTCTCGACAGAAGGCATCGACGCCATCGGCTCGGCGCCCACCAACACCAACTGCTCGTCGAAGGCTTTAAGGCCGTAATAGTGCTCGTGCTTGAACGGCCCGGCAATAAAGGCGCAGTCCAGTTGGCCGCTCAACAGTCGCTCGGTCAGCTCCGCCGTAGGGCCGGTCGTGAGATGAATATCCACCTCCGAGTATTGGGCGTGATACGTCGCCAGAATGGGTGGCAGGCGCAGGGCGGTGGTGGTTTCCATGGCGCCGATGCGCAGGCGCCCGCAGGCCTGTGCCTGGTCTTGAAAGAGCGCCACTGCTTCATCGTGGGTACTCAGCATGCGCTCGGCGTACTCGGCCAGCGCCAACCCCGCGCTGGTCGGGCGAACCTGCCCGGCGCGCTGAATGAGTTGCACGCCCAGCTCCTCCTCCAGCTTCTTGATATGCGTGGTCACATTGGACTGCACCGTGTGCAGCTTCCTGGCCGCCGCCACGAAACTGCCGCTTTCGACCACCGCCATGAACAGCCGCAGCGATTTCAACTGCATGGTTGCCTCCCCGTCGCGCCAACGCGATTAAAGATATATTGGCCTCCATGGTATCTCAAAAAGAGATAGAGGTGATCAAAACCAATCGTTTCCATAAAACGCGTATCAAGGCGTAGGCTTGGGTTCGCCACGCGTCGTTTTCCTGGCGCAGTGGCATGAAAAGGATAGAAACCGATGAGACGCCACTCCCTTTCCCCTGACTTACCTGCGCTTTTGACCGGCATCATGGCAACTCTTGCGGGCATTGGCATCGCGCGTTTTGCCTACACGCCGCTGCTGCCCGCCATCGTCGAAAGCGGCTGGTTCAGCGCAAGCCAGGGCGCGTACCTGGGCGCTGCCAACCTGTTGGGCTACTTCATTGGCGCGCTTTCGGCCCACGGGCTCAGCGAGCGCTATTCGCCGCGCCGGGTCATGGCTGCGTGTTTTATCGCCATCGTGCTCAGCTTTTGGTTGTGCGCCTGGGAAAGCGGCTTTGGCTGGTTTTTTTTCTGGCGGCTGGTGTCCGGCATCGCCGGGGCGGTTTTGATGGTGGTGGGGCCCTCGCTGGCGCTCACCGCCACACCGCCGGAACGTCGCGCTCATGTGGGCGCTATGGTCTTTACCGGCATTGGTTTGGGGGCGCTGTTATCCGCTTTCGTCGTGCCGCTTCTGCTGGAACTAAGCCTTGCGGCCACATGGGGCGCATTAGGGCTTTTATGCCTGGCCGCTGGGCTTATAGGTACCCGCGAGGCCGCGCATCTGAGCACACCCCATGCCGCCGTGGCAGGCGGAAGCGAAAGCTCGCCCCATACGGCCGCTGTGAGTATCGCCGTGATACTGCTCATGGCAGCCTACGCGCTGGATGCGGTGGGCTTCGTTCCCCATACGGTGTTCTGGGTGGATTACCTGGCCCGCGAGAATGCCTTGGGCAGCCGGGCGGCGTCGGTTCAGTGGGGTATCTTCGGCGTGGGTGCGCTGTGCGGGCCATTCATTGTACGGGTACTGGCCCAGCGCATCGGCTGGCATTGGGGCCTGGTCGTGGCCTTCGTCGCCAAAGCCGTAGCGGTGGCGCTGCCGGTCTACTCGCTCTCCCTTATCAGCCAGTCACTTTCTTCTTTTCTGGTGGGGGCGATGATTCCCGGCATCGTCGCGCTCACCTCCGGCCGCTTGGCCGAGATGGTCGGCCCCGTGGCCCACAAAAAGCGCTGGGGGCAAGCCACCGCCGCCTTCGCCGCCGCCCAGGCGGCAGCGGGCTACGCCATGTCAGCGCTCTATACCGCTTTGGGCACCTACACGCCGCTTTTTGCCATTAGTAGCGCGATGCTCGTGGCCGGTGTCGTGTTCGTCTTGCTTAGCCACCGCGCCGAAAACGCTCACTAACGACAGGAGAGACACAATGCACCTCTACCTCAACGCCACCTCGCCCTACGCCCGCTTGGTGCGCATCGTGCTGCTGGAAAAAGGCCTGGTGGAGGCCGTCAAGCTCCACTGGTGCGACCCCTGGGCCGACGACCCGGAGCTTTTAGAAGCCAACCCCGCCGGGCGTATCCCCGCGCTGATCACCACTGAGGGCACCACGCTCAGCGAATCCCTGTTGATCGCACTCTACCTGGACCACGCCTACCCACAACGCCCCCTATTCCCTGCCGACCGCCTGGCAGAGGTATTACACTTGGCAGGACTCGGCCAGAACCTGATGGACGCCGCGTTCAACAGCGTGATCGCAAGAAAGCACCGCGGCGACGAAGCGGACAGCAGCGTATTAGGAAAACGCCGCCACCGCGCCATAAAACGAATCCTGGAGCAGCTAAACTGCGAACTGGGCAACTCCCCCACGAACGACACCCTCTCCCTCGGCGACATCGCCACTGCCGGCGCGCTGGACTATCTCGCCTTCAGGCTACCGGAGGTCGCGTGGGAAGAGGCCTATCCTGGGCTTGCGGCTTGGCATGGTTGGGTAATTGGGTGGACGAGCTTTCGGGAGACGGCGTTTGTTTAGTGAGTGTTCGCCCGAACTAAAAGGGGTTGATTTTTATGAGTTACCTGGTTGTCAATAAGCATAGTTTTAGCCTAATATAGTAAAGCTAAATTTGCATGAAGTAAATGTTTGCTTTTAATGTGCTTTAAGTAATATAAAAATATTGTGCGATTTTATTTTTTATCTATTGAATTTATAATTAAAAAGGATGGTGTAATGAAAGGGTTTTTAACGGTTGTATGTTTTTTTATATGCTTTAGCTCTTCATCTTCAGCACAGATATCTGGTCCTGGATATATGCAGCACCCAGCATGCCATGGGCGCGACAATAATTTATGCGACACTCTCGGTCTTATGATTAATGCGAAGGGTATGGGGTGCTATAGAGTAATCGAAGTGAATTATCTATCTCACGACTCTTATAATGCAAAATGTGAGCTGGCTTCTTATAACAGGAGTGAAATAGAATATGTTATTCAGTTTTCTGAGAGCAGGCGGCAATATACTGTTACTCCCCAATAAATAAAATTCCTCTGAGGTAAAAAAGTGAATAAAATTATACCTGCATTGATAGTTGGTGCAATGATGTACTCGCAAATTTCTCCAGCAAATGAAGATGAGTATATCGATAATATAACTGCTGTAGCATGTGATTTTGAGCATTTGCCATTAATTTTGATGATAAATAGGGATGGCATGGGTGGCTCAAAAAATACATTGCAAATTGGTAGTTCTAGGCCTGTTCCTTTAAACATTGGATCCAGCATGATGTCGGCAAGTTTTCAGGGCCAAGAGTATTTTTTCTCTCTAAGAATGCCTACAAGCGTTACTGTAGATTCAGCAGGATGAGATCCTGTTACTTACCATGGTGATTGCGTTTCTTATCTGCTTCCACCTAATTGAGTCTAGTCTTATAAATAGCTGGATTTTTCGATATTTTCTGATGGTTTTTTGTTTATCAATTTTTTTTTGATTTTTATAGATGTATACTTTTTCTTATGAAAGCGTTTTTTTAAGATAAGGTGTTACGCTAATGTAATCAGGAGCTAGTGTGATTGTTGGTGAGATAAAGTGTGCAGATGATATGGCATTTTTAGCTAGTGAATCTGTGAAGCAAGTAAGGGTTAATAAGCAGTATCGTGATCTTATAAGTGCAATTCTTATGGCGAATCACATAGCAGATTGGCACTACATAAAAGACCTTGGACTTGGAGAAAAAGGTTTTGGAAAACAAGAAAGAGAAAAAATGAAGCAAGCCTATCCTGAATGGGATATTTTAAGAAAACTTGCGAATGGTACAAAACATTGTAAGTTACAAGCTAGCAAAAAAGAACTAAAGTGGGAGGATTTTGATTTTTGGAATAGCCCCGGTCATGTGGGTGAAGACTGGCTTGACTGGTTTGTTGATTTTGATGATCGTCCGCGTTCGGTTATTGTTTTGATAGAAAGTTTCTTGAAGAAATTTTCTGATAAATCGTCACGCCCAGCTAAATAAAATATAAAGATTCCCATGTTATAGGAATTAATTGTCTCTGGAAAAACCGCTAACCCTCAGCACCTCTCTCACCACCGCTTCCCCCAACACCCCGCGTTTGGCTTCCACCACGGTGAGCCATTCGCGCGCACGAGTGATGCCGGTATAGACCAGCTCGCGGGTCAAAATCGGGTTGAGCGTGGCGGGTAGCAGCAGGGCGGTGTGGACGAACTCGGAGCCCTGGGATTTGTGCACGGTCATGGCGAATACGGTTTCCACCGCGTGCAGGCGTGAAGGCAGTACCCAGCGGATGGGCTTTGCCGGGTCGCTGGTGGGAAAGGCGACGCGTAAAAGCGACTGGCCGGGCGCGCGCGGGTCGGGTACGGCGAGGGTGATGCCGATGTCGCCGTTCATCAGTTTTAGCGCGTAGTCGTTCTGGGTGACCAGTACCGGGCGGCCCTCGTACCAGCCTTTTTCGAGCGTCACATCGTTGGCGGTAAGCCAGCCTTCGCGGCGCAGGGTGTGAGCAATGCGCGGATTCAAGCCTTCCACGCCCCAAGGGCCCTTGCGCAGCGCGCACAGAAGCTGAAAGCGCCCGTAAGCGGTCAGCACCTGGCCGGCCCAGGTATCGAACGCGTGCGGGTCGGTCTCGAAGGAGGCGCCTTCCGGGCGCTGGGTGTTGAGCACGTTCAAATAGTGGCGGTAGCCGGTGGGCGGGGCCACGGGCTTGCCCTTGTGGTCGGTGCGGCCTTCGCCGTTTTGAGGAAAGCCCGCGGAGCTTCCGTTGAGGACGAGCTCGTCCAGCGTGGTGTCCTTCTGGCCGCTCAGCACGCGGTGCTGCACATCCGGGTAGCCCTGGCGCAGCAGCTGGTTGACTGCCTGCTGTTTATTGCGGTTGCTCATGGCGTGGCCGGGCTGGTTGATCGCTTGGGCGAGCTGGCCGATGCCGCTTTGCTCATCGAAGCGGTGGCTGACCCGCAGCATGGTGATTGCCTGGTCCAGCGGCTCGCCGTGGTCATCGGTGAACTGAGCGGGTATCGCTTGGCCGGTAGCGGCTTCGAGCCACTGTGCGGTGGCCGGAGTGTAGTGGGCGGCGTCGGCGCGGCGGCACAGCTCGCCGAGTACCGCACCGGCCTCGACCGAGGCGAGCTGGTCCTTGTCGCCCAACAGCACCAGCTGGGCGTTCGAGGGTAGGGCGCCAAGCACCGCGGTCATCATTTCGATATCCACCATCGAGGCTTCGTCGATTACCAGTACGTCGAGCGCCAACGGGTTGTTCGGGCCGTGGCGGAAGTGGCGGGTGTCGGGGCGGGCGCCCAATAGCCGGTGGAGGGTGGTGACCTCGGTAGGGATCGAGGCTTGGAGCGTTGGGGTGGCTTGATCGTCGCGAGCTGAAGCTCCCTCCCACGGGGTTTTCTGCTGCCACGACGTTTCCTGCTTCCCTTGGGCTTCCTGCTTACCCGAGGCATCCTGCTGCCAAAGTGATGCGAGCTCATGGAAGGGGAGCCGGTTGACCTGGCCGGCGATGGACTCGTTAAGGCGGGCGGCGGCCTTGCCGGTGGGGGCGGCCAGTCGGATGCGTAGCGCCGGCTCGCCGCTTGCCATCTGCAGGGTTTGCAGCAGCGCGAGCAGGCGCACCACGGTGGTGGTCTTGCCGGTGCCGGGGCCGCCGGTGATCACGGCGAAGCGGCGGCGGGCGGCCAGCGCACAGGCGGTTTTTTGCCAGTCCAGGGTTTGGGTGCTGGGGAAGAGAGTGTTCAGGGCCCGGGGGAGCAGGTTGGTTGCTGTGGCGTGATCGGGATGACTGGCGTCATCCATCGCCCAGTGAACTGGGCTCCTACACGTATTAGCCAGTTCGGAGACATCTCCGTTTGCGGTGAGGCGGGTGGCGATTTCTTGCTGCAGGGTGCGCTCGAACTGCCAGTAGCGGCGCAGGTATAGCCGCGTGGCGCTTGCGACCAGCGGGGTGTTGCCGGGACCAGTGCTTGCCAGCAGCGGGTGATCGAGCGCGGCCTGCCACTCGGCAAGTGTGAGGGTTTCGAGCAGCGCGCTTGGCAGGATGGGCGGCTCGATCAGGTCGTCGCCTTCCGGTGGCAGCGAAAGCGCGAAATCTGGAGCGGCCAGGGTGGCGGCCAGCTCCAGGCAGACATGCCCACGGCCGAGCTGGTGGCTGGCAAGCGCCGCCGCCAATAGCAAAAGCGCCGGGGCGTCCGGTGCCTCGTTCAGCAGAAAGCGTGCCAGCGCCCGGTCCAGGTCGCGCAGCCAGCCGCGCGCCACCCAGCGCTCGAGCAGATCGAGCAGCGCCTGAGGCTCAAAAAGCGCCGGGTGGGGTGTGGCGGGCTCACTGGCCGGCGGCGCGTCGAAAAGATCGAAGGTCTGCGTGTCCTTACGGCTCATGCGGTGGCCTCCTGCGGGGCGCCGGTGAACAGGGTGTCCAGCGCCTCGATCAGCGCGACCGGGGCGGGCTCGGCGTAAACGCCGCGGCCCTGGCTGCGGCTGCCGCGCAGAAACACGGTGAGCGAGCCGCCCAGGTGGTGGTGCGGGTCGTAATCCGCCAGGCGCGCTTTTAACAGCCGGTGAAGAGCGAGCAGGTAGAGTGCGGCCTGCAGGTCGTAGCGTTTTTCCAGCAGCGCTTGGCGCAGCGTCTCCTGCTCGTAGGCGGCGTCGGTCGGGCCCAGGTAGTTGGACTTCCAATCCAGCACGTAAAAACGGCCGTCGTGCTCGAACGCCAAGTCGATGAACCCCTTCAACATGCCGTTGAGCGTGTCGCGGTCCAGTGCCGGGCGGGCGTGGCCAGGTAGAAGGTGCTGGCTCACCAGCGCGTCGATCCGGCGGGTGTCGACCGCTTTGGCGGCGAGCCAGAACTCGAGCTCCACCTGGTAGTCACCTAGCTTGGTCAGCGCCACGCTTTGCGCACCGCCCAGCGGCAGGGGCGTGACTAAAAGCGCCTTCAACCAGCCGGAAAGCGGCGCTTGCCATGCCTGCCAGCCGCGAAGCTGCACCCGGCGCCAGAGCATGTCCTCGAAGGCCTCGTTATTTTCCAGCGCGGCGGCAAAGCCGGTGCGGCCCGCCCATTCCAGAAGCCCGTGCAGAAAGGTGCCCGGCCCCGGCCCGCGGGGAAACTTGTGCAGGTGAAAGGCCTGGGGCTCGGCCAGGTCCTGGGGCTCGTCGAGCACCTCGAACGCGGTGGCTTCCTGGGCAGTGGTGGGCTCGAGCGGCGTGCTCGAAGGCGCGGTGAGCGTGCCGGAAAGGCGCAGCGCCGAGTAGCTGGCGATCCACCAGTGCTCGCGGGCCGGGCGCTTGGGCACGCGGGCGTGGCCCAGGGTTTCGCTGCTCGCCGTCGGCGTCAGCCGCCGCGCGGTGGGCGCTGGCGGCTCGGTGACGCGGATGTCGCTACCTTTCGCCAACGCCTCCAGCGCCGATGAAAGCGCGGCGGGGGCGATGGGCTGGCCCGCGTTCAACAGATACCCCATAGCGCTTGCCTCGGCCTCCTTCAGCGGCGCCAGGCCAAGCCAGGTGGCGTGGCGGGCGCGGGTCAACGCCACGTAGAGTTTGCGCAAATCCTCGCCCAGGCGTTCGCGGTCGGCCTTCGCCAACACGTTCTCGTCGGCGTTGAGGCCAAGGCGCAGCTGGCCGTCATCATCGTGCCAGCGCAGCGGCAGGTCATCGGCCTTCACCGGGCGGTGGTTCTGAATGAAGGGTAGAAACACCAGCGGATACTCGAGCCCCTTGGACTTGTGAATGGTGACCACCTTGACCAGCGCCGCGTCGCTCTCCAGGCGCAGCTTGTGGCTGTCGTTTTGGCTATCCGGGTCGGCGATCGCCTCCATCAGAAAGCGGATCAGCGCGTGCTCCCCGTCGAGCTCCTGGCTTGCCTGTTGGAGAAGCTCGCCCAGGTGGAGAAGATCGGTGAGCAGCCGCTCGCCGTCCTCGAACTCGGCCAGAAGTCGGGCGGGAATCTCGAAGTCCGCCATCAATTTGCGCACCAGCGGAAGCACGCCCTGGCGCTGCCAAAGCCGGTGGTAGTGGCCGAACTGCACCACCCGTGCCTCCCAGGCCAGTTCGTCTTGCTGAAGGCGATCGAGCTCGGCCAGACTCAGGCCCAGCGCCGGGGTGGCGAGAGCTGCGCGCAGGTGCGCCTCGGCCTGGCGCGAGCTTGCCAAAGGCTCGGCACAGGCCTGCAGCCAGCGCGCGATCTGACCGGCCATCGGCGAGCTGAACACCCGGTCGTTGTCCGAGAGATACACGCTCTTGACCCCGCGCGCGCCCAAGGACAGGCGAATCGCGCGGGCCTCGCTCACCCCATTGACCAGCACCGCCATGTCGGAAGGTTTCAGCGGCGTGAGCCCTTGCTCGTTTTCGAAGCCGCTTTCGCCTTTTTGACCCGCCTCCAGCAGCTCGGCCATGTAAGAGGCACAGCGCTCGGCCATTTCGCTCTGGTAGGCGGTTTTGGAAAGCGGCTCGTCGCTTGAAAGCGGCCAGAGCGTCATCGCGGCGAGCGCCGCGCCTTCGTGCACCAGGCGCTCCTTACGCCCGCGAGCGTCGACCGGTAGAAACGGCAGCGGATTGTCGCCGTGCTCATCGCGAAACAGAAACGCGCCGCGCGGGTGCTCGTCGGCGTAGCGAAAGCAGTGGTTGACCGCCTCGGCCATCGCCCGGGTCGAGCGGAAGTTGGTCGAAAGCGTGACGTGGCGCCCGGTGGTGTCGGTGCGGGCCTGCAGGTAGGTGAAGATGTCCGCGCCGCGAAAGGCGTAGATCGCCTGCTTGGGGTCGCCGATCAGCAGAATCGCGCTGTCCCGCGTTGGGGTGGCCACCTGGTAGATCGCATCGAAAATGCGGTACTGCACCGGGTCGGTGTCCTGGAACTCGTCGATCAGCGCCACCGGAAACTGGCGGCGGATTTGGGCGGCCAGCGCTTCGCGGTTGGGGCCCTGAAGAGCTCGGTCCAGGTGGGTCAAAAGCTCGGTCGGGCCCATTTCGGCGCGGCGCTGCTGCTCGCGCTCGAGGCGCACCTTGCACCACTGCACGGCGTGCGTCAGCAGGTCCGCGCGCGGGTCGGGCAGCGCGTCGAGATTGGGCTCTAGCGCAGCGAGCGCTTCCCACACCTCGGGGCAGGGCGGCTCGCCGGTTGTCCAGATCTCGGCCATGCCCTTGGGCGTCATGCGTTTCCAGGCGGCGTCGGTAAGTACCGGGCGCTCCAGGTCGCTTTCGCACCACTCCCTGAGTGCCCCAAGCCAGTTGGCGCGGCTTCTGGCGTTGAAGCTCTGCCCCTTGAACGCCTTGGCGCTGGCCGCCTCCTCGAGCGCGGGGACCAGCGCATCCAGCCACTCGGGCCAGGGCGCTTTCAGCGCGGTAAGCGCTCTGGTTTTCTCCGCCTGGGTGGCAGCCAGCACCTCGCGCGGCGGCGGGCGGGTATCGCCAAGTGCGTCGCTTTCGCCCAGCAGCCGGGTCACTTGGTCGTGCAGGGCATCCGGGGACTCCCAGTAGCGGCTGATATGGCTCAAGGCCTCCACATCGAGTGGGTAATAGAAGGTACGCCAGTAGTCGCGCACGACCTCCAGGGTGAGCTCGCGCTGGTCGTTCTCCAGGTTCAGCGAAAACAGGCTACCGCTGTCGAAAGCGTGTTCGCGCAGCATGCGGTAGCACCAGCTGTGAATGGTCGACACCGCCGCTTCGTCCATCCACTCCGCGGCCAATTCAAGCCGCCGCGCGCAGGCGGGCCAGGCAGCTTCATCGTACTGGGCGCGAAGCGCGCATAGCAGGTCGTCGTCAAGTGCGCCGCGAAACACCGCCGCCGCTTCCACCAGCCGCGCGCGAATCCGCTCGCGAAGCTCTTGGGTTGCGGCGTTGGTGAAGGTGACCACCAGAATCTCCGGCGGGGTGAGCGGGCGAAGGTAAGCGGTGTCGTCCTCACGGGAGTGGCCGCCTAGCACCAGGCGTACGTACAACAGCGCAATGGTGAAGGTTTTGCCGGTGCCGGCACTCGCCTCAATCAAACGGCTACCGTGCAGGGGCAGGCGCAGGGGGTCGAGCGGGGCGGGTGGGCTCATGGGGTCTCCGGGCGCGGTAATCAAAAGCGCCCAGGGCGCTGGCCTGGCACTATATCGCGACGGCCTGGGGGGATCAAAACCCGGTGGAAAGGGCAGCGGGCTGTATGATCACAGCGTCACCTGCTAATCTTGTGCGCCTGACGTACCGCCGCGGCGAAACGCCGCGCGCGAGGTAACGGGTTCACGCCGACGATGAGACACCATGCTGACATCGCTTCTCGATAACGATTTTTACAAGATCACGATGCAGAACGCCGTGATCAAACGCTTTCCCTACGCCCACGCGCACTATGCGTTCATCAACCGGGGGGAGCATCGCTTTCCAGAAGGGTTCGGCGCGGCACTGCGTCAGGAAGTGGATAAGATGGCATCGCTCGCCTTGAGCGAGGAAGAGAAGCGCTATCTGGAAACCACCTGCCCGTACCTGGACCCCACCTATCTCGACTTTCTTGCCGGCTTTCGCTACGACCCGTCGGAAGTCATCGTCGAGCAGCAGGGCAGCGAGCTTTCCGTGGTCATCGAAGGCCCCTGGTACCGCACTATACTGTGGGAAGTGCCGCTGATGTCGCTGATCAGCGAGCTCTGGTACCAGCTTCGCGGCGAACACGCCCCGGACAACACCGCCGAGCTGATCGAAGAGCGCACCCGCGAGAAGATCGAGCACTACCGCGATCTGGGGCTCAAGATCGCCGAATTCGGCACCCGCCGGCGCTTCTCTTTCGCGGTGCACGACCGCGTGGTGGGCGCGCTGCGCCACTACGGCGGCGAAGCCTTCACCGGCACCAGCAACGTCTATCTGGCCATGCGCCACGGGGTGAAGCCGATCGGTACTCACGCCCACGAGTGGTTCATGTTCCACGGCGCGCGCTTTGGCTTCAAGATGGCCAATAGCCTGGCACTCGAGCACTGGGTGGACGTCTACCGCGGCGATCTTGGCATCGCGCTGACCGACACCTTCACCTCGCGGGCGTTCTTCGAGAGCTTCGACAAGAAGTTCGCCAAGCTCTTCGACGGCGTGCGCCACGACAGCGGCGACCCGGTGGATTTCGCCAAAGCGACCATCGAGCACTACAAGCGCCTGGGCGTGAACCCCCAGACCAAGTCGATCATCTTCTCCGACGCCCTGACCCCGGAGCGCGTCGAGCGCATTCAGGCGTTCTGCCAGGGGCGTATCGGTACCGCCTTCGGCATCGGTACCAACTTCACCAACGATGTGGGCGTAGAGCCGATGAACATGGTGATCAAGATGGTCAAGGCGCGCCCGGAAGGCCAGGGGTGGTTGCCGGTGATCAAACTTTCGGATGTACCGGACAAGCACACCGGCGAGCCGGAAATGATTGCGCTTGCCAAGCGGATTCTGGCGCTAAGCCGCCCGCCGGAGGCGTGAGACGGCCCTTGCGCCTCACGCGCGCTTGGCGGGTTTGACCATTCGGTGAAGCGGAGCGTAGAGGCTCTCCACCAGCTCGGGAAAGCCCTCGCCCTGGACGCGCTCGCTGAAAAGCCGCTCGAAGGTGGGCCACTGGTGGGCGAGGTAGGCGCTTTTGCTCACATCGCCCTTCGGGCGCTCGCCCTCATAGGCTTTTTGCGCGCTGGCGTAGGCTTTGCTCTGCGCGTCGCTCTCGAGCGTTCCCAGCTGGTTGAGCCACTCGAACCCGGCCTGGGGCGAAAGCGGCAGCGGCGCCTGCTGGCCGCGCTGCCAAGCCGCGAGCTGCGTACATAGATGCGCGTGGGCGATCTCGGCGGCCACCGGGGCGAGCGTGACGTGGCCCGCCCGGGAGATCAGCCGCGTGGTCATGGGGGCGCTTGCGTTACCCGCCAGGTGTGCTACCCAGTGGCGCAGCAGATGATGCCACTGGTACTTGTTCTGGCTCACCAGGCTCGAACTCAGCAGCAGTACCCGGCAGCGCTCGCCAGCCTCATCGTAGCGAAGCTCGCCCAACCAATCCTCCAGCACCGGGCCCTGCTCGGGAGTGACGCGTACCGCCAGCGGTGCGCGCTCCACGTTCGGCCACGTCTCCAGCGCATTTTCATACTCCTCGAACAGCGCTTCCATCGGCTCGGCGAGCGCTATGCGCATGCGCTCGCCAAAAGCGCCCATCGCCAGCACCCCTTGGCCCTGAAAACGGTCGAGCGTGGCGTTGAGTGCCTCGATGCGCGGCTCGTTCTGGTCCACCGCGCGGCGCTGGGCGGCGATCAGCCGATCCTGCAGCTGCCAGTTCTGCAGGCCGTCGAGCGTGAAGGGTTCGGCGTCGAGCTCGGCGATGGCGTCCTGCTCGAAGTACACGCCCAGGCGCGTATTGAAGAAGCTTTTTACCGGCTCGCGCAGGAAAAGGCCGAGCTGGGTCAGGTTCAGGGTGGTCGGCTCGGCCTCGGCGGGCGCGGGGAGCGGAGCTTTGTCACGCGCGTTACGTGCGGCATGCACCTCGCGCCACTCGTGGGCGTAGGTAAATAGCCGCTCGGTGGGGTCGAAGTAGCGCCGGCTGAAGGGCTGCAGCGGGTGCTCGGTGGTCAGCCGGGCCAGAAGCGGTTCGGCTTCGCCGCGGTGCCAGCCGGCGGCCAGGTGCTCCCGCAGCTGGCCGACCAGCACAGAGGGCGGTAGGTCGCTATTGTCGATCTGGCTTTTGCCCATCCAGCTGACATACAGCTGGTCGCGGGCAGAGAGCAGCGCTTCGAGAAACAGGTAGCGGTCGTCTTCGCGGCGCGAGCGGTCGCCTGGGCGGTAGTCGCCGCCCATCAGGTCGAAATCGAGCGGCGGTTGGGAGCGCGGGTACTCACCATCGTTCATGCCCAACAGGCACACCCGCTTGAAGGGAATCGCGCGCATCGGCATGAGCGTGGCGAAGTTGACCGCGCCGGCCAGAAAACGCTGCGAAAGACTGTGCTCATCGATCTGCGACAGCCAGTGTTCGCGCACCATGGAGAGCGGCAGCGGCTGGTCGAGCCGGGCCTCGGCGGTGCTTTCGAACATCTGCTGCAGGCCGTTTTCGAGCTTTGCCAGCATGACGCTTTCCGCCGGGTCGTCGGTGAGAAAGAAGGTCTCCAGCAGCTCGCGCAGCCGGGCCACCCAGCTGGCGGCATCGACCGGCTCGCAGAAGCGCTCCCAAGCGGCTTCGAGCTTTTCCAGAAGCGTGGCCAGGGGCCCGGCCAGGCGCGCCTCGAGCCCACCGATATCATCGAAGGGCTCGATGCCCTGCCAGGCACCGGCCTCGCCCACGCTGTAGCCGAGCAGCAGCCTTCGCAGGCCAAAGGCCCAGGTGTTCTGGGCAAGCCCGCCGGGCAGCTCCAACTTCTGGCGCGCGCGGGCGTTGAGCCCCCAGCGGATGCCGGCGCCTTCCATCCAGCGCTCGAGGGTGGGCAAATCGCGCTCCTCGAGCCCAAAGCGCTGGCGCAGCGCCGGCACGTCGAGCAGGTCCAGCACGTCACTGGTGGAAAGGCGCAGCTCCGGCAGGCGCAGCAGCTTCTCCAGCGCGATCATCAAGGGCAGCCGGTGACGGCTCGCCTGGTCCGAGAGCGTGTGTGGAATGAAGCGCGGGTCATCCTGATCGAGCTGGCCGAATACCGCCTCGATGTGCGGCGCGTAGCGGTCGATGTCCGGCACCATGACGATGATGTCCCGCGGGCGCAGGTTCGGATCACGGCTGAACGCGGCGAGCAGCTGGTCGTGGAGGATCTCGACCTCGCGCTGGGGGCCGTGGGCGATATGAAAGACGATCGAATCGTCGTCGTCACGCGGTGGCGGCCAGTGCTCGTGGGTTTCACACACCGGGCGTAGCTCGCGGATATCGTCCTGCAGCTGGCTCAAGAGCGTGCCGCCGTCTTGGGAGAAGGGCTCGAACATGTCGATGCGCAGCGCGCGCTGCTCGAACAGCGACTGATAATCGCCGGTGTCGTCGTGCTCGTCGATCAGGCGCAGGTAGTCGCGGCCCTGCTTGCCCCAGGCGGCGAGCAGCGGCTGGGCGTGCAGGTGCAGCGCGCCTTCCGCGTCGCCGGTGCCGAGTACGTCCAGCGCCTCCGGCATGCCCGCCTTGCGTCGCTGGCGGTAGCGGCTGGCGCGCAAAAGATCCTTGTGCTCGATGATGTCCGCCCAATAGTACTGGCAGGGGTTGTGCACGCAGAGCACGATCTGGCTGCAGCGCGAGAGTGCGGCCAGGGCTTCAAGAGTCTGCTGCGGCAGCGACGAGATGCCGAAGATGACCAGCCGCCGAGGCACATTGGGCGGGCAGGCCTGGCCTTCGAGATGCTCGGTGGCGGCCAAAAAGCGCTGGTGAACGCTGGCGCGGCTACTATCGAGCCCCGCCGGGCCCAGGGTCGCGGCCACGTCGTCGCGCAGCTGCCGCCAGAGCGCGGGCTGCCAGCGCTGGTGGGGTGGCAGCTCGCGGCGCTCGCCTCGGGCGCCGATCAGCACGTCGTCGCCGGAGGCCCAGGCGTCGAGCCAGTCGGCGCGGTAGACCTGGTACTGGTCGAACAGGTCCGCCAGCCGCTCGGCGAGCTGGTAGTGCTTGCGCTGGTCGCGGTCGAGCGCCAGAAAGCGCGCCAGCGGTTCGAAGGTCGGCTCATCCACAAGCCCGGGTAGAAGGCGCAAAAGCCGCCACACCAGGCGCGATTTGTCGAAGGGCGAGGTTTCCGGTACGGCGTCCTGCTCGCCGCTGACGTGAGACAGCACGGTGCGGTAGGCCTGCCATAGAAAGCGCGCGGGCAGGGTGACGTCGAGCGCGGCGGCGATACCGGTACCGCCGTTATCCGGGTCTTCCGCCAGCGCGAGCTTCAGCCATTGGCCGATGCCGTTGCTCTGCACCAGGATGGTTTCGTTCTCAAGTGGGCCCAGCGGGTGCAGGCGCATCCACTCCACCGCCACGGCGCGCAGATCCTCGAGCCGGTTGGCGTGAACCACCATGAAACCCGGGGTGAGCGGCGGGGCGAACAGACTCGACATGACTACACTCCAGGGATGACGGCGGACGCGCCCGCCCGCAGACTATTCACAACTCACAACTCACAACTCACAACTCACAACTCACTTTCAGTAAGAGAGCGTAACGTTACCAATCCCCATCAGGCCCAGAAAGGTCATGCCGACGAACAGCAGTAGATAGAGCAGCACCAGCACGCCGAAGATGGTGAAGTGAGTCTTGAGCTTGCCGAGTGCAAAGCGCAGCTCGCGCTCGTCGCCGCTCTGGTAGGCCCGCTTGCTGGCGCCGGCGGCCTGCATCAGCACCACCCCGCCCCAGATCGGAATCCAGGCGATGACGATTCCCACCACGGTGATCGCTGTCAGCACGCCGCCCAGAATCAGCATCACGCCGATGAGCTGCATCCAGATTTTCGCGCGGTAAAGCGGCTCTGCCACGTCGCGCAGGAGCTCGTACCTTTGCTGGGTTTCCATGGGTGTCCTCGTTGCTTTTGATGAATCGACGCAGGGTCAGGCGCTGGTGATGTTAATCAGTTTGAGCGCTTTTGTCTTGCCGGGTACGGGGCGACCCTTCGATGAGCTAATTGCGCGGCGGCGCTTGCAGTCGAGCGCGCTCATCGCCAAGCTGGTGCTTTTATCAGCGCACTCTCATTAAACTCTCATTTAAACTATAACGGATTCCGCCATGACCGAGCCGACCAGCACCGCGCAAGACGATTCTCAACTGACCGATGCGCCGAGCCCTTCGCGCCGCCACTCCGCCCCGGTCGTCGACGGCCCCGGCAAGGCAGCCAGTCGCGCGATGCTGCGCGCGGTAGGCTTCAACGACGACGATTTCAAAAAGCCCCAGGTCGGCGTGGCCTCGACCTGGAGCATGGTCACACCCTGTAACAGCCATATCGGCGAGTTGGCCGAGCTTGCCCGTGAAGGCGCCGACGCCGCCGGCGGCAAGGGCGTGGTGTTCAACACCATCACCATTTCTGATGGCATCGCCAACGGCACCGAGGGCATGAAGTACTCGCTGGTCTCGCGCGAGGTGATCGCGGACTCGATCGAAACCGTGGCGGGCTGTGAAGGCTTCGACGGGCTGGTCGCCATCGGCGGCTGCGACAAGAACATGCCGGGCTGCGTGATGGGGCTTGCGCGGCTGGACCGGCCGAGTGTCTTCGTCTACGGCGGCACCATCATGCCAGGCCAGGGCCACACCGACATCGTCTCGGTGTTCGAGGCGATGGGTGCGCACTCACGCGGCGACATGGACCTGATCGAGCTCAAGCAGATCGAAGAGACCGCCATTCCCGGCCCAGGCTCCTGCGGCGGCATGTACACCGCCAACACCATGGCCTCGGCGATCGAGGCGCTCGGCATGAGCCTGCCGGGAAGCTCGGCGCAAAACGCCATCTCCCAGGAGAAACGCGACGACTGCAAAGCGGCAGGCGAAGCGGTGCTCGAGCTCTTGAAAGCCGACATCAAGCCCTCCGACATCATGACGCGCAAGGCTTTCGAGAACGCCATCACCATCGTGATCGCCCTTGGCGGCTCGACCAACGCGGTGCTCCACCTGATCGGCATGGCGCGCACCATTGGCGTGGAGCTTGCGCTTTCGGATTTCACCGAGATCGGCAAGCGCGTGCCGGTGGTGGCGGATCTGCGCCCCAGCGGCCACTACATGATGAGCGAGCTGGTGGCGATTGGCGGCATTCAGCCGCTGATGAAGATTCTGCTCGACGCCGGGTTACTACACGGCGACTGCCTGACGGTAACCGGCAAGACCCTGGCCGAGAACCTGGCGGGCGTTGAGCCCTACCCGATGGATCAGTCGATCATCGCGCCGCTCGATCAGCCCGTGAAAGCCGAAAGCCACCTGCGCATTCTTTACGGCAATCTGGCGCCGGAAGGGGCGGTGGCCAAGATTACCGGCAAGGAGGGCACGCGCTTTTCCGGCCCCGCGCGGGTATTCGGCTCGGAAGAGGAGGCCCAGGCGCGCATCAACGACGGCACCGTGATCGCGGGCGATGTGGTCGTGATCCGCTACGAAGGCCCGAAGGGTGGGCCGGGTATGCGCGAGATGCTCACGCCGACCTCTGCGATCATGGGCCGGGGCCTGGGCAGCGACGTGGCGCTGATCACCGATGGGCGCTTCTCCGGCGGTAGCCACGGTTTCGTGGTCGGTCACGTGTCGCCGGAAGCCTTCGAGGGCGGCCCGCTCGGGCTGGTCGAAAACGGCGATGTGATCACCATCGATGCCGAAGCGGACACCATCGATATCGACGTCAGTAGTGAGGAGATGGCGCGGCGCCAAAGCGCTTGGCAAAAGCCCGCGCCGCGCTACACCCGCGGCGTACTCGCCAAGTACGCGCGCCACGTGAGTTCCGCCAGCACCGGCGCGGTCACCGACCAGGACGACCAGGCGAAATAATGCTCGCCATCAAAAACGCCTCGCGATAGCGAGGCGTTGTTCTATTCCTGAAGGCGGCGTTTGGCTATGGCGCCTCCAGCTCTAAGGTGCGACGCAGGACGTTGAGTTCGTCCAGGTCCAGGTGCTCGAGCCTTCCGGCGAGCAGGTCGCTGATCTTTTGAACGGGAAGGCCAGCTCGGCGGGCGATTTCCCGGCTTCCCAAATCGGAAAGCGCGATCAGACGGATGATGATGCGCATCAGGCGCGTACGTTTTTCAAGTTCCCTGACGTCGAGGTCAGGGCTGCTTCGCGGAGGGTCCAGCGTTTCAGCGTGAGCAGTTGAGTATGCCGTACTCATGTGACTCCATTGGTCAAAAGTGACCGTTACACAATGACGCTAACCGGGGCGCTTTTCAATGCCCTGACCAAGGAAAATTTCGTCATTTGATCGAGGTCCGCGAAGGGGCCCGTTCTGGTAGACTATGCGCCTTCAAATCGACAGCCAAGCCGTGCGGCTTTTCCTCTTTACACCGGTTGAGGCCTTGGGCCCTGGAGCGAATACATGTCCGAGAGCGCACCCAAAGTGGGCGTGATTATGGGGTCGAAATCCGATTGGCCCGTCATGGAGCACGCCGCGAAGATGCTCGAGCGCTTGGGCGTGGCGTTCGAGACCCGCGTGGTGTCGGCGCACCGTACCCCGGATTTGCTTTTCGACTACGCCAAGGGCGCGGCCGAGCGCGGCCTTCAGGTGATCGTGGCCGGCGCCGGCGGGGCGGCGCACCTGCCGGGCATGGTGGCATCGCAAACGCCGCTTCCGGTGCTGGGTGTGCCGGTGGAGTCAAAATCGCTCAAGGGGCTCGATTCGCTGTTGTCCATCGCTCAGATGCCAGGCGGTATCGCGGTGGGGACGCTTGCCATCGGCAAGGCCGGGGCGACCAACGCGGGGCTTCTGGCCGCTCAGATCGTCGGGCTTCAGGACGGCGCCGTGCGCGAGGCGGTCGAGGCGTTTCGCGCCGAGCAGACCCAGGCCGTGCTCGATCACCCCGACCCCAGCGTCGACAGCGACCCGGTTTAGGAGAGCATCATGAATATCGGCATTTTGGGCGCCGGGCAGCTCGGGCGCATGCTGGCGCTGGCGGGCTACCCGCTTGGCAACCGCTTTACCTTTCTGGATACCACCGGTAACCCCAGCGCTGGCGTGGGCGAGGTGATCGTCGATCCGAACAACGAACACTTGGCCGCGTTTCTCGATAAGGTCGACGTGGTGACCTACGAGTTCGAGCATCTGCCCGTTGCGCTGGTACAAGAGATCGAAAAGCACAAGCCGGTCTACCCGGGAAGCCGGGCGATCGCCGTGTGCCAGAACCGGGTCGAGGAAAAGGCGCTGTTTGATCGGCTGAACATTCCCACGCCGGCCTACCGCGTGGTCGAAAGCGCCGAGGCCCTCGAGGCCGCTGCACGTGAGCTTGGCTGCCCGGTAGTCGCCAAGTCGGTCACCGAAGGCTACGACGGCAAGGGCCAGGCAGTGCTCAAATCTCCCGACCAGGCGCGTGATGCCTGGGCGTCGATCGGTCATTCGCAGCTGATCGTCGAGGCCTTCGTCGACTTCGTGCGCGAGGTATCGATCATCGCCGTGCGCGGGCGCGACGGCGAAGTGGTGTTCTACCCGATGGCGGAAAACCAGCACGAAGGCGGCATTCTGCGCTACTCGGTGGCACCGCTGCCGGATCTGGACGCGAGCCTCCAGGCGCTAGCCGACGGCTACATCCGCGCGCTGCTCGACGAGCTCGACTACGTGGGCGTGCTCGCGCTGGAGCTTTTCCAGACCCGCGATGGCAGCCTGCTGGCTAACGAGATGGCGCCGCGGGTGCACAACTCCGGCCACTGGACGATGGACGGCGCCGTGACCAGTCAGTTCGAGAATCACCTGCGCGCGGTTCAGGGGCTGCCGCTGGGCGCTACCCAAGCGCTTGCGCCCACCTGCATGGTCAATGTGATTGGCCGTGAAGGCGATAACGCCGCGCTGTTGAAACTCCCGCATACGCACCTGCACCGCTACGACAAAAGCGAGCGCGCCGGGCGCAAGTTGGCCCATGTCAACGTGGTGGCGGATTCCCATGGAGAGCTGCTGGAAAAAGTACGTCAGTGCCAGGCGCTGATACCCGATGCACCAAAGGTAGCCTGGAGTTTTGAAACCGATTGATGGGCGCTCAGTTTGACTAAAAAACTAATACTAAAGGTTTTGTTTTAATAGTTAATCATACCGCTAGCTTTGATCAGGAAAGTCATATACTAATAGCGTTTTACCTCACTCGAACCGAGGCGGGCTGCGCGCTTGGGCGGCTCGAAGCGCAAGGATCGTATATGTTGTGGAAGCTCAAGCCCGCCTCGATCGTATCAATACCGAGCGAGCAGACGCCCTTGCTTAACGATTTGCAGGCAGCGAAGATCGCACTTTTGTATGAAAAGCTGTGGCAGCCGGTCCTCAGTAGCTTGATCGTCGCGGGCTTCATCGCGATGATCGTCTGGCCCGCCGAGTCAGCCACCGTGATCCTCTGCTGGCTTTCGTCGCTGTGCGCCGTGACCCTCTTTCGCTTGGTGCTTGCTCGCCGCTACCAGCGCGCCGCTTCAAGCGCCCAGCAGAATAAATGGCTTTACCTCTTCAGCGCCGGGACGCTCGTGTCTGCCGCGCTATGGGGCGCGGCGGGCATTGCGTTCTTCGACCCGGGCAACCCCATGCAAACCGCGGCGGTGGCGATCGTGATCGCGGGGGTAGCCGCCGGAGGAACGACCACGCTTTCATCGGTCAGGTGGGTAGGGGGCGGGTACAGTAGCCTCATTTTGCTGCCCCAAGCCGCCGTTTACCTGCTTCATGGGTCGCTGTTGACAACTCAGGTCGGCGCGGTCATCGCGCTGTTTTGGCTGCTTCTTCTGGCGACCTGCGCTCGATTTAATCAAATCATTCACGATAATTTCGCCCTCAAGATAAGCATCGAGGCGCGCAAGGCGGAGCTCGTGGAGGCGGAAAACCGCTACCGCTCGATTTACGAGCACTCTTCTTTGGGTGTTCTCCACTTTGATCGATTTGGCACGATCACCGAGTGTAACGATCAAATGCTGGCGATTCTGGGCGGTGAGCGCGAGGGCTTCATCGGCTACCGTATGCTCGAACGCACCGCCGATCCCGAGGTGGCCCAGGCGGTCAGGGACGCCCTGAAAAAGGGCTCGGGGTACTTCGAGGGTACGTTTCATCTGCCCGGTGTCGAGCAGGGAACGCCACTTCGCGCCATCTTCAACGGTGTCAACAGCTCAAATCTAGAGCGGCTCGGCGGCATCGCAATCGTCGAGGACTTTACCGAGCGCACCCGCAACGAGGCGATCATCTACCGTCAGGCGTATTACGACTCGCTGACCGACCTGCCCAACCGGCGCCTTTTCATCGAACGCTTGATGGGGCTTTGCGACGCCGAAGGCAGCAGCGAGCGCACGGGTGTGGTGATCTTTCTCGATCTGGATCGCTTCAAACTGATCAACGATACCTTCGGCCACGCCGCCGGGGACGACCTGTTGATACAAATCGCCCGGCGCATGGAAGAGCATTTGGAAAACGACGATATGGCCGCCCGGCTCAGCGGTGACGAGTTCGTCATGCTCAAGTTGATCGAGCGGCCCTTCAATGAGGCGACGGAAGAAGATGCCCGTCGCGCCATGGGAGCCCTTCAGGACACCTTGAGCGGGGAGTATCACCTGGAGACCCAGCAGGTCGAGGTGACGCCGAGCATGGGCTACACCTGCTTCAATGCCGCCGAGTGCGACCATACCGAGATATTGAAGCAGGCGGACGTGGCCATGTACCAGGCCAAGTCGGAAGGGCGGGGGCGTCTGCGCCGCTACCGGCCGCACATGCGCCAGGTGTTTCAGCAAGCGTCCGGCCGCGCTACATCGCTAATCGCCCGCTGACCACCACCCACACCGCGATCAGCGCGAAGTGGGCCGGGTACCAGGCAAGCCAGAGCCGGCGCGGCATCGCCCTGAACACCCGTGGGATACGCTGGGAAGCGCCGGCGGCAAGAAACAGCACCAGCACACAGGTACCGACGGTGAAAGACTTGGCCATGTCCGAGGCGTTCATCTGCCCGGCGATCCAGAGAACCGGAAACGCGGAAAGCCCGGCCCAGAGCCGCGACTTGAGCGCGTCACCGCAGTCGTGAAGCGCGTGCATGGCGAACATGAAAAGCGGGATCAATAGTAGCCCATTGTGGCTATATTCGACCCAGAAACCCAGCACGTACCAGACCGTGACCGCTGCCGCCGCGCCCAGCAGCAGCCAGCCAAGCCCAAGCGATTCGCGCGTGTAGCGCCGCCAGCCCTCGCGCGCCAGCGCCCCAAGCGCCAGACTGCTTGCCAGGGTAAAGCAAACGTTCAGGATGAAAGCGTCGCTTGCTCTCGGCATCATCATGTAGGGCACTTGGGCGGCGATGCCGATGACCATGATGCGCCGGGCGTAGCGCAGCGGGTTTCGCGTGTTGAACAGCCCGTGCCAGGCGACCATGGCCGCAAACAGCGGAAAGGCGATACGTCCGATCGACGAGCCCGCCCACTCAAGCCCCCAGTCGCCGGGCAGCACGTAGCGCACCAGGTGATCGATGGTCATGGTGAAGAGCGCCAGCCACTGGCCCCAGGCCGTCCAATGGGAAAGCGGCCGTTCGCTTTTGCTTTCGTGGGGGGAAGCGTGCCGGGGGGATAGCGAGTCGGCGGAAGCGCCGGGGGAGTTCGCCATAAAACCTCCATGTTTACATGAACCGAACCTGTCTTCAGACCCGCATGGGGCGGTCGAGTTCAGGGGGCAGGCGCTTACTATACCCCATGAATGCGAAAACCCCGGCGGCTTGCCGGGGTTTTGAGAAGACGATCCGGGAATCACTCGCCGTTAAAGTAGCGCGCGTGGATCTCGTCGTAGGTGCCGTCTTCCTGCAGGGTCGCCAGCGCCTCGTTGAAACGCTCGGCCAGCGCTTCGTCACGCTGGCGGAAGGCGATACCGAAACCGTCGCCGAAGTACTCCCTGGGCTCGGTGATCTGCTCGCCGACCATCACGTAGTCGCCGTCATCGCTTTCGACCAGCGTCGACTGGCCGATCGGGAAGTCGAGAAAGACGATATCCAGGCGCTCGGCGTCCATATCCAGCACCATGTCGTCGGCGGTGGAATAGCGGCTGATGTCGGCAACGCTGCCGTAGTTGTCGGTGACGTAGTTGTCCTGGAGCGTACCGCGCTGTACGCCGATGGTCATCCCTTCGAGCGTTTCTTCAGTGGCTTCGTCGATGTCCAGGTCGCTTGCCGCGAACCAGGCAGACGGCATGGTGATGTAGGGCTCGGAGAAGAGCACCTGCTGGCGGCGCTCGTCGTTGATGGTCATCGAGGACATTACGGCGTCGTAGTTGCGCGCCAGAAGTCCGGGGATGATGCCGTCCCACTCCTGCTCGATCCACTCGCAGGTCACGCCGACCTCTTCGCACAGGGCGTTGCCCAGGTCGATGTCGAAGCCGGTCAACTCGCCTTCCGGCGTGCGGTACTCCATGGGCACGTAGGGTACGTCCACGCCGATACGTACGTGGTCGTAGTCGCGCGCCTGGGCCTGGGTCGCCGCGGCGACCGCCAGACCCATCAGGGAAAGAGTCAGCACTTTTTTCATCGTTTCACTCCGCTGTGGTGTTGAGACGTGTCGTTCTCTCTCCTCTAACCTACCCTGGCCCGGCGCCGGCGCAAAGCGCTAAACGTCTTGTGAACCAACGTTCGTTTGACGCTGACGCTGAACGGCTCAGAGCGGCTGCGGGTTCAGGTGCGCCAGCAATCTTTTTTCCAGAAAGCGAAAGAAGAACAGGATCGCAAAGGTCAGGCAGAGATAGATCAGCGCCACGAACAGGAAAGGTTCGAAAGGCGTATAGAAGCGCGAATAGACGTAGCGCGCCGCGCCGGTAAGATCCATCAGCGTGACTACGCTTGCAATGGCGCTGGCGTGGAGCATGAAGATGACCTCGTTACCGTAGGCGGGCAGGGCGCGGCGAAAGGCGCTTGGAATCACGATGCGACGCATCATGAGCGCCGGCGACATGCCGTAGGCCTTGGCGGCCTCGATCTCGCCCTTGGCGGTCGCCTTGATCGCACCGCGAAAGATCTCGGTGGTATAGGCGGCGGTGTTGAGCGTGAAAGCGATCAGCGCCGGATAGAAGGCCTCGCGAAAGATCGGCCAGAGAAAGCTCTCCTGAATGCCGTCGAAAAAGACCACGCCGTAGTAGATGATATAGAGCTGGATCAGAAGCGGCGTGCCGCGAAACACGTAAGTGTAGGCGTAGATCGGCAGGCTCACCCACTTGCGTTTCGAGCTTCTAAGAATCGCCAGCGGCACCGCCAGTAGCAGGCCAATGACCAGCGAGAGAAATACCAGCTGGGTGGTGGTGACGAGCCCTTCCCAGTAGTGGGCCATGGTGGCCGGGGTGAAGATGGCGTTGCCTTCGAGCAGGTCATGATACCAGGTGGAAAGATCGATCATGTCAGTGCTCCCCGAAACCGATGTTGTAGCGCTTTTGCAGCCGCGCGAAGATCCACTCGGTGACGCTGGCGATGAGCAGGTAGGCCACCGCCACCGGGATCAGGAACAGAAACGGCTCGTGGGTGGCCCGCGAGGCCTCGGCGGCCACGCGCACCATGTCGG
This sequence comes from Halomonas sp. HNIBRBA4712, assembly GCF_043558675.1. Lineage (NCBI taxonomy): Bacteria > Pseudomonadati > Pseudomonadota > Gammaproteobacteria > Oceanospirillales > Halomonadaceae > Halomonas > Halomonas sp. HNIBRBA4712. The sequence goes on along the minus strand of NZ_JBIFXR010000003.1, from coordinate 71,787 downwards.
TCAGCCCGATCACCGAGACCAGCGCCGTGGTCTTCAGAAGCACCATCCAGTTGTTGGAGAGCCCGGGCAGGGCGTGGCGCATCATCTGCGGAAAGCGAATGCGGCGAAACAGCAGCGCGCCGCCCATGCCGTAGGCCTTGCCCGCTTCGATCTGGCCTTCGTCCACCGCCATGAAGGCACCGCGAAAGGTCTCGCCCATGTAGGCGCCGAAGATGAAGCCGATGGTCAGCACGCCCGCGGCGAAGGCGTTGAAGCTGATATACATGTCGATATCGAAGTTATAATAGAGCGCATCGCTGATGGCGTTGACGCCGATCTGGCCGCCGTAGAACAGCAGCAGCATCAGCACCAGGTCCGGCACGCCGCGAATCAGCGTGGTGTAAACCCCGGCGATACGGCGCAGAAGCCAGCTGCGCGACATCTTCGCCGTAGCGGTCAAGAGCCCAAGCACGATCGCCAGCAGCAGCGACAGCGCGGCAAGCTCCACGGTGACGAAGGCCCCCTCGATAAGGCGCGGGCCATAGCCTTGCAAATCCAGCATGGTTGCCTCGCGAATCAGTAGTGGGGGGCCAGAAACTGCTTGAGGCGCGGCGACTGCGGGTTGTCCAGCACCTCACCCGGCGTGCCGGCCTCCTCGATCAGCCCCTGCTGCAGGTAGATCACTTGGCTCGAGACTTCCCGGGCAAAGCCCATTTCGTGGGTCACCACGACCATGGTGCGGCCTTCACGCGCCAGATCACGCATCACCTTCAGCACGTCGCCGACGAGCTCCGGGTCCAGCGCCGAGGTCGGCTCGTCGAACAGCATCACTTCCGGGTCCATGGCCAGCGCCCGGGCAATCGCGCCGCGCTGCTGCTGGCCGCCGGACATCTGCGCCGGGTAGGCCCTGGCCCGTGCGGTCAGGCCCACGCGCTCGAGCAGGGCGTAGGCATGCTCGGTGGCCTCTTTTTTCGACTGGCCGAGCACGTGTACCGGCGCTTCGATGATGTTCTCCAGAAGCGTCATGTGCGCCCACAGGTTGAAGCTTTGAAACACCATCGAAAGCTTCGCCCGCATGGCCACGACCTGCTTTTGATCCGCGGGTTCGCGCCCGTGGCGAGTCGTCTTGAAGCGGATCGGCTCACCGTGGACGATCAGCTCGCCCTCGTCGGGCTGCTCCAGCAGATTCATGCAGCGCAGAAAGGTACTTTTACCCGAACCCGAAGCGCCGATCAGGGTGATCACATCCCCCTTGTGGGCTTCGAGCGACAGGCCTTTGAGAACTTCGGTCTCCCCGAAGCGCTTTTTGATGTTGCGCACCTCGAGAGGTGTAGGGGTAGTGGCCATAGCCAGGCTCCAGAGCAGAGTTGCCGCTTAAGCAAACGGTGTCGATACGGGCTGTTCTAGCACTTTACATAGCACGTCATGCAGCGGCTGGCGCGAAAAAAGGGGCGATTCTATCAGGCCTTATGCCCGATGCGCTCGTTCTTATACGATTAAATGCGTCCATTGCGCCGATGAGCGGCGCAAACGGCGTCCTTCACCCCGGTATGGCTCAGGCGGGCGCCGCGTCATCCGCTGGCACCACCAGCAGCGCCGCCCGAGCGCCGAGCTCGACATGGGCGTTTGGAAACACCACGTGAAGCGGCGTACTCCCCACCGTGAAATCACCGGCCTCCCCGTCGCGTGCGAGCACGGTGCCCGGCTCGAAGCGGGTAAAGTTCGACACGTCTTCATCGAAGCACAGCGTGAACGCCTCATTCTGGCGCTTGAGCTCGTGCTCGACGCGAAAATGGGGTAGCGCACCCCCGCTTTGGGGCGTTTCGCCGGCACCCAGTGCCGCCAGCAGTGCTCCCATTGGTGCCAGCGCGGCGAGGTCGTTCTGCCCGAAAGGCGCCACTCGGCCAAGCTCGAAGGTGAACGCTTGGGCCTGGTGGTAGTGACGGCTGTAGTGGGAAAAAGTAAAGCTCGGCTGATGCTGGTGAAGGATGGCCTGCATGTCGGCGCCGGCGAGCCACGCCCACTGCTCGGCCTCTGTGACAGTGGTAGAAAACGGTTCCACCACGAAGCGCGGGTAGCGGCTCTGGCGAATGGCGGTGTGCAGATCGTAATGAAGGCGAGGCAGAGCCGCGTAGCGCTCGAAGAAGGCATCGACAATCTGCATCAGCTCGCGGGCGCGGTCGGCCTCGAAGCCCTGCCGGTCGAGACCGCGCTCGAATAGCCGGTTCAGGTTGGTTTCGACGAAGCGGGTCTGCGCCTTGAGAGCGGGAATGTTACCCAGAATCACCAGCACCGGCGCGTGAAGTTTCGCCGCCCCCGCTTCCAGCGCGCAGAGCCACTGGCCCAGAAGCTCGACCGGCGCGGTTTCGTTACCGTGGATGGCGGCAGAGAAGACGCAGGCGCGGGCATTGTCGCTGATGTCTTCAGGTGTGAGTGCCAGCACCCCGGGGGCGATCAACTGATACGCGCCGCTGGCAAACGTGCCGGTGCGCCTCGAAGGCGTCTTGTCGTCGAGCGTCCACTCGAGCCAATGGCTCAGCATGCAAGGCTCCCGTTTTTTTATTGGTTGGTCTTGTTATTTAACACGGCGTTCGAGCCGACACAAAAGGGGTGTCGCCTGGGTGTAAAAGCAGGGGCGTGAGGTGAACACTAAAAAAGCGCCTACCCGGGGGTGGCGCTTTCGAGAGCGGCGGGTTTACTCGGCGCGCTGGCGCTGCATTTCCTGCTGGTATTCGCCAGCGAGCGTTTGCTTCTGTTTATCGGCCAAACCGCGCCCGGCCATCTGGAAGACTTCCTGCTCTTCTTCATCCAGGTGGTGGGTCACCAGGTGTTGAAGTTCCTTGGCGTGCACCAGCCAGTTGCTGGCGCTGTAGTCGGTGTCATCGAGAAGCTCGATCAGCTCGTCGATCTCGTGGTGCTCGGCGACGCTGTGGCGCGCTTTTTCCTGAGTCAGGTCGATCTCCATCATCGGCAGGTACAGCGCCCGCTCTTCGGCGTTGGCGTGGTATTTGAGCTCGGCGCGCACCTGCTTGTAGAGCGTATCGCGCTCGGTGCTGTCACCGTGGGTTTCTACCAGTCTGGCGAGCAGGTCGCGCTGAATGTCATGATCCTTGCGAAGCGCTTCGAATATGGTCATTTTCAAACTCTCTTTTTGATGGTCACGGTCGCTAGAAAAGCTAGTGCGCGATAGGGGAAAGCGCAAGGCGTAAGCGCCGGGCGCGAAAGCCAAACTGGCCACCCCTTCACCTGAGTTAATTTTCCGCTAGGCTAAGGAGGCAGTCGTTCTGTCAATCCCACTGGAGAGAGCAATGACCAAGGTATTGGTACTTTACTATTCCATGTACGGGCACGTGGATACGCTGGCCGCCGCCGTCGCCGAAGGCGCCGAGTCTGTTGAGGGCGTCGAGGTCACGGTCAAGCGGGTGCCGGAAACCATGCCCGCCGATGCCTACAAGAACGCCGGCGGCAAGCAGGACTTCACTACGCCACAAGCCGAGCCCGGCGAGCTCGCCGACTATGACGCCATCATCGTCGGCACGCCCACCCGCTTTGGCAACATGGCCGGTCAGATGCGCACCTTCTTCGATCAGACCGGTGGGCTCTGGGCCAACGGCTCGCTGCGCGGCAAGGTGGCGAGCGTGTTCACCTCGACCGGCACCGGCGGCGGCGAAGAGATGACCGTGACCTCCACCTGGACGACGCTTGCCCACCACGGCATGGTGATCGTTCCCATCGGCTACGGCATCGAAGAGCAGTTCGATATCTCCGAGGTCAGCGGCGGCAACCCCTACGGCGCGGCGACCCTGGCCGGCGGTGACGGTTCGCGGCAACCCAGCGAGCGCGAGCTGAAGCTGGCGCGTTTTCAGGGCAAGCACGTGGCGGGTATCGCCGCCAAACTGGCTGGCTGAGACCTTGGGCTAATTGCCCGGCGGTACGTACCCGCTACGATGGTGTCATCGCAAACCCCACAAACGTGGGGTTTGTCTGTTTATGCACGGCCAACTTTCAGGGGGAGCGCGTGAGTCGACTCGACAAGGCCCGTAATCTGCACGACTTCGAGGCGCTCGCGCGCCGCCACCTACCCCGCCCCCTGTTCGGCTATATCGCCAACAGCGCAGAAGAAGGCGTGACCCACGCGGCCAATCGTAGCGCCTTCGATCGCTATTGCCTGATGCCGCGGGCGATGGTCGATGTGTCTGCCATCACGCTCGAGACCAAGCTGTTTGGCACGCGCTACCAGGCACCTTTCGGCATCGCGCCGATGGGTATTAGCGCGCTGTCCGCCTACCGGGGCGATATCGTCCAGGCCCGGGCGGCAGCGCGGGAGGGGCTTGCCATGATTCTGAGCGGAAGCTCGCTGATTCCGCTCGAAGAGGTGCTCAAGGTGGGGGAGACCGACTGGTTTCAGGCGTATCTGCCCGGCACGCTCGAACAGATCGAGGCGCTTCTGGCACGGGTCGAGAAGGCCGGCTATCAGAAGCTGGTCATCACCGTGGATTACCCGGTGCCGCCCAACAGCGACAATAACCGTAAAAGCGGTTTCTCTTCACCGCTGCGACCCAGCTTGCGGCTGGCTTTCGACGGCGTAACGCGCCCGCGCTGGCTGTTCGGTACCTTTTTGCGCACGCTCTATCATCACGGCATGCCGCACTTCGAGAACAACTACGCCACCCGCGGCATCGCGGTCATGTCGAAAAACGTCAACCGTGATTTCTCCGGGCGCAGCCACCTGCAGTGGGAATACCTCGAGCATGTGCGAGCGCTTTGGCCAGGCAAGCTGATCGTCAAGGGCATTCTCAACCCGGAAGATGCGAAGCAGGTCGAGGCGCTCGGCGGCGACGCCGTGATCGTTTCCAACCACGGCGGGCGCCAGCTCGACTACAGCCCGGCCGCGCTCGAGGCGCTGCCGGCGGTGGTCGAGGCGGTCGACAGCATCCCGGTGATGATCGACAGCGGCTTTCGCCGCGGTACCGACGTGATCAAGGCGCTCGCCCTCGGCGCGTCCTTCGTGTTCATCGGCCGCCCGATGAACTACGCCGCCGCCATCGCGGGCGAATCCGGCGTGCGTCACGCCTTGAGGCTCATCAAGGAAGAGCTCGCCCGCGACCTGGCGTTGATGGGCGTGACCGAAATCGGCACGCTTGGCCGCGAGCATTTGATCGACCGGCGCGCCGATCGATCCAGGACGCCGCGTTAGCCTGCGATCCTCTCGGCGATCGCGCGGCCCAGGCTCTCGGTGGTGCCCTGGCCGCCGACGTCACGGGTCAACACGTTTGTATCCCCTTCGGCCAGCACCGCTTCGATGGCATCGACGATCGCTTGGGCAGCATCATCATGGCCCAGGTGCTCCAGCATCATCGCCCCGGACCAGATCTGACCGATCGGGTTGGCGATACCTTTACCCGCGATATCCGGGGCGCTGCCGTGGACTGGCTCGAACAGGCTGGGGAAGTGGCCTTCCGGGTTGATGTTGGCCGAGGGGGCGACGCCGATGGTGCCGGTACACGCCGGGCCCAGATCCGAGAGAATGTCGCCGAACAGGTTGCTACCGACTACCACGTCGAACCAGTCCGGGTGAAGCACGAAGTTGGCGGTCAGGATGTCGATGTGAAACTTGTCCACGGCCACGTCCGGATACTGTTTGGCCATTTCCGCCACGCGCTCGTCCCAGTAGGGCATGGTGATCGAAATGCCGTTGGACTTGGTGGCCGAGGTCAGCTTCTGGCGCGGGCGGCTTTTGGCGAGATCAAACGCGTACTTGAGCACGCGGTCGACGCCGGTGCGGCTCATTACCGTCTCCTGGATCACCACTTCGCGCTCGGTGCCTTCGAACATCTTGCCGCCGATGCTCGAGTACTCGCCCTCGGTGTTCTCGCGCACCACATAGAAATCGATATCGCCGGGCTCGCGGCCGGCCAGCGGGCTCTTGATGCCGGGCATCAGCTTGCACGGACGCAGGTTGATGTACTGATCGAACCGGCGGCGAAACTGCAACAGCGACCCCCATAGCGAAATATGGTCCGGCACCTTCTCCGGCCAGCCTACCGCGCCGTAGAAAAGCGCATCGAAGTTCTTCAACTGCTCGTACCAGTCGTCCGGCATCATCTGGCCGTGCTCGAGGTAGTAGTCGCAGCTGCCGAACTCGAAGGTGGTGAAGTCCAGCTCGAGCGCGAAGCGCTTGGCCGCAGCCTCGAGCGCGCGGATGCCTTCGGGCATGACTTCGGTACCGATGCCGTCACCGGCAATCACTGCAATGGTGTGGGCCATGGGGCGCTCCTTTTCATGATGGAAAGATTGTCGTTGTTAACGTGATCGTAGGGAAAAATGCTCCTGGGCAAAGAGCGGGGCGAAATACCTCTGTCGAGCGCTTTCGAGTGTAGCGCTTTTGGACGCCTGCATAATCGGGCTACACTGCAAGCCATTGTTGCCTAGAAGTGGATAATCCGTGCCCGCCCTCGACGATCTCGCCTTTTTTCAGCAGTTGGCCCGCGCCCGGAGCCTTACCGAAACGGCGCGCTCGCTCGGGCTTTCGCTATCGGCGGTGAGTAAGCGCTTGAAGCAGCTCGAGGCGCGGCTGGGGGTGACGCTGGTCGCGCGTACCACGCGCAAGCTGACGCTGACGCCGGAAGGCGAACGCTATCTGGCGCGCGGCGCGCTGATTCTCGAGGAGCTCGCCGAGCTCGAAAGCCGCCTGGCGGATACCCGCAGCGAAACGCTCAGCGGCCCGCTGCGCATCAATGCCACCTTCGGCTTTGGCCGGACGCACATTGCGCCGCTGCTGTCACGGTTCTGCCACGCCCATCCGGAGCTTCAAAGCTGGCTCGAGCTGACCAACTTTCCCGTCAATCTGGCCGATCAGGGCTTCGATATCGGCATTCGCGTGGGCGAGCCGCCGGACTCGCGGCTGATCGCCCGGCCGCTTTTGAAAAGTCGTCGGGTGCTGTGCGCCGCACCCGACTACGTGGCGCGCATGCCCGCGCTCGAAAGCCCCCAGGCCCTGACCCGCCATGAGTGCCTGGTGGTACAGGAGAACGGCACCGACTTTCCGCTCTGGCGCTTCGAGCCTGTGGGCGGCGGCCCGGTACAGGCGGTAAAAGTCGGCGGGCGGCTTTCTGGCAACGACGCCGAGGTAATCACGCGGCTGGCGCTCGACGGCCACGGTGTGATGCTGCGCTCCTGGTGGGACGTTCACGCGCATCTTCAAAGCGGCGCGCTTACGGCACTGCTGCCCGGCTGGCAAGGCGTGCGGGCGGATTTCATCGCGGTATACGAGGCGCGGCGCCACGTGCCGGCGCGGGTGCGCGCCTTCATCGACTACCTGGAGCAGGAGTTACCCCGGCGCGTGCCGCCACTGCCTGAGTCGCAGGTGATTCTAGTGTGAGACGAGGCGCAAAAGGGTCGCCTGGTTGAAGTAGTCGGCGAGCAGCTGATAGAGCTCGGGGTACGCCTCGACGAGCTGATCCGGCGCGGTAAAAAAGGCCTCGCAGCACACGGCGAAGCATTCGCCCGGGTGGCTGGCGGCGTAGTCGTCGATGGGGGGCTCCACGCCCTGCTCGAGGCAGGCGCTAAGGTCTTCCCACACCGCAGAAAACACCGCGTGCCAACGTTTCGCCGAGAGTGTGCGGGGCAGCGGCGGGAAGCCGTCGATGTCCATGGAGTTGCCCATGTCGAGCTTGTGGGCGAGCTCGTGAATGAGCACGTTGAAGCCGTCGAAGCCGCCGCTCTGCGTGAGATCGGTATAGGAGATGACCACCGGGCCCTGGTAGGAGGTTTCGCCGACGCGCTCGTCGATCACGCGGTGAACGACGCCGAACTCATCCATCTCCTCGAGCTCGCGGGTGAAGCTATCCGGCAGAATCACGATCTCGTGGACGTTGGCGAACGCCTCGCGGTGCTCCGCCGAGCTCCAGCCAAGGGTGAGCAGGCACGCCTGGCCCGCCAGCGCCAGCCGGTCGATCTCATCGAAGGGAGCATCGGAGAGCTCGGCGTGCAGCGTCAGGCGTTTGCTGGCCAGAAAGTGCCAAGCGCGCTCGCCCAAAAGTTCGGTTTCGCTCGGCGTCAGCGCAGCCAGAATCGGCGTGCGCTGGCATGCCTGGTGCCAGGTATCAGCAGGGGGCGAGGAGGGCGTGCGGGTCAACCAGCGTTTGAACATGGGCGTCTTTTTCGGCGTCGAATCTGCGTATTGTGGCGCAGTCGCGCGCCTTTCACCAACCAGGCCGCTGGTACCTGTACCAGCGCTTATATCGACATCCAGGGAGACACGCATGTGGCAGCAACGCGAACTCACGCTGAAGGCGCACCCGCGCGGCTTTCACCTGATCACCGATCAGATCACCCGGGCGCTCGAGGCCATGACGCCGGTCGAGGTAGGGCTTTTGCACGTTTTCATTCAGCACACCTCGGCCTCGCTCACGATCAATGAAAACGCCGACCCCACGGTGCGCGCGGATTTCGAAAGCCACTTCAACCGCGCGGTGCCGGAAAACGCGCCTTACTACCAGCACGTGTTCGAGGGCAGCGACGACATGCCCGCGCACATCAAGGCAAGCCTTCTCGGCGCCAGCGTGCAGCTACCCGTGAGCAAGGGGCGTTTGAACCTGGGTACGTGGCAGGGCGTTTGTCTTTGCGAGCATCGCGACCAGGGCGGGCCGCGCCGGCTGGTGCTCACGCTTGCCGGCGAGTAGGGCGGCGATCTTTCGCGCGCTAGGCCGCGCCGCTATGCTACGCTCTCGACGCTCGCTCAATCCCTTGTCCATGCCTTTGTGAAAGTTGCCCGCGCCATGGCCCATCGACCGTTTCGTTTTTCCCGCAAGCGCTGGCTGCGCCTTGCGTTTACCCTCAACCTGGCGCTGGTGGCAGGGCTCGTGATCCACCAGATATGGCTCTACGCTGCCAAGCCGGCGTTCGAGTCGCTACACACTCTGGAGGTGTCGAAGATTCGCACGGCGCTGGCCGGGCGCGAGAGCTACCGCTTTGCGGTGGTGGGCAATATCAACAACTCCGTGAACGTGTTTCGCAACACGATCGTGCCGAGTCTCAACGAAAGCGGCGTCGACTTCCTGGTCTCGGCGGGCAACGCGGTGGCGAGCGGCCAGCAGGAGAGCTACCGGGCGATTCACGAAAGCCTTTCGCGGCTCGAAATCCCCTACGTGCTTACCTACGGCGAGCACGAGGATAGCGATTTCGGAAGCTATCTTTTCTACGAGTATTTCGGCCCGCACTTTTTTGCCTTCGTGGCGGGCAATAGCCATTTCATCTTTCTCGACGGCACCGGCAAGTCGTCGACCTCCTGGCAGCTCGACTGGCTCGAGCGCGAACTTTCCGCCTCCACCGCCGAGCACCGCTTCGTGTTCGTGGGGCTGCCGCTTCACAACGTGGTCAGCGAGGCGCCGCTGTTCGAGGCCGACAACTATCTGAGCGACCCGCGCTTGGCCGAGGGCATTCAGGCGCTCGCCGAGCGCTACGCCGTCGACACGGTGTTCTCGGCCAATCTCTCGCTCTACTCGCACCAGACGCAAAACGGCGTGGACTACGTCACCACCGGCGGCGGCGGTGGGATTTTGATGGACATGCAGGGCAGCTTTCACCACTACGTGGTGGTCGAGGTGAGCGGCGAGGAGGTGAGTCTCGCCCCGGTGCGCCTGAACGTCGACCAGCCCGGCTGGTGGCGGATCCTCGGCAGCGTGGCCTCGACGATCTACGCCTTCTTCTACGTCAGCTATCCGCGCTTTCTGCTCATCGTGGGGCTTTTGACGCTGCTGGCGATGCGTCTTTACCGGCTTATCTTCGAGGAGCGCGACTACTACCCGAACTTCGATATCGACCCGACGCCCTATCTTTCGAGCCCACTGCGGGTGGCGATGGTGTCGAACAACTACTTTCCTTTCGTCTCCGGCGTGTCGATCTCCGTGGAGCGGCTGCGCCAGAGCCTCGTGGCTCTGGGGCATGGCGTCGAGTTGCTGGTGCCGCGCTACTCGAAACTCTACGCCGATGATGCGCAGGACGATGCGAGCGTGACGCGGCTGCCGACACTGTTCGCCTTTGGCGAGAAGCGCGAGTTTCGCCTTACCAACCCTTTCAACCGCCGCTTTCGCCAGCGCCTGCGCGCTTTTCGTCCGGATATCATCCACGTTCATCACCCGTTCTGGCTCGGCTCGATGGGGCTATGGATGGGGCGCCGGCTCAACGTGCCGGTGATCTACACCTACCACACGCGCCTGGAGCACTACGCCCACTTCGTGCCGCTGCCCGGAGCGCTGTTTCGCAATCTGATTTCGCACTACCTGATCAAGCGCTTCTCCAACCGCTCGAGCGGGGTGATCGTGCCGACCTACTCGGCGGAGGAGTATCTGCGCATGATCGGAGTGAAAACACCGACCCTGGTGCAGCCCACGGGGATCGACACTCGCCGCTTCGCCGCCGCCAATGAGCGCGAGATCGCCACGCTCAAACAGCGTTTTGCGCTGGCCGATGACGAGCGGGTGCTGGTCAGCGTGTCGCGTATCAGTAAAGAAAAGAACATCGGTTTCATGCTCGAGGCGCTGTTTGATCTCAAGGCCCAGGGCGCTGAGCGGTTTCGTCTTTTACTGATCGGCGACGGGCCGGACCGCGACGCGGTGGCGGCGCGGATCGAGGCGCTGTCGCTCTCAAGTGAGGTGACGCTGGTGGGCGCCGTGGCGCCGGACGCCATGGCGAGCTACTACCATCTGGGTGATCTGTTCGTGTTCGCCTCGACCTCGGAGACCCAGGGCATGGTGATTCTGGAGGCGATGGCGGCGGGGTTACCGGTAGTAGCGGTGCGCTCCAGCGGTATCGATGACGTGGTGCGCGACGGCTTCAATGGCTACAAGACGCCGCAGAATCATCGGGTGTGGGGCCAGCGGGTCAGCGAGCTGATGGAGGACCCTGCGCTGCGCGAGCGCTTGGGTCGGCAAGCCCAAACCTTTGCCGAGGATTACGACGTCGAGCGCTTCGGTGAGGCGGTCACCCACTTCTACGCCGAAACCCTCGCTCGCCATCACGGCCGCTCGCGCTGAGCCTTGCGTTTTGCCGCACGGGCGTCGGCGTAGCGCTTCAAACCGAACAAGAGCGCCGCGCCGAGAGCAAGCCCGCCAAGTGCCCACAGCACTTCCCGGTGGCTGGCTGCCGTCAACAGCGCTCCGAGCTGGCTGCCGAGTAGAATCACCGCGGCAAGACCGGGCACGATGCCCACGGTCGAGCCGATCATGTAGTCGCGAAAGCGTAGATGAAAGGCGCCGGCGAGCATGTTGGTCAGGGTAAAGGGTGCCAACGGTAGCACGTTGATGACGATCATGGTGCGAATGCCGCGCTTGGAGAGATAGCCCGAGAGCCCCCGCAGGTGGCGCCCGCCGTAATCCATCAGCGCATCTCGCCCCAGCCAGTGGCCGATCCAGTAGGAGAGTACCGAGAAGCTCAGCGTGCCAAGCGTGGCGTAGAAAAGCCCCCAGGCCGGGCCGAACAGCAGCCCGGTCGCGACCACTAGAAGCGTTAGCGGAAACATCACCAAAAGCAGGGCGTTGTAGACCAGCACCACCGCGGCGAACATCCAGGGCGCGCGGCGCCACTGGCCGACGTACTCGAGCAGTTCATTGAGGCCCTGGACGCTCATGTACCCGGAGTGCTGCAGCCAGCGCCAGATCAGCGCCAGCGCGACGAGCAGGGCGACCAGGCCAAGGGCCTTGTAGAGCGTGCGTGACATTCATCCACCACCGGCGATTTTAAAAGAGCGCCAGCATACGCCAGCGCGCCGGTGGGTTGAAGCCGTTAGCGGGCCTGGCGTGCCTCGAGTGCCGGCCAGGCCGGTTCGCCTTCCAGGGTGGTCACATTGGCCAGCATGGTCTGCACGCGCTCCGGGTGAGTGTCGATCCACTCGCGGGCGACCTCGGCCGCTTCGCGCTCGTTCTGGCCATACTCCTGGATCATCCAGCTCTGCTCGTCGGCGCTGAAAACGAACTGCTCGAAAAAGCTTACCAGATTGGCGTCTTCGGCTACCTCAGCGCGCAGCAGCGTCAGTACATCGCTTTCGCCGTTGTTGTCGCCGAACAGGTTTTCCGGGTCGTCCAGATAGCGCATGGGCAGTTCGAGGTTCATCCAGTGCGGCGTCCAGCCCACCCATACCACCGGCTGCTGGCGATTGATCGCATCGCGCGCGGCGGAGAGCATACCCACTTCGCTGGTGTCGGCCACGCGCCAGTCGCCCAGCCCCCAGGCGTTCTGGTCGATGGCGTCGTGGAGAATTTCACTGGCCGCCGACCCCGCGCCGAAGCCGAGAATTCGCCCACCAAACGCCTCGCGCCGCTCGGCCAGGTCGGCAAAGCTCTGCACGCCCTCCTCGAACGTGTACTCGGGCACCGCCAGCGTCATCTGCGCGCCGTCGACGTTGTTGGCCACATCGACCAGCACGCCCGACGCCTTGCGCGGTTCGAACATCTCGCGCTGGGCGGGCAGCCAAGCGCCCAGAAACACGTCGATATCCCCGCTTTCCATGCCCTGATAGATCACCTGCAGGCCAATCTGCTGAGCGCGGGTTTCGTAACCCAGGGCACCCAGAAGCTGCTCGGCGATCTCGGTCTTGACGGTGATGCCGGGCCAGGCGGGAACGCCGAAATCGAGCGTCGTTTCCTCGGCCAGGGCTTGGGTAGAAAGCGCAGTAGTCCCCAAAATGATAGCGCGGGCGAGCGTGTGGAAAGGCTGTTGCATGAGGTGTCTCCTTGAAGATTCATTTTATGGTTTAGAACGCCGGCTCGCGGTCGAGCACGCGCCGGCGCGACACCAGCAGGTCGCGGTCCAGGTAGAGGCCCTGGAGGTGGCGAGCGCCGCTTTCGGGGTCGAAGGCGCGCCGGCCGTGTAGCACGCGGCGGTTGTCGAAGGCGACCATCTGCCCGGGCAACAGGTCGAACTCGAGCTGGTGCGCTTCGCTGTGAAATAGCGTCCACAGCAAACGGTAGGCCCGGTACCAAGCGGCCATTTCGTTGGAGGGCAGGTCGAGAGCGTCGCGTATCCAGTTGTTGAGGCGGATGTCGATCACCTCGCCCGCCTCATCGAGTTGGATGACCGGCACCCGGGTGCGGATATCGTGGTACTCGTCCTGAAAACGAAAGTCGATAGGCGTGCGGCTCAAAATCGAAAGCGCCTGCGGGTCCTCTCGGCGCAGCGCTTCGACTACTCGCAGGCCGTCGGCGAACAGCGAGCCACCGCCGCTGGCGTCGTTTTCCAGGCAGTAAAGCAGCTGGATGTCCGGCGGCTGGCGCCAGTTGGGCAGGTCGATATGGAGCGCCAGGCCCACGGCGGTGTAGGCCGCGTTATTGGGGTTGGGCTGCGAGCGTACATCGAAGCGGTCGCCGAAGTTGGTGGCCCGCGACGGGCCGATCCGCGCGGCGAGCCGCGTGATTTCCTCCTCTTCGAGCGGTGCATCGGTCACCAGCGCTAGGCCATCGCGCAGCACGGCATCAAGCCACTCACGCTCGCCGGGCAAAGTGAGAAACTCCGCGTGGCGAACGCGCGTCGGCGTGAACGCGTCGCGCCACGCTCTTGGCTCTGGAAGGGGAGAGCCCGCCTGAGCGCCGGGGCGGCGCTGGTGGAGCCAGCCGCTGTGAAAGGCGCTGGCGTGGCCGTCGGCCCATTCGATGTAAAGGTGCCCGTTTGCCAGGGTCACCGCTTTGGGCGCGCTCACCTCACTCAGCGGGGTTAACAGCCGCTCTCGGGTCTGCGGATGTCGGCACTGGGGGCAGGCGCAGTGATCGCGCAGCCAGATGAATGCAAGCGTCGCCTTGTCGCCGTTTTCCCAGCCCAGCGTGATGGCTTCGCCTTCCGTTTTGGCGCTAGCCAGCGGCAGGCCCTGGTCGTAGGGAGTGAGCTCGTTCATGTCCGGGGCCTGAAGCCGGGACGCAGGCGAAACGGCGATGTTCATTCGTTCCTCTGGATAGCTGAGTTTAAAAGTCATCGAAAACAGAGGGATAGGATGAGCATTGGCCGGGCTGGTGACAAACGATTAATCTGACCCCTGAGCCCCGTTTTTATTTATAGGTCGATTTCTCATGCACGAGCTGCCCCCGCTTTTATGGCTACAGGCCTTCGAGTCTGCCGCCCGTACGCTGAGCTTCACTGCCGCTGGCCAGGAGCTTGGCGTGACTCAGGCCGCGATCAGTCAGCGGGTGCGCCTGCTCGAGGATCGCATTGGCCAGAAGCTCTTCGTACGCCACCCGCGAAGCCTGGCGCTGACGCCGGCGGGCCAGGCCTGGATGCCCAGTATTCAGGAGGCGTTTTCGCGTATCAGTGAAGGCACCGCGGAGGTGTTCGGCATCACCGGCGAGCAGCCGGTGACGCTGCGCACCACGCCGATCATTCAGACCGCCTGGCTCGCGCCCCGGATCATCGCGCTGCGCCGGCGTCATCCGGGTATTGCCCTGCGGCTGGTGAGCGCGATATGGCCGGACGACTTCGGCCCTGCCGGGGCGGATATCGAGATCCGCTACGGGCGCGGCGATTGGGGCGGCGTCGAGAAGTACTCGCTGGGCGAAGAGCGGCTGGTGCCGGTATGCGAGCCAAAGCTCGCCGCGCGCCTGACGACCCCGGCGGACCTGGCCGGGCAGACGCTGCTTCACGCCATTGGCTTCGGCGTCGGCTGGGCCGGCTGGTGCCAGGCCGCGGGCGTACCGGATCTGGAGTCGCGCTGCCACGCGCTTGCCTGCGACAACCAGATAACCACGCTGACGCTGGCCAGAGGCGGCGGAGGGGTGGCCTTGACCCACCGGCGTCTGCTGGGGATGGAGCCGGGGTTGGTCCCGCCGTTCGATGTCGATGTGACGAGCGACGAGCAGTTCTGGCTGGTCAGGCCCAAACGTCGTCGGGTCAGCGATGACGCCGCGCGGGTGTGGCAGTGGCTGGTGGATTCGCGTTAGAAGCGGCTTATTGCAAGAAACGCTCACCATTTTTTCTTGCCATCGTGGTGCAACCGTGAAGAATGGTCCGGCTTATATGTCTAAAAAGGTGCACCTTCCATGGATTTTTCACTTCCGTCGCTGTTGACCGGGCTGGTCGATCGCGGCAACGGCTTGTTATGGGGTAGCGTGCTGATCTATCTGCTGATCGGCGCCGGGCTTTACTTCACCGTGCGTACCGGCGCCATTCAGCTGCGCTATTTCGGCCACATGTTCAAACTCCTGCGCGGCTCGCGCCAGAGTAACGGCGGCATTTCATCGTTTCAGGCGCTGTCGACGAGTCTGGCCGCGCGGGTGGGCACGGGCAACCTGGCCGGGGTGGCGGTGGCCATCTACTACGGCGGCCCCGGCGCGATCTTCTGGATGTGGATGACGGCGATCGTCGGCATGTCGACCAGCTTCATCGAGTCCACCCTGGCCCAGGCCTACAAGGTCGACCACGGCGACAATACCTTTCGCGGCGGGCCGGCGCGCTATATCGAGCGCGGCCTCGGGCAGCGCTGGATGGCGGTGCTGTTCTCGATCTGCCTGATCATCGCGTTTGGCCTGGCGTTCAACAGCGTGCAGGCCAACTCCATTGCCCAGGCCATGGAGCAGGCGTTCTCGGTGCCGACCTGGGCGGTGGGCATTGCGCTAGTCGTGGTGGTTACGCCGATCATCTTCGGCGGGCTCAAGTCGATCGCTAAGGTCGCGGAGCTGGTGGTGCCGCTGATGGCGCTGCTCTATCTGATCCTGGCGCTGGTCGTGATCGCGCTGAACCTGCCCGAGCTTCCCGCGGCGATCATGACCATCGTGAAGAGCGCCCTGGGCCTCGAGCAGGCCGCCGGGGGCGTTGCCGGCTACGCCATCTCCCAGGCCATCATGAACGGCATCCAACGTGGGCTCTTTTCCAACGAGGCGGGCATGGGCTCGGCGCCGAATGCCGCCGCCACCGCCAGCACCCGGCCCGACCACCCGGCCGCCCAGGGCTTCATTCAGATGCTCGGGGTGTTTCTCGATACGCTGGTGATCTGCACCGCAACCGCGGCGATCATCATCATGTCCGGCCCTGAGCTGCTCTCGGGGAGCGAAACCAACGGCATTCAGCTCACCCAACTGGCGCTTTCGTCTCAGGTTGGCGAGTGGGGCGCGATGTTCGTCGCCGTGGCGATTCTGCTGTTCGCTTTCACCTCGGTGATCGCTAACTACTCCTACGGCGAGTCCAACATCGAGTACCTGGCCGGTCGGCGCGCGCCGGTGGCAATCCTGCTCTATCGCCTGGCGGTGCTCACCATGATCATGGTGGGCTCGGTGGCGAGCCTCGGCGCGATCTGGAACTTCGCCGATCTCTCCATGGGCATGATGGCGATCATCAACCTGGTGGCGATTCTGCTGCTCTCGCCGATCGCGTTCGCGCTGTTCCGCGATTACGAAAAGCAGCTCAAGTCCGGCGTCGAGCCGGTGTTCAGGCCGCGCGAGTTTCCCAAGCTTGCGCCAAAGGTCGACCCCAACGCTTGGCCGGATCGCGATTGAAACCGCATTCGACTCGAACCAGACCCCGCCACGGCGGGGTTTTTTCGTTTTTATCGATTGGTTAGCGCGAAAGGTTGCGCTTTTAAATGAACGAAATCGATTTAAAATGGCGTCCATTACTCGTTCATTCGTTCATAAGGAATTTTTCATGAGCACTCGCGTTCTTCTCGTTACCTCCTCCATTCTGGGTGAAAATGGCCAGTCAAGCGCCCTGGCCAACCGCTTCAAGACGCAAAGCGAGGCGCGCGAAGGCGTCGAGGTTACCGTGCGTGACGTCGTCGCCAACCCGCTGCCGCACCTGGCACTCGACGAGCTCGGCGCCTGGCAAACCCCGGCCGATGAGCGCAGCGACGAGCAGAAGCGCCTGGCAGCCTACTCCGACGAGCTGCTGGCCGAGCTTCGCGCAAACGATGTGATCGTGATCGCCGTGCCGATGTACAACCTGGGCGTGCCGACCCAGCTCAAGGCGTGGTTCGACCGCGTACTGCGCGCCGGCGAAACCTTCCGCTACACTGAGAACGGCCCGGTAGGCCTGGTCGAAGGCAAGCGTGCCATCATCCTGGCCGCCCGCGGCGGTCAGTACGCTGGCACCGAGCTCGACAGCCAGACGCCGCACCTGAAGACCATGCTGGGGCTGATGGGTGTCACCGATGTCGAGACGGTCTTCGCCGAAGGCCTGAACATGGGCGACGCGCTGCGCGAAAGCGCTTTGAAGGAAGCGTTCCAGGCGATCGACCAGAAGGTCGCCGCGCTTTAATCGACCGCTAACCACCCGAGGTTTGCCATGCAATCGGCGCTGCTCGAGCAGATCTATACTATCGTGGCGCAGATTCCCGAAGGGCGGGTGACTACCTATGGGCGCATCGCCAAAATGACCGAGGGCGCTACGGCGCGCTCGGTCGGCTCCGCTATGCGCCATCTGCCCGATGGCCACGAGCTCCCCTGGCACCGTGTGATCTCGGCAAGCCTCACACTTGCCGACCACGGCGGCGCCGCCCGCCAGCACGAAAAGCTGCGCGCCGAAGGCGTCGCCTTCGATGAGAAGGGCCGGGTACCCCGCCATCTGGTGTGGCCGGAAGAGTGAAAGGTGAATGGTAAGTAGTGAATAGTGATTTGTAAGATATTGACTTTGAATAAAAAATGCCGCCCAGCCGGGCGGCATTTTCCATTCACCATTCACGAATCACTATTCACCAACGCTCAATCATCCAGATTCGCGCCGGACTTCCAGGACCAGTCGCGCCAGCGTAGATCGAACAGATCCTTGCGGCGGTCCTTCATGTTGGTGACCGAGCCTTCGGCGCGTACCACGGTCAGGCGGGTCAAATCGAGATCCGAGAAGAAGATCATCTCGGTATTGGGCGTGGTTTCCGCCAGCACCGCGTCATGGGGGAAGGCGAAGTCCGAAGGCGTGAACACCGCCGACTGGGCGTACTGGATGTCCAGGTTCTCGATCGAGGGCAGGTTGCCGACGCTTCCGCACAGCACCACGTAGCACTCGTTTTCGATGGCCCGGGCCTGGCCGCAGTGGCGCACGCGCAGGTAGCCGTTCTTGGTGTCGGTCCAGAAGGGCACGAACAGGATGTCCATGTCCTGGTCGGCGAGTAGCCGGCCAAGCTCCGGGAATTCGACGTCGTAGCAGATCAGGATGCCCACGCGCCCGGCGTCGGTGTCGAATACCTGCAGGTCGTCGCCGCCTTCGATCACCCAGTCGCGGCGCTCCTGGGGGGTGATATGAAGCTTCGCCTGGCGGTCGATTTCGCCGTCGCGGTGGAACAGGTAGGCGATGTTGTAGAGCTTGCCATCCTCGCCTTCCTCGATCATCGAGCCGCCGACGATGTTGATGTTGTAGGAGACCGCCATGCGCGAAAGCTCGCTCTTGAAGCGCTCGGTGAAGCCCGCCAGAAAGCGGATCGCGGCCATCTGATCCTGCTGGGCGGCGCGGTCCTGCAGCCCCATCAGGGGCGTGGTGAAAAGCTCCGGGAAGACGGCGAAGTCGCTTTGATAGTCTGAGAGCGCGTCGACGAAGTACTCGATCTGTTTGAGCGCGGCCTCGACCGAGGCGAATTCGCGCATCTGCCACTGCACCGCGCCGACCCGTACCTGGGTGGGGCGGGTATCGAGCACGCTTTCCGCGGGTTCGAACAGGATGTTGTTCCACTCTAAAAGCGTGGCGTAGCCACGGGACTGGGCGTCCTCCGGCAGGTACTTGCGCAGAAGCCGTTTGACCTGGAAGTCGTTGGCGAGCTGGAACGACAGGATCGGGTCGTAGATCTCCTTGCGCGAGACCTTGTCGATGTACTGGGCCGGGCTCAGCTCGTCGGCGTACTGGTGGTACTCGGGGATGCGCCCACCGGCGAGAATCGCGCGCAGATTGTGCGAGCGGCAAAGCTCCTTGCGCGCCTCATAAAGGCGCCGGCCCAGCCGGTAGCCGCGGTAGTCCGGGTGGATCAGCACGTCGAGGCCGTACATGGCGTCGCCGTTTTCGTCGTTGAGGATGACTTCACGGTGGCCGATCAGGTCGTCGTAGCGGTGGGGGTTGGAGAACTCGTCGTAATCCACTTGCACGGTCAGCGCCACGCCCACCAGCACGCCGTCGTCCTCGATCGCGATCTGGCCATCCGGGAAGGCCTGGATCAGTTTGTCGATGGTGTGCTTGGGCCAGGCGCCACCAATATCGTGATAGACCGCGTCCATCAGCGTCTTGAGCTGGTCGTAGTCGTCACTTGCCAGATTGCGAAGGTTAAGGTGCAGTTCTTCCAGAGACATGGTTTGGGCTACTCACCGTATAAAAAACGTGACCTAGTGTATCACTGCTGCGCGCTGCGGGCTTTTTTCCCGCCCATTCCGACCAGCGGCCGGGTAAGCGTTTGCGCCATGATCACCCCGGCAAGGATCAGAAGCCCGCCGTACAGGTGAAAGCTCGCGATCCGCTCATCCAGCAGCGCCATGGCAATCAGCGCGCTGAAAAGCGGCATCAGGTTGATGAAGATGCTCGCCTGGTTGGCGCCGATCTGGCGCACCGCGCGCATCCATAAAAAGGTAGTGATGATCGAGGCGGGGATGCCGGCGTACGCGATCAGCCAGACGTTCTGGCCATCGATCGGTGTCATCGGCCCCATCAGATAGGGCGGCAGCAGAAACAGTACCGCGAAGCAAACTTGGGCGTAGAGCATCACCCAGGGCGGCAGGTTCATCTGCCAGCGCTTGAGCATCACGCCATAAAGGGCGTAGCAGATCGCGGCGATCACCATCAGCGCATCGCCAAAGGCGACCTCGAGCGTCAAAAGCGAGAGCGGATTGCCCTGGCCGAGCAGAAGACTCACCCCCACGAAGGCCAATAGCCCACCGACCACGCCGCCGGTGGTGGGCGGCTCGCGCAGAATCAGCGCGCTCAGGAGCACCGTCAGAAGCGGCACCATGGCCGCGAGAATCCCCATGTTGGTGGCGGTGGTGGTTTCCGCCGCCACGTACCCAAGCCCTTGCCATAGCCCCATGCCTAAAAGCCCGAGCGCGGCGAGCTTCGGCCAGTGGCGGCGAATTTCCGGCAGGTGTTTGAGCGTGGCTGGCAGTACCAGCGGGGTCATCACTAAAAGCGCGAGAAACCAGCGCAGAAAGGCGATGCTGCTCGGCGCGATGGTGCCAACAGTAAGCTGGTTGATGGTCATGTTGCCCGACCAGATCAGCACCGTGGCCAGCGGCGCGAGAAAGTAAATCAACGGCATGGCAGGATCCTTGTTCGTTAGCCGGTTAATGTGACGCGCTTTGGAGCTGCGAGCAAGGGGGCAAGTGGCTCGAAGCGAACGCAGGCGCTGTACGCCGCCGTCTCGATGTCATACGCTTGTTTGAAAGTTGCTACCAGCCGTTCAACAGCCTTCGAACAAGACCGAGAGACCGTCATGACAAAGCCCGCTGCCTACCCGCATCTTTTCACGCCCATAACGCTTGGCCCACTGACGCTACCCAACCGCGTACTGATGGGCTCGATGCACACCAACCTGGAGGAGACGAAGAACGGCTTTACGCGTTTGGCCGCCTTCTACGCCGAGCGGGCGCGTCACGGGGTGAACCTGATCGTCACCGGCGGTATCGCCCCTAACCCGGAAGGCGCGGTGTTCGAAGGCGCCAGCGCTCTGATCGATGAGTCAGCGCTTGCCGATCACCGTCAGGTGGTGGAGGCGGTGCACGCCGAAGGCGGGCATCTGTGCATGCAGATTCTGCACGCCGGGCGCTACGCCTACTCGCCGAATCTCGTTGCGCCCTCGGCGCTGCAGGCGCCAATCAACCCGCATACGCCGCGGGCGCTCGACACCCACGAGGTCGAAAGCCAAATCGACGACTACGTGCGCTGCGCAAGGCTTGCGCAAAAGGCGGGCTACGACGGCGTCGAGGTGATGGGCTCCGAAGGGTACCTGATCAACCAGTTCATCTGCCGGCGCACCAACCAGCGTACCGATGAGTGGGGCGGCGACTTCGCCGCGCGCATCCGTTTTCCAGTGGAGATCGTGACGCGCATTCGCCAGGCAGTGGGCGAGCGCTTTTTGATCATCTTTCGGCTTTCCATGATCGACCTGGTCGAGGAGGGCAGCAGCTGGGAGGAGGTGGTGGAACTTGGCCGCGCCATCGAGGCGGCCGGCGCCGATGTGATCAATACCGGCATCGGCTGGCACGAGGCGCGGGTGCCCACCATTGTCACCAGCGTGCCGCGCGCTGCCTTCACCGAGGTGACCCGGCGGATGAAAGCGGCGCTGTCGATTCCGCTGATCACCACTAACCGTATCAACATGCCCGAGGTCGCCGAGCGCGTGCTCGCCGAGGGCCACGCCGACATGGTGTCGATGGCGCGGCCGTTTCTCGCCGACCCGGCCTGGGTGGAGAAGGCCGCCGCCGGTCGATCTGATGAGATCAATACCTGCATCGCCTGCAACCAGGCGTGTCTGGATCACACCTTCGCCGGCAAGCTGACGTCGTGTCTGGTCAACCCGCGCGCTTGCCATGAAACCGAGTTCAGCCTCGAGCCGGCCGCTTCTTTCCGGCGGGTCGCGGTGGTCGGTGGCGGCCCGGCGGGACTCGCCACGGCAGTCAGTACCGCTAGCCGCGGCCACGCGGTAACGCTATTCGAGCGCCGCGGCGAGCTGGGCGGGCAGTTCAACTATGCGCGCAAGATTCCCGGCAAGGAGGAGTTCGATGAAACCCTGCGCTACTTCCATGTGATGCTCGACAAGCACGGCGTAAAGGTGCGCTTGAACGTGGACGCCACCGCCGAAACGCTTGCCGAGTTCGACGCGGTGGTGCTCGCCACCGGGGTGACGCCGCGCACGCTCGATCTGCCCGGCGCCGATCACCCGAGCGTGTTGAGCTACGCCGAGGCGATCGAAAACCCCGAGCGGGTCGGGCGCGAGGTGGCGGTGATCGGCGCCGGTGGCATAGGCTTCGATGTGTCGGAGCTTTTGTCTCATCTCGACCACCCCGCGCTCGATCTCGATGCCTGGTGCCAGGAGTGGGGAGTAGATCTGACGGTCAGCGAGCGCGGCGGGCTCACCGCGCCCAACCCGCCAGCGCCTGCCCGGCGCATTATCATGCTCCAGCGCAAGAGTTCGAAGCCTGGCAAGGGGCTTGGCAAGACCACCGGCTGGGTGCACCGCGCCGCGCTCAAGGCGCGCGGAGTGAAAACTCTCAGCGGCTGCGAGTACTTGGGGATCGACGACGCCGGGCTGCATATCCGCCAGAACGACGAAGAGCGCGTGCTGGCGGTGGACAACGTGGTGGTGTGCGCGGGCCAGGAGTCGGTGCGCGATCTCGTAGTGCCTCTTGAGCGCGCCGGGCGCGAGGTGCACGTAATCGGCGGCGCCGATGAAGCTGCCGAGCTCGACGCCAAGCGGGCGATCGACCAGGGAATGCGGCTGGCGGCCACGCTCTAGGCGTGAAGGGCGGCGGGTGACGGTCGCGTTCGATTAGCGCTAGACTAGTGCTTTTGGTTCGCGACGCCTACTTCGCCGCGAACCTTCGTTCGTCTTGCGCAGTGTCATCCTGCGTGGATTCGTCGCCCTGCAAGTGGCACTCAGCTTGCCGCGACGCCCTATCGTTATAAGGAAAACCCTCATGCCCACGGAGTGCACCCCCCGGTTTCTTGCCAGCGACAACACCTCGGGAATCTGCCCGGAAGCGATGCAGTACCTGATGAAGGCCAACCAGAGCGACGATCTGGCCTATGGCAACGACACCTGGACTGCCAGGGCGGCGGATCGCTTTCGCCAGATGTTCGACTTCGACTGCGATGTGTTCTTCGTCTTCAACGGTACCGCCGCCAACTCGCTGGCGCTTTCTGCCATGGGGCGCAGCTACCACAGCGTGATCTGCCACGAGCTTGCCCATATCGAAACCGACGAGTGCGGCGGCCCGGAGTTCTTCTCCAACGGCGCCAAGCTTTTGACCTCGCCGGGTGCCAACGGCAAGCTCACCCCGGAAGGCATAGAAGCGCTGGTTACCAAACGTTCCGATATCCACTACCCCAAGCCCAAAGTGGTCTCGCTCACCCAGGCGACCGAAGTGGGCACGCTCTATTCCCGCGAGGAGCTGCTGGCGATTCGCGCGGTGGCGGACAAGTACGATTTGCGCCTGCACATGGACGGCGCGCGCTTTGCCAACGCCTGCGCAAGCCTCGATGCCAGCCCGGCGGAGCTGACCTGGCAGGTGGGCGTGGACGCGCTCTGTTTTTCCGGCACCAAGAATGGGCTGGCCTTCGGCGAGGCGATCCTGTTCTTCAACCGCGAGCTCGCCGAGGACTTCTCCTACCGCTGCAAGCAGGCCGGCCAGCTCGCCTCCAAGATGCGCTACGTCTCCGCGCCCTGGCTTGGGCTTCTGGAAAGCGGCGCTTGGCTCACCAATGCTCGACACGCCAACGATATGGCGCGCTATCTTTCCGAGGGGCTCCAGCGCCTGCCCGGCGTATCGCTGATGTTTCCCACTCAGGCCAACAGCGTGTTCGTCGAGCTGCCGCCGTCTGTGGTCGAGGCGCTCAAGGCCCGCGGTTGGACGTTCTACACCTTCATCGGCGCTGGCGGCGCGCGCTTCGTCTGCGCCTGGAACACTACCGTCGAGCTTCTCGATCAGCTTTTGGCCGATATTGGCCAGGCGCTCGACGCGCGCTAAGGCTTGCCCAGAAACGCCCGCGCCGCACGTTCAAAGCGTGCGGCGCGGGTGTTTCAAGGGCGGGGTCAGGGCGAAATGCCGTTCAGTTAAGCACGGATAGCACTTGTGGGAGGGAGCTTCAGCTCGCGACGGGTGGTCAGGCCAAGGCACCTGACGGCGCCATTCGCCCGCTGAAGCGGCCTCCCACGGTAAATCAGCCAACCTCAATGGTTGTTGGATACCTTAACTGACTGGCATGGGGGTCAGGGCGAGATTTGCTGGCTCGCGTTGGTGAAGCCCATCAGCGACAGGTTCAAATCGAGACGCTCACCGTCCGGGGCGATAGCGCTGACCGTGGCGCGGTTGCCGCTGCGAAGCTGCTGCAGCATGCTCGGCTCCAGCGGAATGTCGGCGCGGCAGCCCTGCTCGAAGCAGAACTGGTAGGGAAAGCCCAGCGGCTCGTTATTATCCACCTGAAGCTGCATACCTGCCGCCAGGTTCACCCCCAGCGGCAGCACGAAGGCCATCACCGGTGTACCCTGGGCCTGGGGTGGGTAGCCCACCATCGCGCGCATCAGTGGGTCGTTGCTTTCCGGATTGTTGACGATCTGGTTCATGGTGCAGTTCTGCTGGCTGCCTGCGGGGCAGCGCACTTCCCAATCCTGAAAGCGCTGGGTGTCTATGTTGGCACTGCCCTGCTGCGCTTGAACCGTCGTGGCGGCGGTAGCGGCAACAAGGGGTAGCAGGGCGGTCATCAGCGCGCGACGAATCGGCATACGTTCATATCTCCGAAGTTGAAAAGGGCGGGCAGGCGCTGAGGTCAACGTCTGGCCAGTGCGCTCATTCGAACATGAGCGGTGCCTCGGGTTCCAGTATCGCCTTTACCGGCGCTGGAAAACACCCTGTTTTCAACCCGTAATTCACGCTTGCGTTGAAGTTTTTATCGCTCTTTTTTGATTAATGCTGTCTACGCTAGTAATGCGATACCTCGTTGGGTGCACCGCTTTCAAGGGGTGGTTGAGCGGTATACCTGAGGCTGGGCCACAGGAGAGTTCAATGAGCATCTTTGATCACGTTCAAGACCGGTTCGCACGTACACAGCAAGAGGAGATGACGCTCGAGGAGTACCTTTCCCTTTGTAAACGCGACCCGAAGGTTTATGCCAGCGCCGCTGAGCGTATGCTCGAAGCGATCGGTGAACCCGAGGTGATCGATACCGCCAAGGACCCGCGCCTGTCGCGCATCTTTTCCAACAAGGTGATCCGCCGCTACCCCGCGTTCGCCGAATTTCACGGTATGGAAGACGCCATCGAGCAGATCGTGGCTTACTTTCGCCACGCAGCCCAAGGGCTCGAGGAGCGCAAACAGATTCTTTACCTACTCGGGCCGGTCGGCGGCGGTAAGTCGTCGCTCGCCGAGCGCTTGAAACTCTTGATGGAGCGCATTCCCTTCTACGCCATCAAGGATTCGCCGGTGCACGAGTCGCCCCTGGGGCTTTTCTCGCCGGAGGAGGACGGTGAGCTGCTGGAGCAGGAGTACGGCATTTCGCGGCGCTATCTGAAAAGCGTGATGTCACCCTGGGCGGCCAAGCGTTTGAAAGAGAACGGCGGCGACATTTCACAGTTTCGCGTAGTGCGCCTCTATCCCTCGCGGCTCAACCAGATCGCGATCTCCAAGACCGAGCCGGGCGATGAGAACAACCAGGATATCTCCTCGCTGGTAGGCAAGGTCGATATCAGAAAGCTCGAACTCTTCTCCCAGGACGATCCGGACGCCTACAGCTTCTCCGGCGGGCTGTGTCGCGCCAACCAGGGGCTGATGGAGTTCGTCGAGATGTTCAAGGCGCCGATCAAGGTGCTCCACCCGCTTTTGACCGCGACCCAGGAGGGTAACTACAATCCCACCGAGGGCATGGGCGCGATTCCTTTTGATGGCGTGATCCTCGCCCACTCGAACGAGTCCGAGTGGCAGGCGTTTCGTAACAACCGCAACAACGAGGCGTTTCTCGACCGGGTTTATATCGTCAAGGTGCCGTACTGTCTGCGAGTCTCCGAGGAGGTCAGCATCTATCAGAAGCTGCTCGAGGAGTCCTCGCTCAACCAGGCGCCCTGCGCGCCGGACACGCTGCGCATGCTGGCGCAGTTCACCACGCTCTCGCGCCTCAAGGTGCCGGAAAACTCCAGCGTCTACTCCAAAATGCGCGTTTACGATGGCGAGAACCTGAAGGATACCGACCCGCGGGCGAAGTCGATTCAGGAGTACCGTGACAGCGCCGGAGTGGATGAGGGCATGCAGGGGCTCTCGACCCGTTTCGCCTTCAAGATCCTGTCGAAAGTGTTCA
This sequence comes from Halomonas sp. HNIBRBA4712, assembly GCF_043558675.1. Classification (NCBI taxonomy): domain Bacteria; kingdom Pseudomonadati; phylum Pseudomonadota; class Gammaproteobacteria; order Oceanospirillales; family Halomonadaceae; genus Halomonas; species Halomonas sp. HNIBRBA4712. The sequence goes on along the minus strand of NZ_JBIFXR010000003.1, from coordinate 45,864 downwards.
ACTTCGACAGCACCGAGGTCGCCGCCAACCCGGTGCATCTGCTCTACGTGCTGGAGCAGGCCCTGGAGCGCGAGCAGCTGCCCGCCGAGGTGTTCGAGCGCTATATCGGCTACATCAAGGAGTTTCTGGCGCCGCGCTACGTCGAGTTCATCGGCAAGGAGATCCAGACTGCGTATCTTGAGTCCTACAGCGAGTACGGCCAGAACATTTTCGACCGCTACGTCATGTACGCGGATTTCTGGATTCAGGACCAGGAGTACCGCGATCCGGAAACCGGCGAGCTGTTGAACCGACAGTCGCTCAACGAGGAGCTCGAAAAGATCGAGAAGCCCGCGGGTATCTCCAACCCGAAGGATTTTCGTCACGAGGTGGTCAACTTCGTGCTCCGCGCTCGCGCTCAGAACAACGGCATGAACCCGAGCTGGCAATCCTACGAAAAGCTCAGAGGCGTGATCGAGCACAAGATGTTCGCCAACACCGAGGAGCTTTTACCGGTCATTTCCTTCAACGCCAAGGCGTCGAAGTCGGACCAGAAAAAGCACGAGGATTTCGTCGCGCGCATGGTGGAACGCGGCTATACCGAGAAACAGGTGCGCCTGCTCTCCGAGTGGTACCTGCGCGTACGTAAATCCCAGTAGCGCGCTGGTGTCGCTCGATTCACGTCGCCCTGGTTCAAGGAGGTCGCATGACCTACTTCATTGATCGCCGGCCCAACGCCAAGCACAAGAGCGCGGTCAACCGGCAGCGCTTTCTGGAGCGCTACCGGCACCACATCAAGCGCTCGGTGGAGGAGGCGGTCAACCGCCGCTCCATCACCGACATGCAGCGCGGTGAAAGCATCTCGATTCCCACCCGGGACATTTCGGAGCCCGTATTTCAGCACGGCCCGGGCGGGCGGCGCACCGTCGTTTCTCCGGGTAACAAGGAGTTCGTCGAAGGTGACCGTATTCGCCGCCCGCCGGGCGGTGGCGGCGGCGGTGGGGCGGGAGAAGGCAATGCCAGCAATCAAGGCCAGGGCGACGACGAGTTCGCCTTTACCCTGACCCGCGAGGAGTTTCTCGAGTTCGTCTTCGACGGCCTCGAGCTTCCTCACCTGCAGCGCAAGCCGCTCAAGACGATGGAGGAGATCAAGATGGTACGCGCCGGGCTCGCCCGGGACGGCGTGCCGTCGCGCATGAGCGTGACCCGCTCGATGCGCGAAGCCTACGCCCGGCGCATCGCCATGCGCGCACCGATCAAACGCGCGCTGATGGAAGCCGAGCTTTCGCTTGCCGAGGAGCTCGGCAAGGATTCGATTCTGCGAAACCCTTCGCGCATTAGCGAGCTCGAAGCCGAAATCGAGCGTCTCAAGAAGCGCATCGAGTCGGTGCCCTTCATCGATACCGTCGACTTGCGCTACCACCAGCTCGCCCCGGAGCCGCAGCCCTCGAGCCAGGCGGTGATCTTCTGCGTCATGGACGTGTCCGGTTCGATGACGCAGAACCACAAGGACATCGCCAAGCGTTTTTTCCTGCTGCTCTATCTGTTTCTGGAAAAACACTACGAGAAGGTGGAGCTCGTTTTCGTGCGCCACCACACAGCCGCCCGCGAGGTGAGCGAGGAGGAGTTCTTCTATTCGCGGGAAACAGGCGGCACGATCGTCTCGAGCGCCTTGAAACTGGTCAACGGCATCGTCGAAAAGCGCTACCCCACCAGCCAGTGGAATCTTTACGTTGCCCAGGCTTCCGACGGCGACAACTGGGACGACGACTCCTCGATCTGCCGCGATCTTTTGATCAAGGAGCTGATGCCAAGCCTTCAGTACTTTGCTTACGTCGAGATCACCCCGCACGAGCATCAGTCGCTCTGGCACGAGTACGAAACCGTGGCCAAGCGCTTTTCCGAGCGTTTCGCGATGCGCCAGATTTTCGAAGCCGGCGATATTTACCCGGTGTTTCGCGAGCTGTTCAAGCGCCGGCTGGCGAGATCGTCCTGATCCGGTCTGCACGACCGGTTTTAATCACAGGAGTACGCGATGCGAGTCTCTTCCGATGCCACCGCCAAGGGCCCGATTGCCTCGGGCTCGGACTGGAATTTCGAAATCCTCGAGCGCTTCGACGAGGTGCTGGCGGGCCTTGCCGACGAGTACCGCCTCGATACCTATCCCAACCAGATCGAGGTGATCACCACCGAGCAGATGATGGACGCTTACTCAAGCGTCGGGATGCCGGTGGGCTACCATCACTGGTCCTTTGGCAAGCAGTTTCTCGCCGTTCAGCAGGCCTACAAGCGCGGTCAGATGGGGCTCGCCTACGAGCTCGTGATCAACTCCGACCCCTGTATCGCGTATCTGATGGAGGAGAATACGCTGATGATGCAGGTACTGGTCATGGCCCACGCCTGCTATGGCCACAACTCGTTTTTCAAGGGCAACTACCTTTTTCGCACCTGGACCGAGGCGGACTCGATCGTCGACTACCTGGTCTTCGCGCGCAAATACATCGCCCGCTGCGAGGAGCGTCACGGCACCCACGCCGTCGAGCAGCTGCTCGACGCCTGCCACGCGCTGCAGAACTACGGCGTGGATCGCTACAAACGGCCCTCGAAAATCTCCGCCGCCCAGGAGGCCGCGCGCCAGCAGGAGCGCGAGGCGTACCTGCAGACCCAGGTCAACATGCTCTGGCGCACCATTCCAAGGCCAATGGAGAAAAGCGAGCCGCTGCCGGGCCATATTCTGGACGAGGACGATCCGCTGGGGCTGCACGAAGGCGGGCGCTATCCATCCGAGCCCCAGGAGAACCTGCTCTACTTCATCGAAAAGAACGCGCCGCTATTGGCGCCCTGGCAGCGCGAGATCGTGCGCATCGTGCGCAAGCTCGCCCAGTACTTCTACCCGCAGCGCCAGACCCAAGTGATGAACGAAGGCTGGGCCTGCTTCTGGCACTACACCCTGATGAACCGCCTGTTCGATGATGGCCATATCGATGAAGGCATCATGCTCGAGTTTTTGCAGTCCCACGCCGCGGTGATCAATCAGCCGGACTTCGACAGCCCCTATTACAGTGGTATCAACCCCTACGCGCTGGGCTTTGCGATCTTTCGTGACATCGAGCGGATCTGCCGGGCTCCTACCGACGAGGACCGCGCCTGGTTTCCCGATATCGCCGGTTCCCCCTGGCGGGAAACGCTGGAGTTCGCCATGCGCAACTTCAAGGATGAGTCGTTCATCCAGCAGTTTCTCTCACCGAAGGTGATTCGTGACTTGAAACTGTTCGTCATGATCGACGACGACCAGAGCGAGACGCTCAACATCGGCGCGATCCACAACGAGCAGGGGTATCGACGGGTACGCAACGCGCTATCGAGCCAGTACGCGCTGTCGCTACGCGAGCCCAACATTCAGGTGTTCGAAGCGGCGATTCGCGGTGATCGCTCGCTGACGCTTCACCACGTGCAGGACAGCCGCCGGCCGCTCGAGCGCACCGTGTACCCGGTCATGCGCCATCTGCAAAAGCTCTGGGGATTCCCGGTGCACCTGGCCTCGATGGACGAGGGGCGGGTGACCCACCGCTACCGCTGGCCGATCGAGGAGGGCGGAAGCGGCGAGGGGCACAACTGAGATGTAATGCCGTTCAGTTAGGCTTGGTTGGGATTGTGGGAGGGAGCTTCAGCTCGCGACGGGTGGCCAAGCCAAGGCACCTGACGGCGCCATTCGCCCGCTGAAGCGGCCTCCCACTTGAGCTTTATGGCCTCTCCTGGTACGTACATACCTTAACCGAACGGCATTACACTTGAGGCGCGGTTGCCTTACCAAACGAAAGACCCCGCCAGGCGGCGGGGTCGAGATTCAACCTTTCGAGGTCCAGGATTGACACCAGCCCTCCGGGGCGACGCTGTTTTCCGGGAACAGCTGGCAGCCCTGGTCGCCTTCGGTGTAGAACATGCAGTTGGAGCAGAGCTCGCCTTCGCTGAAGGCGGGGTGGTCGCTCGCCTCTTTTGCCTGCTCAACGTAGTTGAGCGCCTGGGCGGCGGGGGCGCTGGGGTCGAGCCGGGGCAGCGACTGGGCGAAAGCGGTCTTCGACAGGACTCCCATACCCAGCGGCAGGGCGGCAAGGCCCAGAACGCTTTCACGCATGAACTTACGTCGGCTTTGGTCGGCCATGGTCTCTCCCTGAATCGTGCTAACGAAGGTATCGATAAACGGGTGTCACGAGCCTAGCGTCACGGGCTGGCAGCAGGCGAGGCGCTCGAGCGCTCTTTGATCGCCGTATGATAAAACATTCATCGCTTGAGTATCTTAACCCATGCAGGCAATCGCCCCTAGTTGCTTTGGCGCTGCGCGGCAATCGGCCGCGTTAGGTGGCGGCGTTTGGTGCATCCTCTGCGGCTGGTATACTCGCGGCGTTAGACACCCGCCACTTCATTACGTTGACCAACGAGGATGCCATGCAAAACGCTGTCATTTTAATCAATACCGAAAAGGGCCAGGTCAAGGGCGTGGCCGAGCGGCTGGCGGAAGTCGAGGGCATCAGCGAGGTGTACTCCACCTGCGGGCGCTATGACCTGGTCGCGATCGCTCGCACGCGGGACTTCGAAAGCCTGGCGGAGCTGGTCACCGAGCGCCTCAACGCGGTAGAGGGCATTCGCGAAACCGAAACCCTGAACGCCATGCAGGTACACTCGCGCCACGACCTGGAAACCATGTTCTCGCTGGGCTGGTAAGTTCGGCTTGAAGGCCGGCAGGAAACGATCATAAAAGCAGGTGGGGAGAGGGGCGTTGGGGAAATCGCTGTTACGCTTTCGTCGCGGCGGACGACGCTTTGCCGTCGCACTGCTGTTCGTCGTGGTGGGCGGGGGGCTCTGGGAGTTTCAGGAGCGCCGCGAGCTGCAAAATGTCGTCTGGATGGGCGCACCCACCTGGGAGACGCTGGGGCCGACGAGTTTTTATCGCGTGCTGCGCAACGACGGCTACATCGTGGGCTGGTCGGATGTGCGTATCAACCCGCTCTGGGTGAGCTACCAGGTGCGCGCGGTGCCCGACGACACCCGCATCGGCTCGCGACCGGGCTTTCGCCCGGACTGGCGCACGCTCTGGCCGGTTGGCACCGACAGCTACTCGGGCAGCGGCTATGATCGCGGCCACATGGCGCCCAACTACGCGATCGCCGCGGTGCACGGGCGCAGCGCCCAGATCGATACCTTTCTGATGAGCAACATGAGCCCCCAGCGCCCCAACCTGAACCGACAGCTATGGCAGCGTCTGGAGGAGTCGGTCATGGACCACTTCGCCCCCCGCTTCGAGTATCTTCAGGTAATTACCGGGCCGGTCTTTCCCGAGCGCTTCATGGATAACGTCTTTAACCGGGTCGGTCTGGTCGAAGTGCCCGAAGCGTTCTACAAGATCATCGTCGCCCCGCACGCCGATGCCCCGCTGGCGCTGGCGTTCATCATGCCCCAGGACGTGCGCGGCAACGAACCGCTGGCGGATTATCTGGTGACCATCGACGAGATCGAGGCCCGCACCGGGCTCAACTTCTTCCCCCGCCTCTCGCCGGAGCTCGAAACGGTACTCGAAGGCGAGCTCAACACTCAGGGCTGGGCGCTCGAAGAGGTATCAAAGCGCCCGGGGCGGTTTCGGTAGGCGGCACGATAAAAAAACCGTGGCGTGCGCAAGGCGTGCGTGTGCCACGGCTATCGCGCGCCTTGAACACAGCCTGGATAGCGGCGATGGATAAAACGGGAATATAGGAAAAGCTGATAAAACAGAAGGGGAGTAACCGGGAAAGAATAGCCGGGAAGATGTAGCGCTTGAGACAATGATGCGGACGACACCTCGATGGTGCCCAGGAGAGGACTTGAACCTCCACGTCCATACGGACACTAGCACCTGAAGCTAGCGCGTCTACCAATTCCGCCACCTGGGCGCATCATGTGCTCGTATTCGATTGGTGCCCGGGAGAGGACTTGAACCTCCACGACCATACGGTCACTAGCACCTGAAGCTAGCGCGTCTACCAATTCCGCCACCCGGGCGAATACGAACCGCTTGTTTTACACCGCTCAACGTCGTGAAAAGGGGATAACACGATGTTGATTGGTGCCCAGAAGAGGACTTGAACCTCCACGACCATACGGTCACTAGCACCTGAAGCTAGCGCGTCTACCAATTCCGCCATCTGGGCAAGTGGCGCGTATGATACCGAGCCCTTGGCTAAATGCAAGTGTTTGGGCATGTTTTCGATATAAAAAATCGAGGATTGCCGTCGCCGACGGTTGGGCGATTGAAGCGGCGGCGCTATACTGCACCGATGACCAAACAGACCATGAATCATTTCGACGCGTTTTGCCTTCGCAACGCGTTCGACCACTTAGGCAGGGCGTGTCATCGCACGGCCCTTTTTTCCTGCCTCTCTTCATCCTGCCTTTCGCAAACGCTATCAGGGACGACGAACGCATGAAGTACTGGACGTTAAGTGATGACCCGCACGCCGAGCGCGAGGCGAATAAATACGACAATCCGGCGCCGAGTCGTGAGTATCTTCTGGCCGCGCTCGAAAGCTACGGCAAGCCGATCACCCACGAGAACATGAGCCGCATGCTCGGTATCGAGGATGAGGACCACCTCGAGGCGGTGCGCCGGCGGCTGGCGGCCATGGAGCGTGACGGCCAGGTGCTGCGCGACCGCCGCGGCGCCTATGCGCTGATCAACAAGCTCGACCTGATCAAGGGCAAGGTGCAGGGGCATCGCGACGGCTTCGGTTTCGTACTGCGCGACGACGGCAAAAAGCCGGACATCCTCTTGCCCGCGCGCCAGATGCGCCGGGTGTTTCACGGCGATCACGTGCTGGTGCGTATCAGCGGGCGCGACCGCCGGGGCCGCGACGAAGGCACCATCGCCGAAGTGATCGGCCGTAATACCGAAAGCCTGGTAGGCGTGTATCGCAGCAATACGCCGGAGTTCGGCATTCTGATCCCGGAGAATCCGCGCATCACCCAGGAAGTGTTGATTCCGCATACCGCCAGCGGCGGCGCCAAGGATGGTCAGGTGGTTTCGGCCAAAATCACCCAGCAGCCCGCCACCCGCGTGCAGCCGGTGGGCGAGGTGGTCGAGGTGCTCGGCGAGCGCATGGACCCGGGCATGGAAATCGACATCGCGATTCGCAGCTACGATATTCCCGCGGAGTTTCCACCGGAAGTGCTCGATCAGACCAGCACGATCTCCGCCGAGGTGCTCGAGGAGGACAAGAAGCACCGCGTCGACCTGCGCGATTTGCCGCTGGTGACCATCGACGACGAGTCCGCCAAGGACTTCGACGACGCGGTTTACGCCTGGAAGACCAAGTCCGGCAGCTGGAAGCTGATCGTCGCGATCGCCGATGTTTCCCACTACGTGCGTCCGGGGTCGGCGTTGGACGACGAGGCGCGCACCCGCGGTACCTCGGTCTACTTCCCCGGCCAGGTCGTACCCATGCTGCCGGAGCTTCTCTCCAACGGGCTCTGCTCGCTCAATCCGCACGTGGATCGTCTGGTCATGGTGTGCGAGATGAATATCTCGAAAACCGGCGCGATCAGCCGCTACTCGTTCTATGAGGCGGTGATGAACTCCCACGCGCGGCTGACCTACAACAAGGTCGCGGCGATGCTCGAGCCGGAAAGCGAGCAGGGCCAAGCGCTTCGCGAGGAGCACAAGGCGCTGGTCAAACCGATTGAGCATCTGTACGAGCTTTATGGCCTGCTGCGCGAAGCGCGGGAGGCGCGCGGCGCGATCGACTTCGATACCACCGAAACCGCGATCGTGTTCAACGACGAGCGCAAGATTCAGGAGATCGTGCCGCGTAGCCGCAACGATGCTCACAAGCTGATCGAGGAGTGCATGCTCGCGGCCAACGTCGCCACCGCGCGTTTTCTCGACAAGCACGACCTGCCGGCGCTCTACCGTATTCACGAGCGCCCGACGCCGGAGCGTCTTGATAAGCTGCGCCTTTTCCTGAGCGAGCTGGGGCTCTCCGTGGGCGGCGGCGATGAGCCCACGCCCCAGGATTACCAGGCGCTGAGAGAGGCCATTGCCGACCGGCCGGACGCCGATATCATCCAGACCGTGATGCTGCGTTCGATGAATCAGGCGGTGTACTCGCCGCAGAACGAGGGCCACTTCGGTCTTGCCTACCAGGCCTACGCCCACTTCACCTCGCCGATTCGCCGCTACCCGGACCTGCTGGTCCACCGCGCGATTCGCTCGGTGATTCGCGGGCCGCGTCAGACCAATACCGTGGTGCGCGTCGAAGGCGTTCCGGTCGAGCCGCCGAGCAAGTGGTGCCCGTACACCTTCGAGCAGATGGTCGAGCTTGGCGAGCACTGCTCGATGACCGAGCGCCGCGCCGACGATGCCACCCGCGATGTCGAAAGCTGGCTCAAGTGCGAGTTCATGTCCGACAAACTCGGCGAAACCTTCGAGGGTACCATCGCGTCGGTCACCCAGTTCGGCCTCTTCGTGCGCCTGGATACCTTCTTCGTCGAAGGGCTGGTGCACGTGACCTCGCTGCCGTCGGACTACTACCACTATGAAGCCGAAAAGCATCGCCTGAAGGGCGAGCGCACCGGCACGACCTACCGCCTGGGCGACGGCCTGACGGTGCAGGTGGCGCGCGTCGATATGGACGATCGCAAGATCGATTTCGAGCTGGCCGACGAGAAGCCGCGCCCGCGCCGCCAGCCGCGCAAGAAGCCGAGTCGCGAGCGCGACGAGGCGCCGCAGCCGCGCCGGCAAAGCAGCGAGCGCAGCCGTTCGCCCAACAAACCCGATACCAGCGCCGAGCAGCCGTCGACACGGCGCGGGCCGCGGCGCACGCGCAAGTCGCCGAAAAAACCGCCGCTGAATAAAGGATGAGCATGAAGCCAGGTTCCAAGCGCGGCGGTTCGCGCAGCACCGTCAAGGCGCCGGAAGGCCTCGAGCAGGTCTACGGCGTCCATGCCCTCGAAAGCCTGCTGGCGCGTGGCGATGCCCCGCGCGAGCTGTGGGTGCAGCAGGGCGCCGGTCGGCGGCTGAATCTTCTGATCGAGCGCGCCCGCGCTCAGGGCGCGCGCCTAAAAGAACAGCCCCGCGAAGTGCTCGACCAGCTGACGGGTGCCGCCGCCCATCAGGGCGTGGTGGCATTCTGCTCGCCGCTCACGCCGGAAGGGGAAGAGTCGCTGTGGCTCAGGCTCAACGCTTGGCAGGCGAGTGCGCCGCCGCTTTTGTTGATCCTCGACGGCGTGACCGACGTGCATAACTTCGGCGCCTGCCTGCGCAGCGCCGATGCCGCCGGTGCCCACGGCGTCATCGTGGCGAAGGACAACGCCGCGCCGCTCAACGCCACGGTGAGAAAGGTCGCCTGCGGCGCCGCCGAGGTGGTGCCGGTCTATCAGGTCACCAACCTTTCCCGTACGCTTGCCAAACTCAAGGAGTTCAACGTCTGGATTACCGGCACCGCCGGCGAAGCCGACGCCTCACTTTATGCGCTCGATTTTACCGGCCCGACGGCGCTGGTGATGGGCGCCGAAGGCAAGGGCATGCGAAGGCTCACCCGGGAAGGGTGCGATCATCTGGCGAAACTGCCCATGGCGGGAGAGGTGTCGAGCTTGAACGTCTCTGTGGCCGCCGGTATTTGTCTGTTCGAGGCGGTCCGCCAGCGCCAGCTTGCAAGTTGACCCCAACGCTTCTAAAATGCGCTCGCCCGTTTATTTGCTACGGGCGAGTCGAGGCCCAGCGGCGTTGAAACGCCGGCACCTCTCATACGAAGTTCTACTCGATGTCCTGCTCTTCGCCGCCTTCAGGCGTCAATCAACGCCGCGAAAACGGCGCGACAGGTCATTGCGTTAACTCCTTGCTTCCCTGCTACGCCCCAGGCGCGCTCCGGAAGCTGTCAAACCGCAAGGAGATTCCATGCGTCATTATGAAATCGTGTTCATGGTCCATCCGGATCAGAGCGAGCAAGTGCCGGCTATGGTCGAGCGCTACACCAGCATCGTGACCGAGAACTCGGGCACCGTGCATCGCCTTGAAGATTGGGGCCGCCGCCACCTGGCTTACCCGATCAACAAGATCCACAAGGCTCACTACGTGCTGATGAACGTCGAGTGCAGCGGTGAAACCCTGGAAGAGATCGAGAACATCTTCCGTTTCAACGATGCCATCATCCGTAGCCTCGTGGTCCGCTGCAAGGAAGCGGTCACCGAAGCGTCGCCGATGATGAAGCCGGCAGAAGAGAAGCGCCCGCGTCGCGAAGAGAAGCCGCGTAGCGAAGCGAACTCCGAATCAGAAACCGAAGAAACTGCCTGAGTTTTTTCACGCACGTATTAAAGGAGCTACTCCATGGCACGTTTTTTCCGTCGCCGTAAGTTTTGCCGCTTCACCGCTGAAGGCGTCAAGCAGATCGACTACAAGGATCTGGACACCCTGAAGGCGTACATCACCGAAACCGGCAAGATCGTTCCGAGCCGTATCACCGGTACTAAAGCACGCTACCAGCGCCAGCTGGCGACCGCGATCAAGCGTTCGCGCTACCTGGCACTACTGCCCTATTCCGATAGCCACCAGTAAGCGCTTGATGTGATGCTGGCACTGGCACGATGGCTGATGCAAAAGACGCCCTACGCCATTGGCGTAGCGGCACTGGCCACGCTCGTGCCCTGGCTTTTCTGGCTGGGCGCCGCCGTCAGCGCTCTAGTGACGCTTCGTCGCGGCTTCGCGCCGGCGCTGCCGGTGACTCTGGCCGCCGCCATTCCCGCCGGATTCTGGTGGGCCCAGGGCGATGTGATTCCGCTGGCAAGCGTACTGCTGGTCACGCTGATGGCCGTCGTACTGCGCGAGCGGATGCGCTGGAGCGAGGCGCTGATCGTCGGCACCCTGGCGTGCGCCTTCATGGTGCAACTTGGGGTGTTCAGCCCGCCCGGCGGCTCCGAGCTCATGCTCGAGCAGCTCAGAGAAAGCTCCGTTGAGGTGGATAACATGCTCAACGAGTTTGCCCGCCAGGGGTACGACACCGAGGCGCTGGCCGCGTCGGTGGTCGGCGGGGTCACCGGGCTCATCGTGCTATTGGCGGCGGTGGCTTGCCTGGCCCTGGGGCGCAGTTGGCAGGCCGGGCTCTATAACCCGGGCGGCTTTCGTGAGGAGTTTCACGCGCTGCGCTTGAGCCCCAAGGAATTCGCGCTGTTGGCGGTTCTTGGCGTTCTAGGGCTTGTGCTTGGCGGCGAGGCGATCCTGATCGTTGGCTGGGTGCCGATGCTGGTGGCCGGTATTGCGTTAGTGCACGGATTTATTGGATTAAAGGGGATGAACGGGCTGTGGCTGGCGGTGTTTTACGTACTGCTGATCACAACCTTGCCCACGATTCTCATTGTGCTGCTGTTGGGGCTGATTGATACGTTCGCAAACGTTCGCGCACGCCTTACCCGCAGCAATTGACTAGAGGTTTACGAGATGGAAGTCATTCTGCTCGACAAGATTGGTAAGCTGGGTGGCCTGGGTGACAAGGTCACCGTCAAGCCCGGTTACGGCCGTAACTACCTGGTACCGTACGGCCTGGCCGTACCGGCGACCAAAGAGAACGTGGAAGCGTTCGAAGCACAGCGCGCTGAGCTCGAAGCTCAGGCCGCCGAGCGCAAGGCAGAAGCCGAAGCGCGCGCAGAGCAGCTCAACGACATCGAACTGTCGCTGGTCTCCAAAGCGGGCGACGAAGGAAAGCTGTTTGGCTCGATCGGTCCGCGCGATCTGGCCGATGCGATCTCCTCTGCCGGCATCGATGTCGCCAAGAGCGAAGTGCGCATGCCCGAAGGTCCGATTCGTCAAACCGGCGAGTACGACATCGCGCTGCACCTGCACGCTGAAGTGGAAGCAACCGTTCGCGTTGTGGTCGTAGCCGAATAAGCTGCCGCCAACTGACGCTGAAAAGGGCGCGGGTCTTCCCGCGCCCTTTGTTTTTTTATACTGTTTCCCCCCGGTTCTGGTAACCGCTTTTGTACTCATGGATGACGGCGAAGTGGGGCGACGGGGTATGAAGACCCGCTCGTGAATGAACGCTTTCGCAAGGTGCTATTCTTGCGAAAGCGTTTTTTTGCCTTGCGCGCTATTGATAGGAGTTCCGATGGAAGAGTCCTCCACGGATCAGGAAACGGCGGCGCTGAAGCTGCCGCCGCACTCGCTCGAGGCCGAGCAGTCGGTGCTGGGCGGGTTGATGCTCGACAACCAGGCCTGGGACAACGTGTCCGAGCGGCTGACGGCGGACGACTTCTACCGCTACGAGCACCGGCTGGTGTTCAACGTCATGATCCATCTGGCGGAGTCCGGCCAGCCCCTGGACGTGGTGACGCTCTCGGAGGCGCTGGAAGCCCGCGACCAGCTCGACAGCGTCGGGGGGCTCGGCTTTCTGGCCGAGCTTGCGCGCAATACGCCGTCGGCGAGTAACATTCGCGCCTACGCGGATATCGTGCGCGAGCGGGCGACCCTGCGCAAACTGATTCGCGCGGCCAATCAGATCGCCGACGGCGCCTTCTCGCCTCAGGGCCGCCCGGCGGACGAGCTCTTGAACGAAGCCGAGCGGCTGGTGTTCCAGATCGCCGAGGAGCGGCCCAAGACCGGCGGGCCGATCGGCATGAGCGAGCTTCTCACCAAGGCCGTTGACCGCATCGACGAGCTTTTCAACATGAAAGGCGAGATGACCGGGCTTTCGTCCGGGTTTCGCGATCTCGACGAGATGACCTCGGGCTGGCAGCCCTCGGATCTGGTGATCATCGCCGGGCGTCCGTCGATGGGCAAGACCACCTTCGCCATGAACCTGGTCGAGCACGCGGTGATCTCGAGCGACAAGCCGGTGATGGTGTTCTCGATGGAGATGCCCGCGGAATCCTTGATGCTGCGGATGCTTTCGTCGCTTGGGCGCATCGATCAGACCCGGGTACGCTCGGGCCAGCTCGAGGACGAGGATTGGCCGCGGCTCACTTCGGCGGTCAACCTTCTCAAGGACAAGCAGCTGTTCATCGACGATACCGCCGCACTTTCGCCCAACGAGATGCGCTCGCGGATTCGCCGCGTCGTGCGCGAGCACGGCAACATGGCCCTGATCATGATCGACTACCTTCAACTGATGCAGATCCCCGGCTTCTCCGAGAACCGTACCGGCGAGATTTCCGAGATCTCGCGCTCGCTCAAGGGCCTGGCGAAGGAGTTCGGCTGCCCGGTGGTGGCGCTTTCCCAGCTCAACCGCTCGCTGGAGCAGCGCCCCAACAAGCGCCCGGTGATGTCGGATCTGCGGGAATCCGGCGCCATCGAGCAGGACGCCGACGTCATCGCCTTCGTCTACCGCGACGAGGTCTATAACCCGGATAATCCGGACAACCAGGGGCTCGCCGAGCTGATCATCGGCAAGCAGCGTAACGGCCCGATCGGCACCGTGCACATGGCGTTCATCGGCAAGTACACCCGGTTCGAGGATCTGGCGCCGGACAGCTACGGTGAAGCGTTCGGCGAATGACTTGAGCCACGGGGCGAGGCCCGTATAATGCCGCCCCTTTACTTTAATGCCGACGCGGCCAAGTGCGGCGCGGCGATCACGCGTGGTTCTGGCCACGTTCAATCAACAGGAGCAGCACATGGCGGGCGGTGGTTTCAGACGGGGCAACAAGAAGCGTCTTCCCAAACTCGAAGGGCGCGGCGAGCTCGAGTCGCTGGAGCGCGAAGGGCCGTTCAAGGAGTGGCTGGGGATGCCGGATCTCTACCGCTACCATCTGGTGGTCAACGGCGACGCCTTCAGCTATCAGACCGAGGATTCGGAGCTGCCCGTGGTGGTGGGCGACAAGGTCGTGTTTCGCTACAAGGAGACCAAAGGCGGCAACTGGATAGACCGCAATTCGCTCGGCAAGGCGATCGACCCTTCCGAGTATCAGTAAGCGCCCACGGCGGGCCGGGTGCTGGCTGGTAGAGAGTCCCTGTTATCGGCGTGTTCGAGCGCCTTAGTGAAGCGCTCGCTTTTGCGCTAATGTTGTGTTGAGGGAGTCACACAATTGTCATGGGTAAGCGTCACGCTGTGCCCATGACCACTGATAGCAGGAGTAATCCATGGAACTGAAACACCTCAAGGCCTTCGTCGAAGGCTCCAGCAATTTCGAGATACGGGTGATTACCCACTCCGGTAGCCGCTTCTACCAGGTCGAACTCGAGGACGTCGAAGGCAGCCGCCACATGCTCACCCAGCGTGGCAAGCCGATGCTGTTTCGTTCGCTGGACGATGTTTATCTCGAGCTCAAGCGCGCCGATATCCATCGGGCCTACCTGGTGCAGCACGTGCCCCACGACGAGATGATCGGCCGTGCCGCGCACTACAGCGAACCGCTGACCTCACGCATGCCGCTGGTTTTTTAACTTACCCGGCGTTCATGAAGCGCTTTCGTCATTCGCCAGGCGTCGCTCGGCGCTTTTCCACCCACCGCCCCAGCCGTACCCGGTAGCGGGCAAACACACGGTAGCCTGCATTCATTACACCCCGCAGGCCCGGCAAGCAGGATAGCCATACCCATCGCCGGTAGCCCAACACTGCATACAGGGCCCGGCTCGCGTCCATGCCGATATACCACTTCCCATTTTGATCCTTGACGTGCAGCTTGCCCATCAGGTCCTCGAAAGGGCGCTCTGAAGTGCTGGGGTCAAACGTGCTGGCCTGGATATCGATGAGTTCGATGCGCGCTCGGCGAGGGTGCTTTTCGAGCCACGCCACCTCTTTCATGCAAAACGGGCAGTGACCGTCGTAATAGAGCGTGACCGGCGCGCGGGCGTCGAGAGTTGCAAAGCGTTGGCTGTTCACGTTAATGGCTCTTGTATCCTTGGGTGTGATGTTTCTGACCGTAGCCCTGGCTTTTCGAGAGCGTGCGCAAAAAGCTTTCGGCCTGCTGGCGGATGGCGTCGCGCTTGTCGTCGCTCATCTTGTTGAGCGAGCCGTAAATCAGCTTCATACGCGGGTTCTGACTCAGGCGCTTCTCGTTTTGCTCGAGAAAGTGCCAGTAGAGGCTGTTGAACGGGCAGGCGTGGGTGCCGGTCATCTGCTTTGGCGAGTAGCGGCAATTGGCGCAGTGATCCGACATGCGATCAATGTACTTGCCCGAAGCGCAGTAGGGCTTCGACCCCATCAAGCCCCCGTCGGCGTGCAGCACCATACCCAGCGTGTTGGGAAGCTCCACCCACTCGCTGGCGTCAGCGTAAACCGCCAGGTACCAGTCGCACAGCGCCTCGGGCTTGACCCCGCACAGGAGCGCGAAGTTGCCGGTGACCATCAGCCGCTGGATGTGGTGGGCGTAGGCATTGTCGATAGTCATCTGAATGGCGCGGTTCATGCAACGCATGTCGGTCTGCGCGTCCCAGTAGAAATCCGGCAGCTCGCGGCGAAAATCGAGCCGGTTCTCGCGCTTGTAGCCGGGCATCTGCGTCCAGTAGAGCCCGCGCACGTATTCACGCCAGCCGAGTATCTGGCGGATGAAGCCCTCCACGGCGTTGATCGGCGCATTGCCTTCAAGATAATGCTGCTCGGCGGCCTCGCACACCTCCTGCGGCGAGAGCAAGCCGATGTTCATGGCTGCCGAGAGCCGCGAGTGATAGAGCAATGGGTCGCTGTCGCTGATCGCGTCCTGGTAGCGGCCGAAATCCGGCAACGCCTCGGTGATGAAGTGGCGCAGATCCGCCAGTGCCTGGCGGCGGGTGACCGGCAGGTTGAAGTTTTCGACGCTACCCATGTGCTCGCCGAAGTGGCGCTTGGCATCGATCAGCGCTGCTTTAGTGATCTCATCCTGACGGTGATGGGGCAGGGCAGGAAAGCTTTTCTGGCCCTTCAGCGGCTCGCGGTTGTCGTGGTCGAAGTTCCACTGGCCGCCGGCGGGCTCATTATTTTCCATCAAAAGCCCGGTGCGCCTTCGCTGCTCGCGGTAGAAGTACTCCATGCGCGGCTGCTTGCGCCCCCGCATCCAGTTGGCGAAGTCATCGGGCGTGGTGAAAAAGCGCGTATCCTCACCCAGGTGCCAGGGGATTTTCGCATTCTGGCGATCCTGCATCGCCTCCCACAGACGCCACTCGCCCGGGCGCAGGGCGTGAATTTCATCGCAGTCGTGTTTGCGAGCCAGCCGCTCGGCTTCCACGAGCAGCGACTGGGTATTGTCCTCGTCGTCCAGGCGGCTGTAAGCCACCTTGAATCCTTTCTCTTCGAGCGCCCTGGCGAAGTGGCGCATCGCTGCGAGAAACAGGCCGATCTTGTGGATATGATGAGGAACGTAGCGCGCCTCTTCCTTGACCTCGCAAAGCGCGACGACGGCGTTATCCGGCGCGTTTTGCAAAAGTGGAAGCGATAGCGACAGCTGATCGCCGAATATCAGCAAAAGCGGCTTGGACATGAGTTGACCCGTAGTTATACGAATAGTGCTGATAGTATAACTTCATGCCGCGAGTTTGCTGAAAAGTGGTAAGCTCGAGCGATTGAATCAGCAAGGAAACGCCATGAGTGACGCTATCTTGAAAGACGCTCCCGGAGAAGGGCGCTTGGCCCACGCGCCCGCCTCCCACCCGCCGGTTGCCCGTAAACGGGTGGGCGTGGTACTGGCCAATCTGGGCACGCCGGACGCCACCGACTACTGGTCGATGCGCCGCTACCTCAACGAGTTTCTGTCGGATCAGCGGGTGGTCGATTACGCCCGCTGGAAGTGGCAGCCGCTTTTGCAAACCATCATTCTGACCAAACGGCCCTTTTCGTCCGGCAAGGCGTACAGGAGCATCTGGAACACCGAGCGCGACGAAAGCCCGCTTTTGACCATCACCCGCGCTCAAACCGAAAAGCTCGCCGCGCGGCTGAAGGCGCTTTACGGCGACGCGGTCGAAGTCGACTTCTGCATGCGTTACGGCAACCCCTCGACCATCAGCGTGTTAGAGCAGATGCAGGCCAGAGGCTGTGAGCGCATCGTTTTCTTTCCGCTCTACCCGCAGTACGGCTCGCCGACCACGGCGACCGCCAACGACCAAGCGTTTCGCGCGTTGATGACGATGAAGTGGCAGCCGGCGATTCGCACCGTGCCGGCCTATTTCGAGCACCCGAGCTACCTGCGGGCACTGGCGAACTCGGTGGAAGAAGCGTACCGCGACCTGGCCACGCGCCCGAGCAAACTGGTGGCGAGCTATCACGGCGTCCCCGAGCGCTACCTGCTCGAAGGCGACCCCTACCACTGCCACTGCCAGAAGACCACGCGGCTTCTACGCGAGACGCTGGGCTTTGACGAAGAAGAGATCGACACCGCTTTTCAATCCAAATTCGGCCCGGAGAAGTGGGTCGGCCCTGCCACCGTCGAGCACGTGGCGGAACTCGCCCGCCAGGGGCACAAGCACATCGCCGTCATCTCGCCGGCCTTTGCGTCAGACTGTGTCGAAACCCTCGAGGAGATCGAGGAGGAGATTCGCGAAAGCTTCCTGCATGCCGGCGGCGAAACCTTCAGTTACATTCCCTGTTTGAACGACCGGGACGATCATGTTCACGCGCTTGTCGAGGTGCTCGAAAACGAGCTGGCCGGCTGGCTTTCAACGTCTCGGTGATTCAATAATACAAGCGAATTCATGGGCTAACGTTAATCGCTCGATCACGTGGGTTTTCGCTTCGACGCTCCAGCGTGTGGCAACGCCGGCGCTGCTGGTATAAGGTTGACGGCTTGAATCACAGTTATTCAACGCAGCGGTCAGGGATCCGGCGCTGCGGTGGTTGATCCGCGGATATGACTCAGGGAGACCGTGTTAGATGCAGCTCGCCATTCTATTAGGCTTCGTGCTGGCGGCTTCGGCGCCGCTTCTCAACCGCTGGTGGGGCCAACAAACGAGTTTCGTGCTGGCGCTGTTTCCCGCCACGCTGGCGGCGTGGCTCTTGAGTCAGGCAAGCGGCATCATCAATGACGGGCCGTTGCTGCTCGAGTGGGCCTGGGTGCCGTCGCTGGGGATCAGCCTCACCTTCATGATCGATGGGCTTTCGCTGCTGTTTGGCCTTCTGATTACCATCATCGGTACCTGCGTGCTGGTGTATGCCGGCGGGTATCTGCGCGGTAGCCCGGACATGGCGCGCTTTCACGTCGCCATGCTCGGCTTCATGATGTCGATGCTGGGCCTGGTCATGGCGGATGGTCTCTTGACCCTGTTCGTCTTCTGGGAGCTGACCAGCGTCACCTCGTATCTTCTGATCGGCTTCAACCACACCGACCTGAAGGCGCGTAACTCCGCCCGCCAGGGGCTGTTCGTGACCGTGGCCGGCGGGCTTGCGCTGATGGGCGGGCTGGTGCTTCTGGGGATTGCAAGCGGCTCCTGGTCGTTCTCCGAGATCCTCGCCGGTGGTGAGGATCTGCGCGCGCATCCGCTCTATACGCCGATGCTCGTTTGCCTGCTGTTGGGGGCTTTCACCAAGTCCGCTCAGTTTCCGTTTCACTTCTGGCTGCCCAACGCCATGGCAGCACCCTCGCCGGTGTCGGCGTATCTGCACTCCGCTACCATGGTCAAGGCGGGTATTTACCTGATGGCGAGGCTCCAGCCGGAGCTCGGCGGCACCGAGCTATGGGTATGGACGCTGTCGCTGGTGGGCGCCTTTACCATGTTCACCGGCGCGTTTCTGGCCATTCACCACACCAATATCAAGAAGCTTTTGGCCTACTCCACCATCATGGCGCTGGGCACGCTGACGATGCTGCTCGGTATCGGCAGCGACTACGCCATGAGGGCGTTCGTCACGTTCCTGCTGGCGCACTCGCTCTACAAGGGGGCGCTGTTCATGGTGGCGGGTATTCTCGACCATGAAACCGGCACCAAGGACGTGACCGAAATGGGCGGGCTGAGAAAAGTGATGCCGGTCACCGCGGCCATCGCCTTCGTCACTGCGCTGTCACTTTCCGGGGTGCCGCCGCTGTTTGGCTTCATCGGCAAGGAGCTGATGCTAGAAGCCGTGCTCGGCGCGGAGGGCTTCCAGGCGGTGCTGCTGGGGCTGGCCTTCGCCTCGGCGATTCTGACCATCGCGGTGGCCGCCATTGTGGCGCTGCGCCCGTTCTTCGGCCGCTATCGACCCACGCCTCAAGAGCCCCACGAGGCGCCGCCGAGCATGCTGGTAGGGCCGGCGCTGCTTGCGTTCGGGTCGCTGTTGTTTGGCCTGGCGCCGGCCTTTTTCGGCATCGATGCGCTTCTGACCGCGGCGGCGAGCGCGGTGGTGGGTCAGTCGCTTACGGTATCGCTGTCGCTCTGGTACGGCGTCAACGCCGCGCTGATTCTCTCGATCGTGAGTCTGGCGCTCGGGTTCTTGCTCTTCAAACGCTGGGACAGCGTGCGCGGGCGGCTGGGCGTGCTGGCACCGATTCAGCGCCGGGGCCCCGAGGCGGGCTTTGATGGTTTCATGAACGCGATTGCGCGCTTCTCCGAGTGGCAGACTCGGCTTTTACAAAACGGCTACATGCGTAACTACATTCTCGTGATGCTGGTAGTGCTGATCGCGCTGGTCGGCTATTCGCTGCTGGTACGCCACTCGCCGATTCTGAGCTTCGAGCTCGACGTGCGTTTCCACGAGCTGATCGTGGTGGCCACGATGGCGATGGGGGCGCTGTTCGCCACTCTTTCGCGCTCACGGCTCGGCGCGGTGGTGTCGGTCGGAATCATGGGCTTTTCGATCGCGCTGATCTTCATTCTCTTCAGCGCGCCGGATCTGGGCATTACGCAGCTGCTGGTCGAAACCCTGACCGTGATCCTGCTGGTACTGGTGCTGTTTCGCCTGCCGCGCTTTTCCAATCTTTCCACCAACCTGGAGCGCATTCGTGACGGCGCGGTCGCCGCGGCGATGGGCATTCTGATCTTTTTGCTGATCATGACGGCCTGGAGTATCGATCAGTTCGAGTCGATCTCGACCTACATGGTAGAGAACAGCGCGCCGCTGGCCTATGGCCGCAACATCGTCAACGTGATTCTGGTCGACTACCGGGCGCTGGATACGCTGGGTGAGATGTTCGTGCTGGCGCTGGCGGCGATCGGCGTGATTGCCATGCTGAAGCTGCGCCACGAAGCGCCCACCGGGTCGAACAGCGGCAAGAGCGCGCCGAAGGAGCCCTACGATGGTTAAGTCAGGCACGATCATTCTCAATACCGCGGCGCGTTTTTTGATGCCGCTGCAGCTGATGTTCTCGATCTTTTTGCTGCTGCGCGGCCACGATGAGCCCGGCGGCGGTTTCATCGCCGGGCTGGTGGCAGCGGGGGGCTTTACGCTCTACCTGTTCGCTTTCGGCGTCAGCGCCACCCGCGAGGTGCTGCGCATGCTCGACCCGCGGGATCTGATCGGCATTGGGCTCTTGCTCGGCATGATCTCCGTGGTGCCGGCCTGGTTCATGGATCAGCCGTTTCTGACCGCCCAGTGGTGGACCGTTCCGGTCATCGAGTTCAAGGCCTCGACGCCGCTGATCTTCGATGTCGGGGTGTATCTTGCCGTGCTTGGGTCGGTGGTCGGCATGGTGATGGCGCTGATGGAGGTCGACAAGGATGAACCTTAAGCAACGTAGAGGTGACGCATGGAACCCATAATGGCTCTGGGGATCGGGCTTTTATACGCCGCCGCCATTTTCATGATGCTCAGACGTTCGATCGTCAAACTGGTCATCGGGCTTTTACTGTTATCCAACGCCGCGAACCTTCTGATCTTTACCACCGCCGGCATGACCCGCGGTGCGCCGCCTCTGATTCCCGAAGGCATGTCCCAGCCGCTGGGCGCAGTGGCCGACCCGCTGCCCCAGGCGGTGGTACTGACCGCCATCGTCATCGCCTTTGGCGTGCTGGCGTTTGCCGTCGTGCTGATTCGCCGCGCCTATGAAATCGTCAAGGCGGACGACCTGGACAAGATGAAGGATACCGACACGTGAGCCCCGAAGTTGCACTGCCCGTTCTACTGCCGCTGCTCTCCGGGGCGCTGTCGCTTTTGTTCTGGCGCTCGCGGCCGATGCAGCGCTTTCTCGCCGTAGCGGGTAATTTGGCACTGCTGTTGGTCAGTTTGTGGCTTTTGGTATCGGTGTATCAGAATGGTTATGTGACGATTCAGATGGGCAGCTGGCCGGCGCCGTTCGGTATCACGCTGATCGCCGACATGCTCAGCGCGGTAATGATTCTGATGACCGGGCTGATCGGCCTGGCCATGGGCATTTACTCGCTGGCCTCGACCGGGCGCGGGCACGAGAAGTTCGGCTACTACCCGCTCATGCACCTGCTATTGGCCGGCGTTGCCGGGGCGTTTTTGACCGGCGATATCTTCAACCTGTACGTCTGGTTCGAAGTCATGCTGGTGGCCTCCTTTGCGCTCTTGATTCTGGGCGGCGAGCGCGCGCAGATGGAAGGCGCTATCAAGTACGTAACCCTCAATCTGCTCGCCTCGGTGATCTTTCTCACCGCGATCGGGCTGTTGTACGGCACCGTGGGCACGCTCAACATGGCGGATATCGCCGTGCGCATCGAGCAGATGGAGCACGCCGGCATGGTCGAGGTGCTGGCGGTGATGTTCATGATCGCCTTCGGTATCAAGGCCGCCGCGTTTCCGCTGTTCTTCTGGCTGCCTGCCTCCTACCACACGCCGCCGGTGGCGGTGTCGGCGCTGTTCGCCGGGCTCTTGACCAAGGTGGGGGTGTATTCGCTGTTTCGCGTATTCACGCTCATCTTCGATCAAACCATGGGCTATCTTCAGGACATCATGCTGTGGGGCGCGGTGTTCACCATGGTGACCGGGGTGCTGGGGGCGGCGGCGCAGTACGAGTTCCGCCGTATTTTGTCGTTTCATATCGTAAGCCAGATCGGCTACATGATTCTCGGGCTTGCGATCTATACGCCGCTGGCGATCGCCGGTGGCGTGTTTGCGATCGTGCACAACATCGTGGTCAAGACCAATCTGTTTCTGATCAGCGGGATCACCCACCGCCTTCAGGGCACCTACCAGCTCAAGAAGATGGGCGGGCTGTATCGCCGCTCGCCGGGGCTCGCCGTGGCGTTTTTCGTCTCGGCGTTTTCGCTTGCCGGCATCCCGCCGCTTTCCGGTTTTTTTGCCAAGTTCGTGCTGATTCGCGCCGGTCTCGAGGCCGAGGCCTACGTTGCCACGGGTATCGCGCTGGCGGTGGGGCTGATGACGCTCTACTCGATGGTCAAGATCTGGAATGAGGTGTTCTGGAAGGCGAGACCCGAGGAGAGCACGGCTGATGCCGCCCCGTTGCCGGTCGGTGACGATGATCGACTGCTCAAGCCGGGACTCTGGATGATGTATCTACCGGTGGCCGTACTGGCGCTGTGTTCGCTTTTGATCGGCGTTTTCGCTGAGCCGATCATGCAGACGATGACGCTGATCGGTGACCAGCTGTTCGATTCATCGGGCTATATCGAGGCGGTGCTGGGCGCACCGGTCGAAGCCGAGTCGACGATCGTCGAGCCGCTGGAGCTCGAGGCTGATCGGGTCGAAGCGCCCGGGGAGGAGTTGCCATGACCGGCGCGATCTGGAATTTGATTCTCGGCCTTGCCTGGGTGCTGTTGAGCGGCGATTTTACCGGGCTCAATCTACTGGTGGGGATGATTTTTGGCTATATCGCGCTGGTGCTGATCGAGCACCAGGTGGATGCGCTGAAGGGCTACCCGGCGCGCATCCCGCGTCTCATCCGCTTTCTTGGCTTTTTCATCAAGGAGCTCGTTCAGGCCAACCTGCGCGTCGGCTTCGATATTCTCACCCCACCCTGGCACATGAAGCCTGGCGTGATCGCCATGCCGCTCTCCGCGCGTACCGAAATGGAGATCACCATGGTGGCGAACCTTATTTCGCTGACCCCGGGAACGCTGAGTCTGGACGTTTCCGACGACCGTCGGGTGCTGTATATCCACGCCATGTTCCTGGACGATGAGGACGAGCTGAGGCGCAGTCTCAAGGAGATGGAGCACCGTGCACTGGAGCTATTTCGTTAATGAGTACCGTCATTCTGATCTGTCAGGTGATCATGGGGCTGGCCCTGATTCTCACCTTCGTTCGCGTGGTCCGAGGCCCGAGCCTGCCGGACCGAGTGGTCGCGCTGGAGCTTTTTTCCACTACGGTCGTCGGGCTGGTGGGCGTTTATGCCGTGCAGTCCGGGGTGGCGAGCTTTCTCGATGCCGCGATCGTCATCGCCCTGATGGGCTTTCTAGCGGCGATCGGCTTCGCCCGGTTTCTGGAGCGGGGAGGGCCGCGGGATGATTGAGTTCATCAAGGGGGCGCTGCTACTCGTCGGCTCACTGTTCATTCTTCTGGCGGCCATTGGCCTCTTGCGCCTGCCGGATTTGCTGACCCGGATGCACGCCACAACCAAGGCAGCCGCGCTCGGCGTCATTTTGATCATGCTCGCCTCGGCCATGCACTTTGCCGAGGTAGGCGTGGTCGCGCGCTCCTTCGCCATCATTCTTTTCATTCTAATGACCGCCCCGGTGGCCGCCCACGTAATTGGGCGGGCCGGCTACTTCGTTGGCTCCAAACTCTGGAGCGGTACGGTCAAGGATGAGCTGAAACCCAACTACGACCCGCTCACCCACGAGCTCAAGAGTGGACTGGAAACCGAGGAAAACGCCAGGCGCTCACCGCGCAGTGGTGATTCATCCTGAAGGGATTGCTGTACATGAAGCTATTCAACCTCATGAAATAGCTAATTTTATTAACCTGTGTTATTAAAAAACCGCCTTATTCAAGGCGGTTTTTTTGTGGTTGGAGATAAAAGAGGTTGGTAAAACCGGGTATGTTATATGTACAATAATTGTATTGTATAAGATGAAATGTTTACCTATTGCCGCGGGCGAGCTCCATAACCGTTCGAGTTCGGGCGCGATTTGAAAGCCTGATATGGCTTGAAGAGTCCGTGCTTGAGGCAAATTCGAACGGCTGCGTTCAATACGTAGTGCGTCAGACGCAGCGCTGAAACGGAGTGCCCGGCGGGGATCGATCCCGCCCCAGCAAACCCGGAAAGCGAGGTACGCCAGGAGGTTATTGATGCAATTGAATACCGATATTGTTTTCTTGAACAATAGCTTGCGTGTGTCTGACAACCCGCTTTTGCACTTCGAGTCGCGCCCGGATCAACTCATATGCCTCTATGTGCTCGATCAGCGCTGGCTCGAACCCGGCCTACCCGGTGAGAAGACGCCGCGATTGGGTTCCGCGCGGCTGCGTTTTCTTTGGCAAAGCCTGATGGCGCTACGCGGCGAGCTGCTACAGCGCGGTAGCGATTTATTAGTGCGGATCGGTGATCCGGCCTCAATAGTTGTACACCTGGCAGAGCAGTACCACGCCCAGAGCGTTCGCGTGATGGAGCATTCCGGGGTTGAAGAGTCGCATACGCTCGAGCGTCTGGAGACCGAACTGCCCGAGCCAACCCATCTTGACCGTGTAGAGTGCGGCTACCTTTTCAATCGTGACGAGCTGCCTTTCGATATCCAGGACATGCCGGCAACCTTTACCGCCTTTCGTCATAAGGTCGAAAAGCAGTGGGCGTTCGGCGATGCGCTCGACGCCCCCTTTACGCTCCCCGGCTGGCCGGAAAACGCGTCGCGTGGATTTCCGCCGCTTAAACAGGTGAGTCACGAGAGCGCTTTCTGGCAGCCCGACGATCGCCAGGGGTTCAATTTTGTGGGCGGTGAGACCGCCGCCTTCGACCGGTTGAACGAATACCTCTGGGCGCAAAATGGCGCGGAGTCTTACAAGAAGACACGCAATGGCCTTTTGGGGTCCGCCTTCTCGACGCGCTTCTCGCCCTGGCTTGCTCAGGGGTGCCTTTCGGCCCGTCAGGTCTATGAAGCGGTAAAGGCGTGGGAGGAGACGCACGGCCGCAACGAGTCGAGTCAGTGGATCGTGTTCGAGCTCCTGTGGCGCGACTATTTCCATCGCAATGCCCAGGTCGAAGGGGCCAGGCTCTTCGGCAGTGAAGAGATGGAAGCACCCTGCGAGAAGTTCGATTTATGGCGCAACGCCTGTACGGGAGTGCCTTTCATCGACGCCGCCATGCATGAGCTCAAACATACCGGCTGGATATCGAGCCGTTCACGCCAGAACGTGGCGAGCTTTCTGGTTCGGGATCTGGGCGTCGATTGGCGTCTCGGTGCGCAGTGGTTCGAGCACTGCCTGATCGATTACGACGCCGCCAACAACTGGGGCAACTGGAGCCATATTGCCGGCACCGGGCGCGACGGGCGCAAGGATCGCTACTTCAACGTCCTGAAACAGGCCAAACAGTACGACCCTAAGGGGCTTTATGTCGCCCACTGGCTGCCGGAACTCGAGGAGCTTGCGTTCGGGGTCGAGCGTCATCAGCCCTGGCGCAGCGCCCCTGAGGCATTCAGCGAGCCTTGCGTCTCACCCGACGAGTGGGAGCGCTGGCTGATCGAGAAGCCGGCCTCCCAGGCACTTCGCGCCAGCGATCCGATCAAGGTCGATGTCGCCATGTCTGATCATCAAAAGCCCACGCCTTCTATCCGGCGCCCGCTGGCACCGTCAAGGCCGCCTGCACCCTCCCCACAATCGTCCATGCAGCTTCAGAGCAGCGTCGAGCTACAGCGCCAGGCCAGTGCCGAAAAGACCGAGGAAGTAGAGGAGTAGCAAGGCAAGTGGGGCGTTGGGTCAAGCCTTTTTGGGCGCTGGCATCCAACGACTTTTCGAGCCATTATCAATCTCTGCCAGGGATTGCCAGGAGATTGAGACGTGTCTTTCAAGATGAAAACTCTTTCAGATTACCGAGTGCTTACGCTGGGCGTAGCGCTTGGGTCGGCGCTGTGCGTTAGCCCGGCGCAGGCCAACCTTCAGCTGATGTCCGAAGTCGACGCGCGCGCTGCCGAGCAGTTTCAGGCGGCGAGCTTCAATCAGTGGCTCGGCGAGTTTCGCCGTTACGCGGCAAGCCAGGGGATCAGCGAAGCAACGCTCTCCCAGGCCGTGGATGGGCTGCGCTATCGCGAGCGGGTGATCGAGCTCGATCGCTATCAGCCGGAGTTCGTGCGCCCGATTTGGGAGTATCTGGACTCTGCGGTGTCCGATGCGCGGGTGCGTAACGGCCGCGAGAAGCTGGCCGAGCATCGTCAAACCGCCGCGCAAATGGAGCAGCGCTTCGGCGTGCCCGCCGAGGTCATCGTGGCGATATGGGGAATCGAGAGCAACTACGGCAGCAACTTCGGCGACTTCTCGACGCTGGAAGCGCTGGCCACGCTCGCCTACGATGGCCGGCGCCGCGATTTCGCCCGGGGTGAGCTGCTGGCGGCGCTGCGAATCATCGACGAAGGCGACATTTCCGCCGATCAGATGAAGGGCTCCTGGGCGGGCGCCATGGGGCATACCCAGTTCATTCCCTCGAGTTTCGAAGCCTACGCGGTCGACGGCGACGGTAACGGGCGCCGCGACATCTGGGGCAGCATTCCCGACGTGATGGCGTCCACCGCCAACTATCTGGCGAAGGCGAATTGGCGCGCCGGCGAACCCTGGGGGCGCGAGGTCACGCTACCCGGCGGCTTCGACTACGCCCAGACCGAGCGCCGCTCGACCCGCGAGTGGGCAAGCCAGGGCGTGCGCGCGGTGAGCGGTGAGCTTCCGCAATTCGATAGCGCAGCAATCATCGTTCCCGCCGGCGCCCAGGGGCCGGCCTTTCTGGTCGGCCCCAACTTCCGCTCGATTCTGCGCTACAACAACGCCACCAGCTACGCTCTGGCGGTCGGTACGCTCAGCGATGCCATCGCCGGACGCGACGGCGTGCAAAACGCCTGGCCGCGAAGCGAGGCACCTTTGACCCGAGACGATGTCAGAACGCTTCAGCAGCGGCTCAACGCCCGCGGCTACGCGGTCGGCACGCCGGATGGCATCATGGGGCCCAACACCCAGAGCGGACTGCGCGCCTTTCAGCGCGACCAGGGGCTCACGCCGGACGGCTTCGCCACTCAGTCGCTGCTCGAGCGCCTTCGTTAGCGCTTTTTTCGAGGCGGCTCGTTTCGCCAAGACTTTTTACTCAAGGATGAATATCAATGCGCAAGACGTTTTCTAATACAGCTGGATGGCTGGCGCTTTCCGGCGCACTACTCGCCAGTACCGCCGCTTTGGCCGAAGAGGAGCGCAAGGTGTACGGTTGGGTCGAGAACGCCGTGATCGATCACTGGGACATCACGGTGAAGGCGAAGCTCGACAGCGGGGCGCTGACCTCGTCGCTCGATGCGCGCGATATTGAGCTTTTTGATAAGGATGGCGAAGAGTGGGTGCGCTTTCGCCTGCAGCTCGAGGATCAGCAGAGCGGTGATACCTTCAGCGACGAGATCGAGCGCCCGCTGCATCGCGAGCAGACCGTACGTGGCGCCGGCGGCAGCGACGAGCGCCCGGTCGTACTGCTCGATGTCTGCATGGGCGACACCATCTACGAGGAGCAGTTCAGCCTGCGCGACCGCGAGGAGATGATCTATCCGATGCTGCTGGGTCGGCGCACCATCAGCCACCTGGGGCTGCTCGACGTGGAAAACACCTTCCTGCAGAGCCCGGAGTGCGGCGAGGATGCCGAGTACGTCGCCTTCGACCCTGAAGACGATCAGGAGTAAACCCGCCGTTAAAAAAGCTTCGACAGAAGCGCCGTGACCGCGGTTTCGACCCGCAAAATGCGAGGGCCCAAATGAATGCCCTCGCAGCCCGCCTCCAGCAGTTGTTCGACCTCCCAGTCAATGAACCCGCCTTCCGGCCCGACCAGTAAAAGCGTGGGCTCGGCCACATCGCGCGGGCAGGCGTTGGGCATGCCCGGGTGGGCAACGATCCCGCGGCGGTTGGCCAGAAGCGCCGGTAGCTGTTCTTGCATAAAGGGCCTGAACCCCTTGCACAGCGTGATCTCCGGCAGGATCGTATCTCGGGTTTGCTCGAGACCGAGTATGAAGTGCTGGCGAATCTTGTCGGCATTGAGCTCCGGCGACTGCCAGTAGCTCTTTTCAACGCGTTTGGTGTGCAAAAGCGTTAGCTCTTTCACGCCCAGGGCGGTGATGTGTTCCAGCGTACGCGCCAGCATGCGCGGGCGCGGCAGCGCCAGCACCAGGTGCACCGGCAGCGGCGGCGGCGGTGGGGCGCTTAGCTCATCGGTTTCGAATACTGCGCTGTGCTCGTCGAGCGCGAGCAGCGTGGCCCGGCCGACGCCGCCGCCGAGTACGCCCAGGGTGAAGGTGTCGCCGGGCGCTGCGCGGTGAACCCGCGCCAAGTGTTCCAGGCGCCGGGCATCGGTGAGGGTAGCGCGGCGGTCGGTGCCGAGCTCGTCGGGGGCAAGAAGTATCAGGTTCATGGGGCTCGCAAGGTGATGACGAAAACGGCGCTCTAACGGGCATTGTTCAACGCGGCTTGCATGCGCGCGCGGTGCAGGCACAATATCCGCAACGGCGACCCAAGCCTTTATCGTGTTCAAGGAGATGCGCTGTGCGCGTGATTCGCAAATATGCCAACCGGCGGCTGTACGATACCCAGCAGAGCCGCTACGTGACGCTGGAAGATTTGCGGCGTCTGATTATCGACGAAGAGCCCTTTCGCGTCGAGGATGCCAAGAGCGGCGAGGATCTGACGCGCACGATCCTGCTGTCGATCATCATCGAGCAGGAGCAGGCCGACAGCGATGCCGAGGTGTTCTCCAACGACCTTCTGGCGCAGTTGATCCGCGTGTACGACATGTCGTCACCCTTGCCGCTGGCGCGCTACCTGGAGCAGGGCACCCAGCTGATGCTGCAACAGCAAAAGCGCATGCAGAATCAGTGGCAGCAGGCGCTCAAGCACTCGCCCATGGAGCTGATGCGCGAGCTGGCCGAAGAGAACATGCGATTCTGGCAACGCGCGCTCAACAAGCCCAACCCGCCCAAAGACGATGACGACACCCCGCGCTCGTGAGCCCCTCTGGCGCGTTGCTGTGGCATAATGCGCCCGGATACGCATCGGTTTGAAAAGGAACGACATGAACGTTTTGATGATAGGTGGCGGCGGGCGCGAGCACGCTCTGGCGTGGAAGCTTGCGCAGTCGAGCCGGGTGGAGAAGGTGTTCGTCGCCCCGGGTAATGCCGGTACCGCGGCCGAACCCGGGCTCGAGAACGTGGCCATCGAGGCCACCGACATCGACGCGCTGGTGGCGTTTGCCCAGCGCGAGCACGTCGGCTTGACCGTGGTCGGTCCGGAAGCGCCGCTGGTGCTGGGCGTGGTCGACCGTTTCCAGAGCGCGGGGCTTGCGATCTTCGGGCCGAGCCAGGCCGCCGCCCAGCTCGAGGGCTCTAAATCCTTCACCAAGGATTTTCTGGCCCGCCACCAGATTCCCACCGCTGCCTATCAAACCTTCACCCGGGTCGACGAAGCGCTCGCCTATCTTGACGAGGTGGGCGCGCCCATCGTCATCAAGGCCGACGGCCTGGCCGCGGGCAAGGGCGTGATCGTGGCAATGAGCGAAGAAGAAGCGCGAAACGCGATTCGCGATATGCTCGAGGCCAATACCTTTGGCGACGCCGGTGCCCGCGTGGTGATCGAAGAGTTCCTCGACGGCGAAGAGGCGAGCTTCATCGTCATGGTCGATGGCGAGAACGTGGTACCGATGGCCACCAGCCAGGATCACAAGCGCGCGTTCGATGGCGACACCGGCCCCAATACCGGCGGTATGGGCGCCTACTCACCGGCGCCGGTGGTCACGCCGCAGGTAGACGCAAAGGTCATGGAGCAGGTGATTCTGCCCACGGTACGCGGCATGCGCGATGAAGGCACGCCTTACAGCGGTTTTCTCTACGCCGGGCTGATGATCGACGCGGCCGGCAACCCGAAAGTGATCGAGTACAACTGCCGTTTCGGCGATCCGGAAACCCAGCCGATCATGCTGCGCCTGACCTCGGACTTCGCCGAGCTGTGCCTGGCCGGCGCCCGCGGTGAGCTGGCAGGAAAGGTCTGCGAGTGGGATAGCCGCGCCGCGGTGGGCGTGGTCATGGCTGCCGGCGGCTACCCGGGCAGCTACCGGAAGGGCGACGCCATCGAAGGACTCGACGCCGCCGAACAGCAGCGCTGCAAGGTATTTCATGCCGGCACCGCGCACAGTGAGGCGGGTGATACCGTGACCGCCGGCGGGCGCGTGCTGTGCGTGACCGCGCTGGGGGAGAGCGTGCAAGAGGCCCAGGCCCAGGCGTATCGCGGCGTGGATAAGATACGCTTTAGCGATGCAGAGTATCGCCGTGATATTGCCCACCGGGCCATTGCGCGCGAGCAGTCACTTTAACGAGCTGGCCGGGAGGCGAGTATGGAGCGCGTAACGCTGGAGTTTCCCGAGGCGATGATCGTCCATCGCCACCCCTTGTCGGTGCGTATCACGGACATGAACTACGGCCGCCACTTGGCCCATGACGCCGTAGTAACGCTCATGGCGGAGGCGCGGGCTCAGGCCTTCGCAGCGCTCGGCTTACCGGAGTGGGACATTGACGGCTACCCAAGCGTAGTGGCGGATCTAAGCCTGATATTCCAGCGCGAGGCGCGCTTTCCCGATACGCTTACGATCGAAACAGCAATACCCGCCCCCGAGGGCAAGGCGCTGGTAGTGTTCCACCGTATCCTGAACCAGCAGCGCGAGCCCGTGGCAACGGCGCGGGTGACGATGCTCCTGATCGACACGGCGGTGGGCAAGCCCGTGGCCGTGCCGATGGCGCTTGCGCGAGCGCTCGACGCCGCTCGGGGTGCATAGCCATGTCGCGTGAATACCCCATCATTGCGGTAACCGGCTCTTCCGGGGCGGGCACGACCACGGTCAGGCGAAGCTTCGAGCGTATGTTCCTGCGCGAGGACGTCCACGCGGCGATGGTTGATGGCGACGCTTTCCACCGCTATACCCGCGAAGATCTGCAGCGCATCCTGCGCGAAGAGCCCGAGCGTAAGAACGAGCTTTCGCACTTCGCCGTCGAGGCCAATTTGCTCGACCGGTTGGAGGGGCTGTTCGCCGAATACGGCGAGCACGGCTCGGGCACCTTTCGGCACTATATTCACGCCGAGGACAAGCAGAAGATCGAGGCGGGCTACCGGGTGGGTACCTTCACCGAGTGGCAGCCCTTGCCCTGCGGTACCGATCTGCTCTTTTACGAGGGTTTGCACGGGGCGCTCGTCACCGCGGAGTACGACATCGCCCGCCATGCGGATCTGTTGATCGGCGTGGCGCCGACCATGAACCTCGAGTGGATCCAGAAGATCGACCGCGACACCAAGCTGCGAGGCTACTCCCAGGAGGCGGTGATCGATACCATTCTCGGGCGCATGGACGACTACGTGCACTACATTCAGCCGCAGTTCTCGCGCACGCATATCAACTTTCAGCGCGTGCCCACGGTGGATACCTCGAACCCTTTCGAAGTGCAGGATATTCCGACCGATGCGGAGTCCTTCGTGGTGATTCGCTTTCGCGACCCGTCCACGGTGGATTTCCCCTGGCTTCTGGCGATGATCAAGGATGCCTTCATGACGCGCCCGCACACCCTGGTGGTGCCCGGTGCCAGGCTCGCGCTCGCCATGGAGCTGATTCTTGCCCCTTTGCTTCGCCACTTGCTCGCCCAGCGGCGCTTTCGCTAGTTTGAGCGAGGAGCGTCTCATTTACGTTGCCCGACCATGAACCCAAAGGAGCCGGCCATGGAGTGTCTTTTTTGCAAGATCATTAACCGCGAAATACCCGCCGATATCGTTTACGAGGACGAATACGTGCTGGCCTTCAACGATATCGACCCCAAGGCGCCGGTTCATCAGCTGATCATTCCCAAGCAGCATATCGCGACGCTCAACGACATCACCTCGGAGCAGCTGGCCGTGGTCGGGCGGCTTCAGTACACCGCCGCGCACCTGGCGCGCGAGCAGGGTTTCGCCGAAGAGGGCTACCGGGTGGTCATGAACTGTAACGGCATGGGCGGGCAAACGGTCTATCATATCCACATGCACTTGATGGGTGGGCGCCAATTCACCTGGCCCGCGGGTTGAGCCACCTTGCATCAAACGAGGAGTCGCCGATGCGCGAACGTCACCTGAGCCGATCAGACCGTTTCATTTCGCATATCGATAGCGCCCTGCGCACGCTGATTCCCAACACCCGGGGCGCGCAGCGGGTCAATCCTTCTGCCCGCATGGCGGAGGCCGACCTCGATGAGCTCGAACGCCGCCACGCGGCCAGCACCCTGCGCGTGCTGCATCTGGCCACCGCCGGTGTTCAGGGGCTTTGCCAGGGTCAGGTGGGGCTGGTCATGCTGCCCCGCGCCCGCCAGCAGATTGACCACTCCCAGCGCGAGGCCACCGATCACCTGGCCTGGTGCCAGCAACGCCTGGCCCAGCTCGAAAGCCGCACCAGCTATTTTACCCCGGTCTATTACGGTGCCGGAGTAGGGCTTGGCATGGTCACCGGGCTGATCAACGACCGCTTCGGGCTGGGCGTGGTGGCAGCGACCAAGGAGCTTCTCGGGCGTCAGGCCAACGAGCAGATGGCGTATCTTCCCGTTGATGATCAGCGCTCGCGTACGCTGATTCGCCAGGTCGTTTCCGACAACAGCCATCACGCCCAACTGGCGCTAGAGGCGGGCGGCATGCGCTTTCCCGCGCCGATCAAGTGGGGCATGGGCGCGCTCGGCGCGGCGTCGCTGAAAAAGGCGCGCTATACGTAGTAATGCCGTTCAGTTGGGCTTGGTTGGGATTGCGGGTGGGAGCTTCAGCTCGCGACGGGTGGCCAGGCCAAGGCACCTGAAGGCGCCATTCGCCCGCTGAAGCGGCCTCCCACTTGAGCTTTATGGCCTCTCCTGGTACGTACATACCTTAACTGAACGGCATTACGCTATACGTAGGCGCGTTATTAACCATGCGTTAGCCACCGGCCAGGGCTTGAAGGAGGCAGGCCGGCGAATGCGCCGTCCACAAAGGGTGGGCAGGATGCCTGGCAACGCACTGCCAGGTGCGGATACAAAAAAGCCCCTCGAAAGGGGCTTTTTTGCGTAAGCGATTACCGATCAGGCGTCGATACGCTTGTACTTCATGCGCTTGGGCGTGTCGCTTCCCACGCGCTTTTTGTGATCCTCTTCGTAGTCGGTGTAGTTGCCGTCGAAGAACACCACTTCCGAGTCGCCCTCGAAAGCGAGAATGTGCGTGGCGATCCGGTCGAGGAACCAGCGGTCGTGGGAGATCACGATCGCGCAGCCCGGGAAGGCGAGCAGCGCCTCTTCGAGCGCGCGCAGGGTCTCGATATCCAGGTCGTTCGAGGGTTCGTCGAGCAGCAGCACGTTGGCGCCCTGCTTGAGCGTCTGGGCCAGCTGCAGGCGACCGCGCTCACCGCCGGATAGCTCGTCGAGGCGCTTTTGCTGGTCGTTGCCCTTGAAGTTGAAGCGGCCCACGTAGGCGCGCGACGAGACTTCGTAACCGTTGATGTTGAGGATGTCCTGACCGTCGGACACCGCTTCCCACACGGTCTGCTTGTCGTCGAGGGCGTCGCGCAGCTGTTCGACGTAGGCGATATCGACGGTATCGCCGAGCACCACCTCGCCTTCGTCGGGCTGCTCCTGGCCTGCGATCAGCTTGAATAGCGTCGACTTACCGGCGCCGTTACCGCCGACGATGCCGATGATCGCACCCGGCGGCACGCTGAAGGAGAGATCCTGGTAGAGCAGCTTGTCGTCGAAACGCTTGGTGACATTGTGAAACTCGATGACCTTGTCACCCAGGCGCGGGCCGGGCGGAATGTAGATCTCGTTGGTTTCGTTGCGTTTTTGGAAGTCGCCGGACTGCATCTCCTCGAAGCGGTTGAGGCGCGCCTTGCTCTTGGCCTGGCGGCCCTTGGAGTTGCTGCGCACCCACTCGAGCTCCTGCTTGATCGCTTTCTGGCGCGAGGCTTCCTGCTTGGCTTCTTGGGTCAGGCGCTGCTCTTTCTGTTCGAGCCACTGAGAGTAGTTGCCTTCGAAGGGAATGCCGTGGCCGCGGTCGAGCTCCAGAATCCAGCCGGCCACGTTGTCGAGGAAGTAGCGGTCGTGGGTGATTGCGACCACGGTGCCGCTGTAGTCGTGCAGGAAACGCTCGAGCCAGGCCACGGATTCAGCATCCAGGTGGTTGGTCGGCTCGTCGAGCAGCAGCATGTCCGGGTTCGAGAGCAGCAGACGGCACAGCGCCACGCGGCGGCGCTCACCGCCGGAAAGGTGGCCGACTAAAGCGTCCCAGGGCGGCAGGCGCAGCGCCTCGGCGGCGACTTCGAGCTTGCGCTCGATGTTGTGAGCGTCGGCGGCCTCGATGATGTTCTCAAGGCGCGCCTGTTCGCTGGCCAGGGCGTCGAAATCCGCATCCGGCTCGGCGTAGGCGGCGTAGACCGCGTCGAGCTTCTCCTGAGCGGCTTTCAGCTCGCCCAGTGCCTCTTCAACGGTTTCGCGAACGTTTTTCTCGTCGTCGAGCTGCGGCTCCTGGGGCAGGTACCCCACGTTGATGCCGGGCATCGGGCGAGCTTCACCTTCAAACTCCGTATCGACACCGGCCATGATGCGCAGCAGCGTGGATTTACCCGCGCCGTTAAGACCCAATACGCCAATCTTGGCGCCGGGAAAGAACGACAGCGAGATATCCTTGAGAATTTGCTTTTTGGGCGGCACGACCTTGCCAACCCGGTTCATGGTGAATACGTATTGCGCCATGGAAATCCGTTAGGTTGAGTGTGAAGTCAGAACTGACGTGGGCCTAGATGATAGTGGCAAGCGCTTTCAAAGGCCAGAAAGCGGGCGCCTTGCGCCAGCGAGTAGGGGGTAAAGCGCGCTGCGCACCGTCGGCCCAAACCTGGCGCCTTACTCCTCTTCTTCCCAGTCGTCCTCGATAGCGCGCTTGAGGCTGCGCTCCTCGAGCCACGCTTCGACCTGGCGGCGAGCGCGAAGGGTATCGGCCTTGCTGGCTTTTGGTTTGGCGTAGGCGTCGTCGTTGACCGCGTCCAGGTTCTCGAACTCGTCGGCATCCAGGGCGGTGGCGGAAAAGGCATCGCGATTCAGGGGGTCACGGCTCATGGAAGGCCCTCCAACCCAAGCCGGCGCACCGGCGTGATAACGGCTT
The DNA here is from genome assembly GCF_043558675.1 of Halomonas sp. HNIBRBA4712. NCBI lineage: Bacteria > Pseudomonadati > Pseudomonadota > Gammaproteobacteria > Oceanospirillales > Halomonadaceae > Halomonas > Halomonas sp. HNIBRBA4712. Next base: position 10,789 of record NZ_JBIFXR010000003.1, on the reverse strand, counting down.
AGCGCCTCATTCGGCTAAGCGCCCAGCGCGATGTTCGCGCTTAGGCGCTATATAGCGCCGCTTGGGTCGAAGTTCAAGCTTTAAATGACGTTAACGAACGGCGAAGTGGAAAGGCGATCAGGCGCTTTCGTGCTTTTTTTGCAGATCGGAAAGCGCCATTTGCGCTTCGACACGCTCGGTCACATCCTTTTGTACGCCGACGCAGTACATGAGGTTGTCGCTTTCATCGAACACCGGGGTAATGGAAAGCTCGTTCCAGAACATGGTGCCGTCCTTATGATAGTTGCGCAGTATCTCGCGGCAGGGGCGGCCGCTTCTCAACGCTTCACGGATATTGTCGAGTGCCTGCTGGTCGCGGTCGTCGTTTTGCAGAAAACGACAGTCGCGATAAAGAATTTCGTCGGCGGTGTAGCCGGTCAAGCGCTCAAACCCTTTATTGACGTAAATGAGGATGTTCTCGTCACCTTCCTGTTCGGAAACAACAATACCGTCATCCGACGCGTCAACGATACGTTCGAGAAGTTCGGGGTTGATCAGGGGGGATCGTTTCATAAAAGGGTTCCTATTGCTTATCGCTCTTTGCTGAAAACGCTGTGAGTCAGCGCGGAAAACAGCGGTACCAAACACCAAAGCCAGCCTAAACATAGGCAGCCGCACCGGCGCTGGCAAATATCCCGAGTGATTCGGGGATGATTGGCAGCGCCGGCGCGTGGCACTTATTCGACTTCCGGAAGACGGTAGGCGCTGAGTATGGCGCAAAACGCGGTAAATGACAGTAGAAGCAGAAGCCCCGCGCTCCCCAGCCAGTGCGAGAGCGCGCCGACGATACCGCCGACCACGAGCATCAAGATGCCGGTCAGGGTATTGGAAAGCGCCACGTAAAGCGCGCGGTCATCCTGGGTGGCAATATCGACCAGGTAGGTTTTTCGACCCAGGCGAACGCCGTGGTGAATGATCACCAGCAGCGCATAAACGAGCGCGTAGGGCACCACGCTTTGCGACCAGGTGCCGGGCAGCCATACAAGGCTCGCCCCCAACAGGCAGCCAAGCGTGGTGCCGGTGGCGGCGTAGCACATGACGCGGCGGCTTGATTGGTCGGCGAGCTTTCCCCAAACAGGGCTTGCTACCATCGCCGCCAGCCCCGATACCACGACCATCAGTCCCAGGTTGCCCAGGTCCGAGCCGCTCTGCTCCTGGCCCAGCAGCGCCAGGTAGGGAAGTGCCAGGGCGCTCGAGAGCAGCAGCGCCCGCGCGACGTTGAAGTGCAGGAACGCGCGGTCATTCTTGAGCAGCGAAACACCATATTTGATGCTCTTCCAGGCGTTTTCCCCGCCTTCCACGGCGCCGGGCTCCTCGTGAATGCGCGCCACGCAAAAGGCGTTGAGCCCCCAGCCCAGCGCTGCGACCCCTAAAAGCGTGGCCAGCGCCCACTCGCCGGGGCTATCGCCCAGCAGGACCAGCACCGCGCCTGCGGCCAGGGTGGCACCGCCGGCGATACTGCCGCTGTAGCCCATCAGCGTGCCGCGGCGGCGTTTGGCGATGGTCTTGCCCATCACATCCTTGGTAGCGATCGACGATACGCCGCGCGCCAGCGAAAGACCTATTAGCGCGGCGAGTACCAGCGCGCCCCCCAGCGAGCCGCTGCCCGACACTGCCAATAGCGCAAGCGCCGCCGCGCAAAGCGCCTGCAAGAGGGCGCCAGCGATCCAGACCCATTTGCGCCGGGGCAAGGGGCGGATAAAGCCAGCAACGAATATCTGTGGCAGCAGGGCGCCGGCTTCGCGAATCGGTACCAGAAAACCCACCATCCAGATCGGTGCGCCGATGATCCCCATGAGCCAGGGCAGCACCAGCCGGGCGCTCGAGAGCTCGTCGGCGAGCTTGTTGCCGAGAGCGGCGAACAGATGCAAAAAGAAGTTACGCGGCTGTTCCTGACACGCCTTTTCCGGAATGTCCTGGCACATTCGGCTATCGTCATCGCCGGTCAATCGTTCGAACAAACGGGTCTGTGAAATGGGCGAGTCGGCCATCTCGGTTCCTTGGCAGTGGTGTATTCAAGGTGACAGAATGCCGGGTAATCCCTTCATGATAAAGCATTTGGAGTGAACCCGATGTCGCGTATCCAGATTCGCTACTGCACGCAGTGCCAGTGGCTTCTTCGCAGTGCCTGGTATGCTCAGGAGCTTCTTTCGACGTTTGGCGAGCAGCTCGACGAGGTGGCGCTTTCGCCTTCCCACGGCGGCACGTTCGAAATTTACTGCGACGACGAGCTGATCTGGGAGCGCAAGCGCGACGGCGGCTTTCCCGATAGCAAGGAGCTCAAGCGCCTCGTGCGCGACCGGATCGATCCGGCGCGGGATCTGGGGCATATCGACCGATGAACCAGGATAGACAGGCGATCGCCTTCGGCCTTGCGGCAGTCGCGCTATGGTCGACGGTGGCGACGGCATTCAAGGTGGCGCTCGCGTTCATGACCCCGCTCGAGCTCATGTGGATCGCGGCGCTGGTCTCCTGGGCGCTGATGGGCGCGCTGGTGGTCAAGCGCGGGTTGTTGACTCAAGCGCTGAGCGGATGGAAAACCGCGGCCTGGGCGGGGCTGATGAATCCGGTGGCTTACTATCTCGTACTGTTCGCCGCTTATGATCGCTTGCCAGGCCAGGAGGCAATGGCGCTCAACTACACCTGGGGGCTGACCATGGCGCTGCTTGCCGTGCCGATTCTCGGTCAGCGGCTGGCGCTCAAGGATCTGGCAGCCGGGTGCGTGGCCTATGCCGGGGTGTGGGTGATCGCGACCCGAGGGCAGGTGCTGAACGTTAACTTCGAGGACCCGCTCGGGGTAGCGCTGGCGCTCGCCTCGACGCTGATCTGGGCGCTTTACTGGCTTTTGAATACGCGCGATGCGCGTGAGCCGCTGGTCGGGCAGTGGCAGAATTTCTCCGTGGGCTTGCCAATACTGACAGTACTACTACTTTTAGGGCCGGGGTTTACATGGCACGGCCCGGCGGCGCTGGGCGCCGGAGTTTATGTCGGGCTGTTCGAAATGGGCATCGCGTTCATTTTCTGGCAGCTGGCGGTTCACCGCGTATCGCGCACGGCCAAAGTGACCAATCTGATTTTTCTGTCGCCGCCTGTCTCGCTTTTATTGCTGCACGTGGTCGTGGGTGAGCCGTTGATGATGTCCACATTTATCGGGTTGGCATTGATTTTAATCGGTTTGGGTTGCCAGCAGTTGATTCGTCACAATAAAGCATGAAAAGGGGCTAGAGGATTTTCGTAGCGCTTTATTGTAAATTTTTGTGACTTTTGTTTTCATGCCTTGTTACTTGCTCTTGTTTAATTAAATTAATTGAGAGTGACGTAACTAATCCAGGTGACGTAATTGGTTCTTGACAGTAGGGCCGCTGCTAGAGTCATTCACGAGTAGGCAGGTTCAAGGTCAAGCGACAAGGGGTGTCGCGGTTCAAACGTTCGAGTGGAACGCTCATTGGGGATTCATGGATATGAAAGACAACGCTGCAAACACCTTCAAGCAGTTCTTCAGTGCGCGGGCGATGCGTCCACTCACGCTGACGACACTTGCTTGCCTACCGCTTTCCGCTTTGGCGCAGTCGCTACCCTCAACGCTATACGCGCCGGGCTCCACGGATCTACCCAGCGCCATTCAGCAAACCATCATTACCAATCCGGAAGTCAACGCCGCCTGGGCGAGCTTCAACGCCTCCGGTAGTGACGTGCGCGCCGCGCGCGGTGGCTACCTGCCCAGCGTCGACGTTCGTGCCGGCGTCGGTATCGAGGATCGCCAGAACGATGGCCGCGGAAGCTACAACAGCGATTTCGCCGAGCTCACCCTCACGCAAATGGTGTTCGACGGTTTTGCCACCCGCAGCGAAGTTGAACGTCTCGACCGTACCCGCCTGATTGCCTACTTCCAGCTTCTGGGTGCGAGCGAAGAGGTCGCGTTGGAAGCGTTTCGTACCTACCTCGACGTGCTTCGCTACCGTGAGATGGTGCGCCTGGCCCAGGACAACTATGCCCAGCACCAGCGCGTTTTTGGTCAGATCGAGGAGCGCACGCTCTCCGGCGCCGGGCGCGGGGTGGATCTCGAGCAGATCAGCGGCCGTTTGGCGCTGGCCGAATCCAACCTGATGACCGAAGCGTCGAACCTTCACGACGTTACCGCGCGCTATCAGCGTATCGTGGGTCAACTGCCGGCGCAGAACATGAGCCCGGCGCCGTCGCTTGCGCCCAGCTTGCCTGCCGATGTGGCTCAGGCCGTGCGCATGGCCTTCGAGGGCAACCCGGATTTCCAGGCGGCGATCGAGAACATCGCCGTGGCGCGTGCCGAGCGCGAAGGCGCGCGCGCTGCCTTGATGCCGCGTTTGGACATTCAGGGCCGCACCGGTACCAACAACCAGGACAGTGCAGTCGTTGGGCGTAGTGACGAGCACAGCATTCAGCTGGTGGCGAGCATGAATCTCTACCGGGGTGGTTCGGACCTGGCGAGTTTCGAGGCCGCCGCCTCGCGCATCGAGCAGGCCCAGAGTCAGCGCGAGCTAGCCTGTACCAACGTGCGCCAGACCACCCAGATCGCCTACAACGACACCCAGCGTATCCGCGAGCAGCTCAGCTACCTTAACGAGCACCGCCAGTCCATCGACCGCGTTCGTGGTGCCTACCAGCAGCAGTTCGATATCGGCCAGCGTACGCTGCTCGACGTGCTCGACAGTGAGAACGAGTACTTCGAAGCCAGCCGCGCCTACGCCAACGCCGAGTTCGACCTGACGCTTGCTCAGGCGCGTACGCTGGCGTCCATGGGGCAGTTGATGCAAGCGCTCAACGTCACGCGTGACGATATTCCGAGCCTTTCCGAGCTCGGCTACGACGGCGCGACGCTTAGCTCGGCGGAAACCTGCGCCATCGATGGCCCGCAGGGCTTCACCCTCGAGGACTTCACCCGTGGCATTCCCGCGGCGGCGCCTGCGCCAGTGTCGACCAATCCGGCCTACGCGCCTGACTCGACCGACGCTCCCATCAATCCCGCTTACTGAGTGCGAAGAGCCGGGCAGGTACTTCATGCAAGTGCCTGCCCGTGCGCTGAGCGCTCTCGCCAGGTACCCGCGTGAACATAGCCAAAAGGGGCTGTTCGTATAGCCCTCTTTCGTTATGTTCATACGTCCAAATACGTCTTTTACACCGCTGTATTAAGCTTATTGTCGTACAGCCGATAGCATTAAATATGCTGCAAGTGGTCAGATCAGGCGAGCGCCACCCCCCGCGTTTTTTGACTGCCGGTAGGAAGGCTCGTTACCCAACGGCATTCGGGTGTGGTGGCAAATCGACGAACAGGAGATCAGGTTTTAGTGGCTCAGGACAAACAGGTCGTCTCTACCAGTACCGCGTCTCGCGAACGTTCCGACGACGAGCTGCTGGCGTGTTTGAAAGCGGTCGCATCTTATCATCAGCACGAGGTCTCCTCGGAAGCGCTCAAGGCCGGGCTTCCGCTTGAAAACGGTAACCTGACACCTTCAGTGTTCGGCCGCGCGGCGCACCGCGCTGGCTTGACCGCACGTATCGTCAAAAGCCCGCTTGCCGGGCTCAACCCCGCGCTTTTTCCCGCGCTTTTATTGCTCGAGCCGGGGCGCGCCTGCGTGCTGGTCGCGCTGGACCACAAACAGCAAAAAGCCCAGGTCATTTTCCCCGAGCTTTCCGAGGCCGCCGTCGAAGTGGCGCTCGATGAGCTCAACGCCGGTTATAGCGGCGAGGCGATCTACGTTCGCCCACGCTTTCAGGCAGACAGCAATAGCGAACCCGGGGTCAAGAAAAAGCGCGACCGCCACTGGTTCTGGGGCGTCATTCGGGAAAATCGCCGGCTTTACCGCGACATCATCAGCGGCTCGATCGCGATCAATATTTTTGCACTCGCCATGCCGCTGTTCATTCTCAACGTCTATGACCGGGTGGTGCCCAATCAGGCGACCGAAACGCTCTGGGTCATGGCCACGGGCGTGTTCATCGTTCTCTGTTTCGATCTGGCGCTGCGGTTGATGCGAAGCAGCTTCGTCGATCTGGCCGCTAGCCGGGCGGATGTGAAGCTCTCTTCGTCGATCATGGCGAAGGTGCTGGGCATGCGTCTCGAGGAGCGCCCAGCGTCCACAGGCTCGTTCACCTCGACACTGCAGTCCTTCGAGTCGGTGCGGGCGTTTATCGGCTCGGCCACCATCATCGGCATCGTCGATCTGCCGTTCGTGCTGATGTTTGCGGGCATCATCGCGCTGATCAACCCGTGGGTGGTGTTACCAGTACTGGTAGGCATCGTGTTCGTGCTGCTCTATGCGCTCGCCGCCCAGGGCAAGCTGCACGAGCTTTCCCAGACCACCTGGGAGGTCGGTGCGCAGCGCAACGCGCTGCTGGTCGAGTCGGTTTCCCAGCTCGAGAACGTCAAGGCGCTTCGCGCGGAGAGCCGCATTCAGCGCCATTGGGAGAAGGCTACCGCTTATCTGTCGCGTACCGGCGCGCAGCTCAAGATGGTCAGCTCGTCGGTGTCGAGCGTGGCGATGTGGACCCAGAGTACCGTGGCGGTCTGCGTGGTGATCATCGGGGTCTATCAGATCATCCAGGGCAACCTGACCCAGGGCGGCCTGGTCGCCTGCTACATGCTTTCGTCACGCGCGATGGCGCCGATCAGCCAGGCCGCGGCGCTTCTGGCGCAGTATCACCAATCCTCCACGGCGCTCGACTCGCTCAATAAGGTCATGGAGAAAAAGGAGGAGCGCCACGAAGGCAAGGCCTACGTCGAAAAGCCCAGCGTGACCGGGCGGCTGGAGCTCGAGAAAGTGACGCTTCGCTACCCGGGCGAGGAGCGCGACGCGCTGCGCGATATTTCGCTCACGATCAAGGAGGGTGAAAAGGTAGCGCTGCTGGGCCGGGTGGGCTGCGGCAAGTCCTCGCTCAACAAGCTACTGCTCGGGTTCTATCAGCCCGGCGCAGGGTCGGTGATGCTCGACGGCGTGGATATTCGCCAGCTCGATCCGCTCCAGCTGCGCCGCCATATCGGCTACGTGCCCCAGGACGTCAGCCTGTTCGCCGGCTCGCTGCGCGACAATATCGTGGCCGGTGGCGGTAGCGATCACGTCGACGATCACGCGCTTTTACGCGCGATCAAGATCGCCGGGCTCGAGTCACTGGTCAACCATCATCCCAAGGGTGTGGATCTCCAGGTGGGCGAGCGCGGCCAGGCGCTTTCCGGCGGCCAGAAACAGGCGGTCGCTATCGCCCGCGCGCTGGTGCAGGATCCGCCGGTGCTGCTGCTCGACGAGCCGACCAGCGCCATGGATAACGCCAGCGAAGAGGCCTTCAAGGCGAACCTGACCCGCGTTTCTCAGGGTAAAACCGTGCTGGTGGTTACTCACCGCACCTCGCTTTTGTCGCTGGTCGATCGCATCATCGTCATGGATGCGGGCAAGGTGGTGGCCGACGGCCCGCGGGATAGCGTGGTCGAAGCGCTGCGTAACGGCCAGATCGGGAGGGCCTCGTAATGGCGAAGAACTCCTCAACCACCGAGCAGAAAGGTTTCGAGGCAATCGGCCGCTTCTCCGAGAAAGGGCAGAAACCGTTTCGCCCGTTCATGGACCGGCTGTTCGCGCGCCGGGTGACCTCGGCGCATCTCAACCGCGACTGGGCAAGCGACACCGACTGGGCGCGTATGCAGCAGGAGCCCATTCGCGCCCGGCTCTTTTTATACGTGACGCTGCTGGCGTTCATCGCCGTTTTGGTGTGGGCCTATTTTGCCCCGATCGACGAGGTAACGCGCGGCGCGGGGCGGGTGATTCCAGCCAGCCATCTTCAGCGTATTCAGTCCTTCGACGGCGGGGTGGTCGAAGAGATCAACGTGCGTGAAGGGGAGATCGTGAGCAAGGGCGAGGTGTTGATGCAGATCGACCCGACGCGCTTCGTTTCCGATTTCCGCGAGAACCGCGCTCAACGCTACGCCCTGGAAGCCCGCGCCGAGCGGCTTCGGGCGCTGGCCACCGGCACCGATTTCAACCCCGACGAAGAGCTTCGCCAGGAGGTGCCGAACATCGTCATGCAGGAGCGCGAAGCCTACGAGAGCAGTATCGAAGAGCTGCGTGAACAGGAGAACGTGCTCGAAGATCGCGTGCGCCAGCGTCAGGAAGAGCTCAGGGAAGCCCAGGCCCGGCGCGACACCGCCGCTCGCGAAGCCAGCATGGCCAGTCAGGAATTGAACCTGACGCGCCCGCTGTTATCCTCCGGCGCCGTTTCGGAAGTAGAAGTCCTGCGCCTTCAACGGGAGGTTTCTCGCGCTACCGGTGAGCGCAGCCAGGCCGATGCATCGGTTTCGCGCCTGCAGGCTGCCGTCGAAGAGGCGCAGACTCAGCTACGCGAGCAAAGCGCCGAGCGGCGCAGCGAATGGCGAGGCAATCTTGCCCAGGCGGTGGGCGACCTGAATGCGCTTCAGCAATCCGGTACCGGGCTGCAGGACCGGGTGCGCCTGACGGAAATCCGCTCGCCGGTAGACGGTGTGATCCAGCGTATTCATATCAATACCATTGGCGGGGTGGCGCAGCCCGGCCAGGAAGTAGTCGAAATCATTCCAAGCGACGGGCAGCTTCTGGTCGAGGCGCGAATCGCGCCCCAGGATATCGCCTTCTTGCACCCGGGGCAGGCGTCCACCATCAAGCTGACCGCCTACGACTACGCCATTTACGGCGGCCTGCAGGCCGAACTCGAACATATCAGCGCCGACACGATCACCGATGACGATGGCAATACGTTCTATCTGGTGCGCGTGCGCAGTCTGGAAAATCAGGATGTCGGCAACCAGATGCAGGTCATCCCCGGGATGACCGCGCAGGTCGACATCGTTACGGGTAAACGTACGGTCATGCAGTTTTTGCTGAAACCCGTTTTGCGAGCCTGGCGTGACTCAATGGGAGAGCGCTAATGAGACATCACTTTTTAACCACCGATGGCCAACTCAAGGCGCGCTGGCAGGATGCCTTGCCCGAGGCGGTCGCGTTGACGCCCGAGCAACCCCTGGAAAACCTGGGCGCAGAGGACGTGGTGTGGATTCCCACGACCGTCGACACCTGGCGCACCCATGTCGGCACGATCAGCCGCCAGGGCGCTGCGGTGGTCGTGCTCAGCTATGCCCCCGATGATCGCGAGGCGCTGTTGGCGCTGGATCTGGGCGCCCGGGGCTATACCCACACGCTATCAGCTCCTGAAGTGCTCAAACAGGTGGCCGTAGTGGTTACTCATTACGGCATCTGGGTGGGGCAGTCGCTGCTCGCCAGGGTGCTGAGTGGCTCGGTCCAGGCGCTACAACAGCGTTCCGGCGGTGACGGAAAGTTAAAGCAGGAGTATCTAGCCGGGCTGACCGAACGTGAGCGCGGGGTAGCCGTGGCCGTGGCCCGAGGTGCCTCCAACAAGGAGGTTGCGCGAGAACTGTCGATCACCGAGCGCACCGTGAAAGCTCACCTGAGTGCGATTTTTAGAAAGCTCGACGTACGCGACCGGTTACAGCTCATTCTGAAGCTTTCATCCGATACACCGCGCCGCGCCTCCTGAACCGAATGGCAGTACCGCACTCGAGTGTCACACGCTCGTTACATTGCGTTACTGTCCTTCGGTACAATAGAGAGAACTCGCCAGGCTCCTTACTATTACGCTATAAGCCGCTCCTTTCCTTCGCGCAACGCGAGCTGGCGGCCACTACTGCTCATTGGGGATCGACCGCATGACCACAGCAACCGTTATTGCGATTACCGGGGACGCCTGGGTAACGGATGGAAAAGGCAACCGCCACGAAGTCAAGGTGGGTGATACGCTCATCGAAGGCGAAACGCTCATTACCTCGGACGGGGCGAGTGTCGCGCTCGATTTTGGCGATGGCGCGGGTGCCAACGTGGTCGAAGGGGGCCAGGCCATCGAGCTGACCCCCGATCTCGATAACGAGGCCGTGGTCTCTTCAAGCGAGGCAAGCGTGCTCGATGACGACATCGAAGCCCTGCTCGCCGCGCTCGAAGACCCCGATATCGATCTTCTTGACCTTCTCGATCCGACGGCCGCCGGTGGCGCCGCCGGCGGCGGTGGCGACGGCCACAGCTTCGTACGCGTTGCACGTATCTCTGAAGAAGTCGATCCCCTGAGCTTTACCACCGCCGGCGTCACCGGCGGGGCTCCCCCGGTTCTCTTCACGCTGAACCCGCCCGGCGACTCGCCCGCCGGCGCCGATGAAACACCCCCCGGTACGGACACGCCGCTGATCCCTGGCGAAGACGGGGATAGCGATGCCGATGCCGATGCGGACGCGGACGCGGATGCTGACGCGGATGCGGATGCCGACGCCGATGCAGATGCTGATGCCGACGCCGACGCCGACGCCGACGCGGATGCCGATGCAGATGCTGATGCCGACGCCGACGCCGACGCCGACGCCGACGCGGATGCCGATGCGGATGCAGATGCAGATGCAGACGCCGACGCGGATGCGGACGCTGATGCCGATGCGGACGCGGATGCCGATGCCGACGCGGATGCAGACGCCGATGCAGATGCAGATGCAGATGCCGACGCGGATTCGGACTCGGACAGTGATTCCGATTCCGATAGCGACTCTGATTCCGACAGTGACTCTGACTCGGACAGCGATTCCGACTCTGACAGCGACTCCGACTCTGATAGCGATTCGGACTCCGACAGTGACTCGGATTCCGATAGCGACTCGGACTCTGACAGCGACTCGGATTCAGACAGCGATTCGGACTCT
>NZ_JBIFXR010000029.1:0-684 GCF_043558675.1 Halomonas sp. HNIBRBA4712 | reverse complement strand
TGCGTCCGGGGCGGTCAGGTCGATGGTCACGGCAATGCCCAGCTCGAAAGGCTCGCTCACGTTGCCGGCGCGGTCGGTCTGGCGCACCTGCACGTCGCCGATCCCGTAGTCGCCCTGGGGCAATGTGAAGCTCGTGCCCGTACCGATCAGCCAGCTGTCGCCGCCATCGAGCGAGTACTCCCAGGTGGCCTCCGGCTCGAGGTTGCCGACGTTGACGGTGCCGTCGTTGGTGATCGGGCTTTCATCGGCAAGCGTGGCCGTCGGGGATTCCGGGGCAGTCAGATCGATCACGACCGCGCCGACCCGGGCGGGGGTGCTCACGTTGCCCGCGCCGTCGGTCTGGCGGACCTGCACGGTGCCGGCGGCGTAGCTGTCTTCCGGCAGCTCGAAGCTCGCTCCGGTGCCCGCCAGCCAGGTGGCGCCGCCGTCCAGCGTGTACTCCCAGGTAGCGCCGTCGAGAATGCCGTCGACGTCCACCGTGGCGTCGTTGGTGATCGGTCCTTCACCGACCAGAGTGGCTATCGGCGAGGGCGGCGGCATGGTGACCACGCTGATCGCCTCCGCGATGCTGCCGGATTCGCTTACGTTGCCCGCGCCGTCGGTCTGGCGTACCTGGATGGTATCCGCCTCGTAGCTGCCCTGGGGCAGCAGGAAGCGATCGCCGGTCACCGGCTGCCAGCTCAC
>NZ_JBIFXR010000028.1:0-686 GCF_043558675.1 Halomonas sp. HNIBRBA4712 | reverse complement strand
ATGCGCGGTAGAGGAGCGTCGTGTAAGCCGATGAAGGTGGATCGAGAGGTCTGCTGGAGGTATCACGAGTGCGAATGCTGACATGAGTAACGATAAGGGGTGTGAAAAACACCCCCGCCGGAAGACCAAGGGTTTCTGTTCGATGCTAATCAGAGCAGAGTGAGTCGGCCCCTAAGGCGAGGCCGAAAGGCGTAGTCGATGGGAAACGGGTCAATATTCCCGTACCGGACATGGTTGCGATGGGGGGACGGAGAAGGCTAGGTGAGCCGGGCGCTGGTTGTCCCGGTGAAAGCAGGTAGGTTTGAGTCTCAGGTAAATCCGGGACTCTTCAAGACCGAGACGCGAGACGAACGGATCACGATCCGGAAGTCACTGATGCCACGCTTCCAGGAAAAGCCTCTAAGCTTCAGATCATGTGCGACCGTACCCCAAACCGACACAGGTGGTCAGGGTGAGAATCCCAAGGCGCTTGAGAGAACTCGGGTGAAGGAACTAGGCAAAATGGTGCCGTAACTTCGGGAGAAGGCACGCCGGCGTAGGGTAGAGGGACTCGCTCCCCGAGCCCGAACCGGCCGAAGATACCAGGTGGCTGCAACTGTTTAGTAAAAACACAGCACTCTGCCAACGCGCAAGCGGACGTATAGGGTGTGACGCCTGCCCGGTGCCGGAAGGTTAAGTGATGGTGT
>NZ_JBIFXR010000027.1:0-804 GCF_043558675.1 Halomonas sp. HNIBRBA4712 | reverse complement strand
ATGCACCCGTAGCTTCGGTACCTGATTTAGCCCCGTTACATCTTCCGCGCAGGCCGACTCGACCAGTGAGCTATTACGCTTTCTTTAAAGGATGGCTGCTTCTAAGCCAACCTCCTGGCTGTCTGAGCCTTCCCACATCGTTTCCCACTCAATCAGGATTTGGGGACCTTAGCTGACGGTCCGGGTTGTTTCCCTTTTCACGACGGACGTTAGCACCCGCCGTGTGTCTCCCACGCTGCACTCACCGGTATTCGGAGTTTGCCTCGGGTTGGTAAGTCGGGATGACCCCCTAGCCGAAACAGTGCTCTACCCCCGGTGGTGATACGTGAGGCGCTACCTAAATAGCTTTCGAGGAGAACCAGCTATCTCCGGGCTTGATTAGCCTTTCACTCCGATCCACAAGTCATCCAAATCTTTTTCAACAGATCCTGGTTCGGGCCTCCAGTTGATGTTACTCAACCTTCACCCTGCTCATGGATAGATCGCCCGGTTTCGGGTCTGTATCCAGCGACTGGTCGCCCAGTTAAGACTCGATTTCTCTACGCCTCCCCTAACGGTTAAGCTCGCCACTGAATACAAGTCGCTGACCCATTATACAAAAGGTACGCGGTCACCCAACAAGTGGGCTCCCACTGCTTGTACGCACACGGTTTCAGGATCTATTTCACTCCCCTCGCCGGGGTTCTTTTCGCCTTTCCCTCACGGTACTGGTTCACTATCGGTCAGCCAGGAGTATTTAGCCTTGGAGGATGGTCCCCCCGTCTTCAATCAGGGTTTCTCGTGCCCCGACCTACTCGATTTCAC
>NZ_JBIFXR010000026.1:0-858 GCF_043558675.1 Halomonas sp. HNIBRBA4712 | reverse complement strand
ACGAACCATGTGCACGATGCAGAGTTGAACCCTGGTTTGCGGGTATTCCGCCGCAATGGCATCCGGGAAGCCCTTGAGACCGTCCACACAGGCGATCAGGATGTCCTCCAGGCCACGGTTCTTCAGTTCGGTGAGTACCGACAGCCAGAACTTCGCGCCTTCGGTCTCGGCCAGCCACAGGCCCAGCAGCTCCTTCTGGCCTTCCATGTTGATGCCCAGGGCCAGGTATAGAGACTTGTTGATCACCCTCTTGTCCTGACGAATTTTCAGGACGAGGCAGTCCAGATAAACGATGGGGTAGATCGGATCAACAGGCCGGTTCTGCCACTCGTGAACCTGGTCAATCACACGTTCGGTTACCCTGGACACCAGCGTGGCCGAGATATCCGCGTCGTACATTTCCTTGAAGGCGTCCACGATATCCCGGGTGCTCAGCCCCCTGGCGTAAAGCGCCAGGATCTGATCGTCCATCTGGGTCAGACGGGACTGGCCTTTACGGACAAACTGAGGCTCGAAAGACCCGTCTCGGTCACGGGGTGACTCGATGGGTACTTCGCCATGCTGCCCCTTCAGACGCTTGGCAGAATAGCCATTACGGCTGTTGCCGGTGCCACGGCCTTCCGGAGCGTGTTTCTCGTATCCGAGATGCTCGTCCAGTTCGGCGTTCAGGGCGGTCTCGACGGTGAGCTTGACCAGTTGCTGGGTGAGGACTCCGAGGTCTTTCTCGGACTTGATATCCTTGGCCAACTCGGCGGCCATGGCTTTGAGTTTTTCTTGATCCACTTGTGTACCCACGATGGTATCCTTTTGAAAAGATTACTCAGCCGTGGGCAGTTACACAATTTGGTTTACAGGCTC
>NZ_JBIFXR010000025.1:0-953 GCF_043558675.1 Halomonas sp. HNIBRBA4712 | reverse complement strand
ATGCCGATGTGGAAGTCACCTGGGAAGGTGAGCCAACGTGTCAGAGTGGCCGCCCACAAACCCCGTGCATCAGTGCCAATGGCATAGAGAACGGGTCCCGGCTGCTGACCTCGCAAAGTGAAGAAGTCTCTGTCATTTACGACCAGCCCGTCCGGCTGGCGGAACGCCTCAGCCATTTTATTCCCCTTGATGTCACGCTTGGGATCATGGCGTTTGAAGCGCTGCTTGGAGGGCGCCTCTTCTCGGATCAGGGCGGGCAGGCAAGCTTCAATACGATTCAGTGCTTTGGGTGCAGCGACACCCGTGCCACCTTGAGGGTTATTCCTTATCCCTGCACGGAATTGAGTGGTGACGTCAGCATCGCGGTGGTAACGACCATCATGACGAGTGAGGTCTCCGCCAGGGTAGAGGCCACGGGAACCCTCAACGGACAATACGGGCGACACAGGATTGAATGGAGCCGTAGTGCCGAAGCTGCCGGAGGCGGTAAAAAGGAGATTCCTCGCCAGAATGATGCACCGGGCTTGATCGGGCTGATGGTCGAGACCGTCCAGACGATCAACCGCTACGTTTCCATGGGCGGTGGCGCCAGTGGCCCGGTGGAACATGACAGTAGCCATATAGGCTCCGGCATAACCATCAGCAAGTCGCTCTCCTTCAAGCCACAAGGGCTCGATTTGCAGCCGGTGAGTGGCAGCCCCGATCTTGAGCTGCAAATGGGTAATCTGGAATCAGTGTTGAGTCTTGGCGTCACCGGCAGGATTGACCTGATTGAAGTCATCGCCACCATCATGCTATCGCCTGCAGGTGCCAGCAAAATCCAGGATGCTCGTGCCCGTCTGGAGGCGGGCGATCGAGTGAGCGCGACGATAGAAGGCTACCTTGAGTTAAGCGCCACCGGCACGTTGCAGCATACCCTGACGTCAGGCGCGGCGATTCGTATCCCGGCTTCC
>NZ_JBIFXR010000023.1:0-1066 GCF_043558675.1 Halomonas sp. HNIBRBA4712 | reverse complement strand
TCGTCACTGCGCGACCGGACCCCTTGGGTGTTATAGGGTCAAGCCTCACGGGCCATTAGTACACGTTAGCTCAACGCCTTGCGGCGCGTCCACACCGTGCCTATCCACCAGCTGGTCTTGCTGGGCCCTTCAGGAGGATCAAAGTCCTCGGGGATGTCTCATCTTGAAGGGGGCTTCCCGCTTAGATGCCTTCAGCGGTTATCCCGTCCGCACATAGCTACCCGGCAGTGCCACTGGCGTGACAACCGGAACACCAGAGGTGCGTCCACTCCGGTCCTCTCGTACTAGGAGCAGCCCTTCTCAAACATCCAGCGCCCACGGCAGATAGGGACCGAACTGTCTCACGACGTTCTAAACCCAGCTCGCGTACCACTTTAAATGGCGAACAGCCATACCCTTGGGACCGACTTCAGCCCCAGGATGTGATGAGCCGACATCGAGGTGCCAAACACCGCCGTCGATGTGAACTCTTGGGCGGTATCAGCCTGTTATCCCCGGAGTACCTTTTATCCGTTGAGCGATGGCCCTTCCATGCAGAACCACCGGATCACTAGAACCTGCTTTCGCACCTGCTCGACGTGTCTGTCTCGCAGTCAAGCACCCTTATGCTCTTGCACTCATTGCACGATGTCCGACCGTGCTGAGGGTACCTTCGTGCTCCTCCGTTACTCTTTGGGAGGAGACCGCCCCAGTCAAACTACCCACCACACACTGTCCTCGACCCGGATGACGGGTCGGAGTGAGAACATCGATGATGCCAGGCCGGTATTTCAAGGGTGGCTCCCCCGCCGCTGGCGCGACGGGTTCAAAGCCTCCCGGCTATCCTACACAGGCAACATCAATATCCAGTGTGAAGCTATAGTAAAGGTTCACGGGGTCTTTCCGTCTAGCCGCGGGTACACCGCATCTTCACGGCGATTTCAATTTCACTGAGTCTCGGGTGGAGACAGCGTGGCCATCATTACGCCATTCGTGCAGGTCGGAACTTACCCGACAAGGAATTTCGCTACCTT
The DNA here is from genome assembly GCF_043558675.1 of Halomonas sp. HNIBRBA4712. NCBI lineage: Bacteria > Pseudomonadati > Pseudomonadota > Gammaproteobacteria > Oceanospirillales > Halomonadaceae > Halomonas > Halomonas sp. HNIBRBA4712. Next base: position 53 of record NZ_JBIFXR010000023.1, on the reverse strand, counting down.
AGGACCGTTATAGTTACGGCCGCCGTTTACCGGGGCTTCGATCAGGAGCTTCG
>NZ_JBIFXR010000022.1:0-1218 GCF_043558675.1 Halomonas sp. HNIBRBA4712 | reverse complement strand
GCCGTCCGCGTAGTCGGCCTCGGGCAGCACGAAGCGGTCTCCCAGCCCGCGCTGCCAGGTGGTGCCGCCGTCGAGCGAGTACTCCCAGAGCGCGCCGGGTTCGAGGTCGTCGACCAGCAGGGTACCGTCGGCGGTGATGCCGTCGCCCGCCTCGCCGGTGTCGTTGAGCAGTTCAAGTGTGGGTGCCGCCGGCGGCGTCACATCGATCTCGACCGCGCCGAGGCGCACCGGCGCGCTGGTGTTGCCTGCCGCATCGGTCTGACGCACCTGCACGTCATCAAAATCGTAGGTGCCTTCCGGCAGCTCGAACGCGGTGCCGTCACCCGCGATCCAGGTGGTGCCGCCGTCGAGCGAGTACTCCCAGGTGGCATTCTCCTCGAGGTTGCCGACGTTGACGGTGCCGTCGTTGGTGATGGGGCTTTCATCGGCAAGCGTGGCCGTCGGGGATTCCGGGGCGGTGAGATCGATCACGACTGCGCCGACCCGGGCGGGCGTGCTCACGTTGCCCGCGCCGTCGGTCTGGCGGACCTGCACGGTCCCGGCGGCGTAGCTGTCTTCCGGCAGCTCGAAGCTCGTCCCGGTGCCCGGCAGCCAGGTGGTGCCTCCGTTGATGGAATACTCCCAGGTGGCGCCATCGAGAATGCCGTCGACATCCACCGTGGCGTCGTTGGTGATCGGTCCGTCACCGACCAGAGTGGCTATTGGTGCCGGAGGCGGCGTAGTGACCACGCTGATCGCCTCCGCGATGCTGCCGGATTCGCTGACGTTGCCCGCGCCGTCGGTCTGGCGTACCTGAATGGTATCCGCCGCGTAGCTGCCCTGGGGCAGCAGGAAGCGATCGCCGGTCACCGGCTGCCAGTTCAAGCCGCCGTCCAGGCTGATCTCCCGGAAGGCCGCCGGGTCGAGGTTGCCGAGTTCAAGCGTGCCGTCTGCGGTGATGCCGTCGAGCGCGCCGGTGTCGTTGATCAGCGCGACCGTGGGCGCGGCCGGGGCGGTGGCGTCGATGGTCACGGCGCCCAAGGTCGAGGTACCGCTGGTCGCGTTGTCCAGAGTCTGGCGCACCTGCACGGTGCCGGCGGCGTAGGTGCCTTCGTCCAGCACGAAGCTGTCACCGGTGCCGTCGATCCAGCTGGCACCGCCATCAGTGCTGTACTGCCAGGTGGCACCTTCGACCAGGCCCAGCACGTTCACGGTGCCGTTGCTGGTGATACCGTCCAC
>NZ_JBIFXR010000021.1:0-2366 GCF_043558675.1 Halomonas sp. HNIBRBA4712 | reverse complement strand
AGTATCAGCAGCGATACCGGCGGCATGACCCGCTACGGCAACCAGGCCACCCTCATCCCGGGTGACTCACCCTGGCGGGCCACCCCCAACCCCAAGCCAAGAGTCGACGGCCCCCAGGTGGCCTTCGTGGTCGGCCCGGAAGGTGAGGAGATCCACTGCGACGAGCACGGCCGGGTGAAAGTCCAGTTCCCCTGGGACCGCTACGCCGAACCCAACGACACGGCGAGCTGCTGGGTGCGCGTCTCCCAGGGCTGGGCCGGCGGCGGCTACGGCAGCATCGCGATTCCGCGCATCGGTCACGAGGTGATCGTCTCGTTTCTGGAAGGCGACCCGGACCAGCCGCTGGTCACCGGGCGGACGTACCATGCGGCCAACATCCCGCCCTACACGCTGCCGGAGCACAAGACCCGCACCGCCATCAAGACCCAGACCCACCAGGGCGAGGGCTTCAACGAGCTCTGCTTCGAAGACCAGGCCGGTGAAGAGTTCATCTACCTGCACGCCCAGAAGAACCTGGAGCTGCACGTTCTGAACTCCCGTCAGAAGCGGGTGGAGTTCGACGATACGGCGACCATCGGCAACAACTCCCACCTGGCGGTCGCCAAGGACCGCGTGGAGACCATCGAGGGCAACCGTGATATCACCGTGCATACCAACCACACCGAACAGGTTGACGGCGAGCGCGGGCTGAAGATTGGCGGAAATTACCAAACCCATGCCAACGGCGACATCACCTTCAAGGCCGACGGCGAGCTGATTCTGGATGCCCGCAAGATTACGCTGGTAGCGGGTGGCTCGGCCCTGGTGCTCAACGGCGGCAGCGTCGATGTGACGCCGGTGCTCAATGTGGGCTCGGCCTCGCCGAGTGCCGCCGCCCTGCCGCCGGTGCCGGCAGTGCTGGAAGTGGCCGCCGGCGAAGGCAGCCCCTTCGTCTCCCACTGCCCGCTGGAGGAGGAGTGATCCATGGCCACGCCGGATTACTGGGTCGCTCGTTGCCACATCGTGGCCAACACGTCCGAGGCTCGGCAGTGGAACGAAGAGGCCGAGGAGGCCGTTCTGTCCGTCGCGGTGCTGGCCGAATCGGAGGATGACGTCCGCGCGCTGCTTCAAACCCGGCTACGCGACGACGGTTTCAGCCTTCTGAAACTCGAATCGGTCCAGACGCTGCTGCAGCGCTTTCGCCATCAGGGCATGTCACAAACGCTGGTGGAATTGGCGCACGCCACGACCTCTCGACAGCCGGTGGTGTACGGCGAGATGCTGCCGCTCATCATCGAGCCCGAACCGGTCGCGCCCGAACCGGTGGCGCCGCCCATTGCGTACAGTGAAACCACCTGGCCGGCGTTACTGGCACCGAACCAGCCACCGCTCTGGGCGGTCATCGACGGCGTGAACTGCCGCGAGATTCAGGCACGTCTGCGCCAGTCTGATGCGCAACATGCCTGCCTCTACGCCGCGACCAGCGAAGAGACACGGGCCAACGCGCCGTGGCTCGTGCGAATCGAGGCCGACAGCGACCTGCGCGCCTGGCTTGAAAACCTGCCCCAGGATCAGCACTGGGGGGTGTTGTTTCACTCCCACGCCACGCTCAGGCAGCTGCGCGCACACTTTCGCAAGTTCACCATGCTCTGGACGCCCGCCAACGACCAGGCCCCGGTGTACTTTCGCTTCTACGACCCGCGCGTGGCGCTGGACATGACCCAGGCGCTGGAGCCCTGGAAGCTGGCCGCCTTCATGGCACCGCTGGAAAGCCTCACGCTGCCCCTTTCGCCGTTGATGGCGGTACCGGCAGAACTTCCCTTGACGCCAGAGATGACGTTCGATACCGCGCCAGAGGCGGTGCAAGGGCGGCTTGGCCAGATCACTCTCAGCCGCAAGGTCCGCGACGCCAACCCCCAGGGCCGCCAGTTCGCGATCGACGAGAAGGCGTTTGCGCACTTCGGAACGCTGATGCAGCAGCGCGCCCAAGCGGGGATGGCCCTTGCGCTGGGTGAGCCATACCCGGAGCAATCAGCGCAACAGCGACTGGCTGCGGTTCACACTGCCGTGCAATTGGGGCAGCGCTACGGCCTTTCCTCCAAAAAGCAGACCCGCACCCTGGCGACGTGCGTGCTCGAGTTCGGTAATCGTTTTCCCGCCCATCAGGACGAAGCGCGGCAAATACTCGAAACCCCCAGGCTGGCCGCCTGGCGCAAACGTGATCGTCTGGAGGCCTGGCTGCCCCGAGGACGCGTGCATCATGCGCTGAGACCGGCCTATTCAGACGAGGAAGTGATGCAGCAGGACAATTTTCGACCCATCGTGAATGAGGGGCAATCATGAGCTATCAGCCGACCTATGAAGATGCCCTTTATCTGCTAACGGAA
>NZ_JBIFXR010000020.1:0-2470 GCF_043558675.1 Halomonas sp. HNIBRBA4712 | reverse complement strand
ACTGTTCGCCGACCAGTCGCTGGGCGTCGTCGTACTGGAACGACACTTCACCGTGGTCGTTGGTGACGCTCTGGAGCTGGCCGTTGGCGCCCCACCGGTAGTGCTCGGTGCTTGCCGGGGCGTGCTCGGTGGCGGGCAGGTGGCGCGTCGCAAGGCCTCCGGCGGCGTCGTACTCGTAGCGCGTGGCGAGCGACTGGCCATCCGGGCCTTGCCGGTTGGCCTAGATGCGTTCGATCAGTTGGCCCGCTTCATCGTAACGGCGACGTTACCCTATCCTCAGTAGCATCCGGGTTTAGAGTCTAAAATTACTTTATCCTGTTTTAACAATAGTTGCTCGGCATAGGCTAACGGGGTTAGCCCACGGAGGCTCTTCTTCGGCCTTTCTTCGTTGTACTCCCGCCGCCATGCTTCGATGATGACCCTGGCGTGATGAAGGCTGGTGAACCAATGCTCATTCAGACATTCATCTCGAAAACGCCCATTGAACGATTCGATGTAGACATCTTGGTTGGGTTTTCCAGGTTCAATTAAAAACAGACCAACACCACGCTGCTGGGCCCACATCAGCATGGCGCGCCCGCAGAACTCTTTGCCATTATCGGTACGAATGGCGCCAGGCAGGCCACGCTGTAAAGCCAGATGATCCAGAATGCGTGTTAACGACAGCCCGCCAATGGCACGTTCAGGCACGACCGCCACGGCTTCATGGGTCGCATCGTCGATAATCTTAAGGTTCTTGATCACTCACCCATCTGCCGTGCGATCAAACACAAAATCCATTGACCAGACCTGATTAGCGGCTCAGGGGCTTCCGCTCCGACGTGGGAACCTTCTCGCGCTTGCGGCGTTTTACCTGCAGTTGAGCCGCCGCGTAGAGGCGCTCAACGCGCTTATGATTAACCTGTTCACTCGCTTGACGCAGCTTCAGGTAGATCATGCCGGCGCCATAGCGACGATGCCGATGGGCCAGGGCAATAATACGTTCACGTAAGGCCTCATTGCGGTCAGGGGCCGGTTGATAGCGCAGTGCACTGGCACTCATACGGATGATGCACAGCGCTCGGCGCTCGCTCAGGCCACGTGACACCATAAAGCGCACCAAGTCTCGCCGTGCCGGGGCGCTCACCACTTTTTTCTCAGCGCCTCCCGAGTGACCTCCATTTCCAGTAGCGACTCCGCGAGCAGCTTTTTCAAGCGCCCATTTTCGGCTTCGAGTTCCTTGAGTCGTTTGGCATCGGGTACGCTCATGCCGCCAAACTTGCTGTGCCATGAATAGTAACTGGCTTCAGAAAACCGTGCCGACGGCATGGCTCCTTGATCGATAGTCCTGCGTCGGCTTCGCCGAGAAAGCCAATGATCTGTTCTTCGCTGAAACGCTTCTTCATGTCCAATCTCCTTACACAGGATCGGACTCTAAAGTGTAGCGCTACTCAATCAAGGGGTGACGTCGGAAGAGCCAAATTTATATAGTCAATCATTGATGGATACTATTCATGGCCTGAAGTCCATCTCAAGTATTTTGGAGGGTAGCCGGTCAGCATTACTGAAGCTGACACATGAAGCATTACACCTACCGCCAAAGAAAAGAAAAGTATTCTTAAATCTATTCCTTCTTCAAAAAGCATTACAACAATACCTATAATAGAAAAAAGACAGACACTCACTATGAAGCCACATAGAAATCTATAGAAAAACTTCACTTTCTTAACTTTGTTTCTATCCATCATATCAACCTCCGGATTTTTAAATCTTAATCAATCTAAAAATTCACTTAATCTTCGAAAGGATCGATTTGCCAAGGTTCTTACGATAGACCCTCCTCCGGCTCCCGCTTCATAAGCACTTGTTATAAGAGCCGAATTAACAGCTGTAGTGACTGCAACCAACCTCAAAGTTCCTGGATGATTACCGAGATGGGGAGCAGGCCCCTTAAATACATAATTGCCAATTGTATAACCACCATATCTTTTGGCAATCTGCCCTCCGGTCAATATTCCAGCTCCTTTTTTCAAAGGATCACCTATGAAATTAACGGCTATGCTACTTGAAGAGTAGTTTTCTATTGTCTGTTCTAAAAAGCTTTCTTCTGTCCTTCCACCCGTAAACCTAATCAAGCCTTCCAAAAAGCCGTCGGAGAAATCTTCTTTTAGACCTGTAGAAACTGCATCGTATCTCCACTTTAAGCCATCCCAAGCCTCATTTGCCTTATTGGTTACTTTACCAACTAAATCTTTGCAGTTACTTGCTATAGCTAAAAACCCAAGTGGATCTACCATCTCTGTCGGATTACCCACATACCCATACAAATTCGTCCCACCATTCAACCCGATCGGATCCTGGCTAATATACCTACCTTGCTGCGGGTCGTAGTACCGATGCCGGTTGTAGTAGAGCCCGCTCTCGTCATCCTGCCACTGGCCCTGGAAGCGTATCGGCTGGGTGGTGTTGCCGCGCTCGTTTCGCACTGCCA